>NZ_CP084580.1:2490701-2802039 GCF_021869765.1 Chryseobacterium sp. MEBOG06 | reverse complement strand
TTCTGATGGAGATTAATTTTTTGATTTCCAAAAATCAAAGCTTTTCTGTTATCCCCGAAGGTAACCACTTCAAATCCCATGATTTGGGTATAAAATTCAATAGTTGTGTTGATATCGGCTACGGTTAAGACAAGATGATCCAGATTTTTTATTTCCATAATTTACTTTTTATTTTAAACACTGTTTCCTTTCAAAAATAAAACTAATTAAGAATCTTCTATAGAAGCAATAATTGTTTTTTTATATTAAAAATAATAGATTTACATAAATTAATACCTATGATATTTTTTTTCCTACTCTTTGTTATTGTCGTTTTTGGAGTAATTTCTTATTTGATCATGCGTTTTTGTACGCGATGGACGAAGAAAAGTAAATATGAAGTACTTTTTAATACCTTATTATTCATCGGATCATTTTTTCTGATATCATTTCTCAGTCTTTATATTTTCTTTGCCAATGTTAATTTTTCCCGATAAGAGACATTTTAAATAATACTTATTACCTCAATTAATTATATGATTTTCGACTGGATTTATATTTTTCTCCTCTCTTTTTCCTGTTTATTCTTGCTCTTTTTGCAGGGATGTCCTATCTGGTAATGCGTCTTTTTAATCAATGGACCCATAAACATAGATATAAAGTGCTTTTAAATACGACAATATTCATCGGATCATTTCTTTTGATATTGGTTATCAGTCTTTATATTTGTTTTAAAACCGTTGCTATTGATCGATAGAGCAGAGTTTCTTTTAAGAATTAAATAAGCAATGATAAGATTAATGAAAAGGGCCATCCATACATTCAAACCATAGAAAAGTTCATAATTATAAAGCTTTTCATTGTAAAAAAGATTCTTAATAATTCTGAAGGTGATAGCGGTTGTAGTGACAGCATAACTTAAAATCATGTAATTCCTGTGCCTCGTTATATTTCCTTTTTTGATGGAAAGCACTGCTGCTACTGTCAGATAGGCCCAAAGGAAATCCTGTATCAGAAAACCTGTGATTCCGGTGAGTCCTCCATTCGAAAAGAGGGCCAGAACAAAGCAGGCAGGAACATTAATGATGAGGATATTGTAAACATACATTTTGCCAATGATCTTATGAAGCTTTCTGTTTTCAGTTAAGAACTGATTCGAAAACTGAGTGAGCCCTGCCAAAAGGCAAAGCGTTATTGAAAAAATATGGACATAGAAAAAAAACATCCAATACGGATTGCTGACTACTTGTTGCTTAAAGAGTAGAAAACCTATATTTTTTTCAAAAGAAGTATATTGGGAAATCGTCTTCAGCATCAGAATACTGAAAATCATAACTGAAAATAAAGCTATTACTGTGACGATTTTTATTCCCAAAGACTTTTTCATTGCAATATTGTAAACTAATCTTTCAAAATTTCTTTGATTTGGTTTTCAAGGTCATCCATGTTTTCAAATTTTCTTAGTTCCAGAGATTTTCCTGTATTCCTAAGTTCTTCAATACTGTCAAGAATAACTTCGAGAGGCTCTGCTTCATAACCAATAAGGTTGCTGTCAAAATTGGTTCCAACGATAAACCCGTCATTGTTCATTCCTAAACACCAGTTTTCTATAAATTCTGTCAGGCCGACAGGGGATACCTCATAATGATCCCATTCCTGCTCAACACATGACTTTGCTCTTGCAGCATCAGACCAGAAACAAACGATCTTTGCAGGTTCGCCATCTTCATATTCTATCTCGCTGGAGTAGGATGTAGCATATCCACTTTCATCCTTTAAGGCATATACGGTTTCTGTTTCACTGATTTTTTTAATGAAATCTTTATAACGGTTTTTGACGGTAATGTGGTCCTGTATCATTTTAAAAGTAATTATTATAGACTATATGGGAATTTCTTTCTTGTAGAGTTAGTTCAAAACTATATAATATTTTTAAGTCTTAGATATTGCAGCAGCATAATTGTTTTGGCATCCATGATTTCTCCGTTATCTATCATAGAAAGTGCCTGATTAAAAGGAAGTTCTAAAACTTCAATATTCTCACCTTCTTCTTGCAGACCGCCGCCATCAGCAATTTTCATTTCATTTGAATATTCTGCAATAAAGAAGTGAAGAATCTCGGTTACAGATCCGGGGGACATATATGCCTCAAATACTTTTTCTACTTTTGAGATTTTATAACCTGTTTCTTCCTCTGTTTCCCGTTTGATGCAGTCTTCGGGATTGTCATTGTCCAAAAGTCCCGCACAGGCTTCAATCAGCATTCCTGTAGAATTTCCATTGATATAAGTAGGTAGTCTGAATTGTCTGGTCAGGATAACGGTATTAGAAACTTTGTTATAAAGTAGAATAACTGCTCCGTTTCCACGGTCATAAGCTTCTCTGCTTTGGGTTTCTGTAGTTCCGTCGTTTTTTAGAATATCATAAGTCACTTTATTTAAAGTGTACCAGTTGTCAGAAAGAATTTCCGTTTTTAATATTTTTATTTTACTGTTTTGCATAAGAGTTTTTTCCATGATATATTGAAATTGTTTTGTAACAATTTCTAAATTTTGGGATTTATTTGTGATGATTTTTTAAAACTCAAAAAATTAATGGTTCTTTAGAATGAAAGTGAGCTTGGAGTTTCTGATGAAATCTTCCACAGAAGTCCCAGCGGCAGCATTTTTATTGGTGAGTTCTATCAGATACGTGGTAGTTCCTGGCGATCTGCCATCTTTACAAATGAGATTGAATACTTTCACTTTGGGATCTGAACTTAGAAAACTCAGATAATGAGTATCGTTTATTGTCATATTGGAAACATCAAAAGAAGCTCGGGGATCTTTTTGAAGTTTGAAAAATTTCCTCTGCATTTTGTCAGTGGTATCCGTGAGGAATTTGTCCATTTGATAATCAGTTAAAAGCTGTGGATAGATAATACCTTCCTGAAGCAGTATTTTTGTCTGATTATCACTTTTATCGTAGTAAATAATCTTATCATCAAACATTACCAGATTATCTTTTACAGTGATTTTTCCTGCAAATTTTTTATAGTTTTTCTTTTTATATTCATTTTTGTACTGCTCGGTAAGAGCTTTCTCCTTTGAATTTAATACTCCGCTTTTCTGCCCAAAAACGGAAACAGAAAGCATTAGAAGAAGAATAAACATGAATCGTTTTTTCATAATATTAAATTATTTTTCATTATTTAATAAATTATCAAGTGCTTCCTTCAAATCCGGAAACTGAAATTGAAATCCTGTCTCCCGAATTTTCTTTGAAGAAGCCCTTGAGCCTTCCAATATAGCACTAGCCAGTTCTCCAAATATCAATTTTAAAATAAATGCGGGAACATTAGGCATCCATAAAGGCTTGTTGAGTACTTCAGCAATTTTTTCAGTCAAACCCTTATTAGTAGCATGTTGTGGCGAAACAGCATTATAAGCACCATCAAGCAGTGAGTTTTTTAAAGACAGTTCATATATGGAGCAGATATCCTCAATATGAATCCATGGCATATATTGCTTGCCGCTTCCTAATGGAGAACCAATATAATATTGAATAGGAGGAACCATTTTCTTTAATGCACCCTCTTTTTCAGAAAGAACAACCGCTGTTCTTATTTTAACAACTCTTTCAGCAAGATTCTGTTCTTTAAAATCATCGGCAGCCTTTTCCCACAGAACAACAACTTCACTCAAAAAGTCATTTCCCGGCGGATCGTTTTCTGTGAAAATTTTTTCGGTAGTTTCTGTACCGTAAAAATTAATTCCGGAAGCTGAAATAAAAGATTTAAGTTTAATCTTATTTTTCTTTAATGCAGTTCGAAGTAATGCTGCTGAATCAATTCTGCTGGAAATCAGTTCTTTTTTCCTTTCCTCTGTCCAGCGCTTTTCTGAGATATTGGCACCGGCCAGGTGAATGATATGAGAAACGTTGTCCAAAGCAGCTTCATCAATAGTTCCTTTTCTGATATCCCATTCATACTCATTAGAATGTTCCTTTTTTCTGGTTAGAAACCTGAGTTCATATTCTTTTTCTATCTTTTTTGCCAGCTGCCTGGCAATCATGCCACTGGCTCCGGTGATGAGAACAATTTCTTTCATAGTAGTCCATTTAATGGGATGCAGGCTTTATTATGTCTGGCTTTTTACAATCAGAATAAAATCATCTTCCAGAAGTTTATAGCCATAATCATAAATAAATTTGTATTCAGAACCATTTTTATAAACTTTCAGATTGGTGAAATAATCAAAATCAAAACCCAGACCATCCAGCCTGGATTTTGCAACTTTTGTTTTCCCGTCAATATTAATATCCATAAGAATACGGTAATTTTTTCGGAGTTTGTTGTTGACATTCCGCATCAGATTCGTAGAATCTTTATTCTGTTTATTGTTGTAGGCGTTTCGGCAGGCATCATTACAGAACTTTTTATCAGACCTTCCGATTATTTTTTCGCCACATTCAAGGCAGTTCATAATGTACTTATTTTGTGTGGTGGGTATGTCTTTTTTTCAGCAGCCTCTTAAAACTGTTGTGGGAAGGGTAGCTCCTGTTGGGCGTTATATTGTTGAAAAATAAAGCCACAAGAAGCAGGATAATACACCCCGAAAGAACAGGGGAGATAACATACCAATATCCCAATTCCGGAATTTTACCGGTAGAACTTACAGCGATTAATGCTGTAGCACCACCTGGTGGATGAAGGGTTTTTGTATATTGCATCAGCACAATAGAAAAAGCAACGGCTAGCGGTGCAGTAAGCCAGATGATATCCGGGACAATCTTATAAACCGTAACGCCCACAATAGCGGAAAGTACGTGTCCTCCTATCAGGTTTCTGGGTTGAGCCAGAGGGCTCTGAATAGCTCCGTAAATAAGGACACTGGATGCTCCGAAAGAACCGATCAGAAATATATTTTCTGTCTGTGCCAGAGAATGGGACTGGATAAATGCAATAATCCCGATCCCGAAAAATGCGCCCAAAAATGACCAGAAATGCTCCTTATAATCAACAAGCGTTTCTTTATAGATCACATACTTTGAGACTCTGAATGTCCTTTTTATAGTCTTCTTCATGTAGTCTTCTTTATTTATTATTTTAATTCAAAGATACGGAATTATCCGTTTGTAAATGGATAGTATTGGGTATCAGAAACTTTTACACATTTACTTTTTATTTGATGTACGGAAACCCGTAATAAGGTCTTTGAAAATAAATATATATTGCAATTTATAAATATTAAAAAATAAATAATGAAATTATTGGTTCATTCAGATAATCCTGTAAAGCTTAGGGATGCTATAGAAAATTATCTGAAAAGTGATGAAAGTATATGGCTATACATTGATGATTACAAAACAAATGTAGGGACAACCCGACCGGTATTTACTCATAAATCCAAAAACTATAAAGATAAAGCGAAGTTTGTAGTTTATGCCCAGTCAGATTCAAATAGAGTTTTATTTTACTTTACTGATAAAGAAAGCTCTCAGGTGGAAGCTCAATATATGGGAATGCTTATTCCTTTGATAATGAATAATTTCCCCAATAATTTCACTTCAATATCTGTAGAGAAATAGATGAAAAATATTTTGGAAGATGATTATGTAGAAAATTAAGACACAGGTTGTATCATTTATCGTGAACAGTGTCTTAGTTTTCCCAGTGATTTACAGAAAAAGATATTAAAATATTTTAATATCATAAATGGCGACTAATCCTGATGATACCGGAATTTTATTATCCTGCAGATAATTTCCTGCTTTAAAATAAACGGCTTCTGATTTCCAGCTGTCTCCCAGCGTATAATTAGTAGTTTGCTGATTGATTTTTACCTGAACATCTAAACCATGCTGTTGAATACTGTATTCAAAAGCCTGTCCTAAGGGAACATCTTTCAAAAGAGTGACACGATCTTCTTTACCATTAACCTCTTTTTTGAAACCTGCCTGTAACTCACCGTTGTTCCACCACAGTTTTACTGCTTCTGTACCTTTTGAACTTCCGTGAATCTGCCCGATAATAATCTTTCCGGAGCTAGGTTGTTTCAAAACAGACATTTTTACATGCAAAGTATGCTTGTTTTCAAAATGCCATTCATCAGTTTGGCGTAATTCCGTTCTGGGATAATGAGACCCTTTGGTTGCTTGTCCATCCGAAGAACAAAAGAAACGGATACTTTTATCCTCACTGGAATAGTAGAAATTTTCTGATGAGAATTGGGCTATTTCAGAACCTTTGATAATGGCGATAGAATTGTTTTTCGGAACCGGAAGCTGAAGATTAAAACCTGTCAGATCAAACTGGGCCTGAGGAGCTTTAGCATAGATGTTTTTCTGTGCATGAAAAAGCGTAGGACACATTACAAATAATCCACAATTTACTATGATTTTAAAGAAGTTCTTCATAGCCGGTTTTATTAAAAGTTAAAAAGTACATACGAATTTAGATATTTTTACTGATAAGATTCTCATCCAGGACATTTTTTTTGGCTTATGGATTTAAAATATAAAAACAGAAAGTCAATTTGACTTTCTGTTTTATATCAGTGCTGAAATTTAAATGTAAATTATCCTGCAACCAGTTCTTCTGTGTAAACAAAACCTTCATAACAAGCATTATAAATGGCTTTCAATTCGTCTAACGATGGAACTCTAGGGTTGAAACCCGTACAAGGATCTGCCAGCGCATTTTTTGTGATGTAGTCAAGGTTTTTATCCCAATCTTCTCTTGAAATTCCAAACTCTTTTATTGCAGATTGATTGTTAACTTCAGAGCGTAACGTTTCAATTGCCTGAGCCAGATCTTCTGCTGTTTCTCTACCGATAACCTTGGCTAAATCAGGAAAACGTTCTGTGGCCTGTGCATTATAACGGATAACATTAGGAAGGAAAATCGCATTAGAAGCTCCATGAGGGATTCCGTATAAGGCTCCAACCTGGTGAGACAATGAATGTACAATTCCCAGCCATGCATTATTAAATGCTAAACCTGCCATAAAAGAAGCATCATGCATATTCTGACGGGCAGTGATATTGGTGGGATTTTCTACAGCTTCTTTTAAATTATTAAAAACAATCTCCAGACCGCCTTTTGAAAGAGCATCTGCAATATTGTTGTTTATATTAGAAACATAAGCTTCTACACAGTGAGTCAACGCATCAAGACCTGTATTTGAAGTCACGTGAGCTGGCATTGAAGCGCAGATCTCTCCATCCACAATAGCAATATCCGGTGTTAATTCATAAGAAACGATAGGATATTTTACCCCTTTCTCTCTGTCTGTAATCACGGCAAGGCCTGTTGTTTCAGTTCCTGTTCCACTCGTAGATGGAATGGCGATAAATTTTGCTTTATTTCTTAAAACCGGAACTGTGAAAGGTTTGATCATTGCATCAAAATCGGCATGAGGATATTCATAAAACACCCACATGATTTTTGCAGCATCAATCGCTGAGCAGCCTCCTAAGCCAATAATCCAGTCCGGTTCAAATGATTGGATAAGTTCAGCCCCTTTCAGGCAGGTTGCAGAAGATGGATCTTCTTCCACACCTTCGAAAATCTGGGTTTCGATCCCGGCTTCAGTAAGGTAAGCAACAGCTTTATCCAGAGTTCCGCTCTTTCTCATAGAACTTCCTCCAGTTACGATTACCGCTTTTCTACCTTTAATATTCGCTAACTCCGAAAGACTTCCTGCACCGTGGAAAACTTCTCCTGCTATAAATAATTTGCTCATTTTTTTACTTGATTTTTAATGAGACAAAATTAGATAAGCCCGAATGGAAGATGTTATACAAACAGGATTATGTGTTATACATTTGCGCCAATTCCTGCTGAAGTTCGGTAGGAGTTTCTTTCAGTTTTGCTTTTACAAATTTGTTGAGAGCAGAAGGAGAATTGAAACCGAGGTCAAAAGCAATTTCCTTGTGAGAGAGATCAGAAAACATCAACTGACGTTTTATTTCTATTAAAATCCGGTTATGAATAGCCTGTATAGCTGTTTCTCCACAATGTTTCTTCGTGATGGAATTTAATTTCTTTGTAGTAATGGCCAGTTCATCAGCATAGTATTGTACCGTTCTGTATTGTTTATAATGCTCATTTAATAATTTTTTAAATCGCACATAGATCGGCTTATCAGTTGTTTCTTTATATAAAATAGGATGCAGCCCGTGAACAGATTCTATCAGGCCTAGCAGAAAAATCTTAATTTGAAATCTTGCCTGTTCCTTTTTAATAAGGCTTGGATTCTGATAAATTTCCTTGATGATAGAAATTGTATACAAACTTTGCTGAAAATCTTCTGAAGATAAAATGGTGCAGTGAAGTTGTGTAGAAAGATTTACATTGTAAGTACTCAGTTCATTTTTCAAAATATCTGAACAGAATAATATTTCTTCAAACAAAATGATTTTTCCTTTCAGGTCTTCACTTATATCAGAAATAAAATGCACCTGCTCCGGAAATACTACCGATATTTTTCCGGGTTTCAAAAAATGAATTTTGTCTTCAATATGAAGCTGTAGTGTTCCGCTTTCAATGGCGATAATCAGGAAATGATCTTTTTTGTGAGGTTTGAAATAATCCTTCAAGTATTCTTTTGTTAAATCAAAAACCCTGAAAGAAAGATTTTTATCCTCATCCTTTTGGATATTCTTTTTAATTTCTAGCTTCTTCATATTTTCATTTCGTTATTTTCAAAAAATCTCATGGCATTCGGTGTCAATAAAAAATCAGAATAGAAGAATTCTACTCTGATTGGTATATGTTTTTTGCACCAATTGCTGATACTGAAAATTTCTCCTTTCGTTTTCTACTTTTTCAGTCTGCTGATTTCCTCTTTCAGCAAAACAATATATTCCTGCATCGTTTTAATGATCTCTATGCTTAATTCATTATTGATATACCCCATATTGTTGGCAGAAAAACCACTATTACCAATGTTTGCACCAGGGCTGTCATTAAACACAGGATTCTCTATAATAACTTTTGCTTCATCCTCTTCATAAATTTCCTCAACAGGAACTTCTAAAAAACTGGCAAGTTTGGTCCATTCTGCCTGTGTTACAGATACAACACCACTTTCTTTCCTGCTATAGTTGGAAACGTCAGTTGGGATTACATCAGCCATTTGCTGCTGGGTGTAGCCTTTTCTTTTTCTTACTGTACGGAGTTTTTCTTTTTGCATATTAGACGTTTTTACAAATTTGCAAAAAAAAAATTAAATTATACAGTAAAATTCTTCTATAATAAATAAGGTTTTAATGTTCTTGGATAGCATTTAAATTTATTTTACAAGACGATAATTATGATGTCTTTTTTTTAATCTAATAGGCCTATTTATTTATTTTTTATAACCTCAATAAAATTTCTTCGGCGATTATATCCGGTTACAAACGACTACAAACGAATTTAAGTAGTTTATCACCGGTTATAATGCGTGAGAGTCACAATCTTTGTAACAGAGATTTGAGAAACACAGTGAACGTCTCTTATCTGAATTATTAATATTTAAAATCTAAAAGTTATGTCACTAAGAAACAAAGTAACATTAATAGGTTACACAGGTAAAGAAGTTGAAATGGTAAACTTCGAAAACGGAAACGTGAAAGCAAGTGTCTCTTTAGCCACCAGTGATCATTACACGAATGCTAAAGGCGATAAAGTAGAAGAAACACAATGGCACAATCTGATTGCCTTCGGGAAAACTGCAGAGATCTTTGAGAAATATGTTTCCAAAGGAAAAGAAATTGCTATTGAAGGAAAGCTTACGTACAGATCATACGATGATAAAGACGGAATTAAACGATATATCACGGAGATCCGTGTAGATGAAATTCTTCTTTTGGGAGGCAAATAATTCTAAAAAAGCAAATGATGAAAGTAAAAGTTTTTAAAATCAGGCTTCCCGAAGAATTTCTCTTCAAAGATCAGAAAATGCTGGATAGTTTTCTGGAAGAACACGAAATTATGAAAGTAGAAACAGCTTTTGTAAGTGAAGAACGTTATTGGTCTGTAATATTGTATTTTGAAGATGTAAAACTTACAAAAAATACAGTGAAAGAACCAAAGGCAGTTAAATATTCTGCAGAGTATGATTCCTTAAATGCTGATGAGGAAAAGGTTTTGGATGCTTTGAAGCTTTGGAGATCAGAGAAAGCACGGGAACAAAATCTCCCTACTTATTTTATAGCGAGTAATAAGGAATTATTGTCTGTAGCGAGGTATAGACCTGCTAAAAAGGAAGAATTGCTGGAGATCAAAGGATTCGGAAAACATAAGATTGAAAATTATGGTGAAGAAATACTGGAGATTTTAGAAAGTATCTGATTTTTTTGGAATAAATGATAACTCAAAAACAAAAGCTGAGGAAGTTTGCTTCTTCAGCTTTGCTATGCTGTGTAAAATTCCGTTCAATTGTGTACTTTTGCATCTATCAAAATGACATACAAGAAATGAAGCCAAGTTTAGCAAAAGGAACAAGAGATTTTACAGCACAGGAAGTTTCCAGAAGAAAATATATCATTAGTATTTTACAGAATAATTTTGAGTTATTCGGGTTTCAGCCATTGGAAACTCCAAGTTTTGAAAATCTTTCTACGTTGACAGGAAAATACGGAGAAGAAGGAGATCGTCTGATTTTTAAAATTTTAAATTCAAGTATTAACGAAGCAAAAGAAGATAAAAAGACTTTAATGCTTCAGGATTTTCAACGGGCATTAGATAAACCTTTTAGCTCAGAAAATCTTACAGACAAAGCCCTTCGTTATGACCTTACGGTACCTTTTGCAAGATTTGTAGCAATGAATCATGGAAAACTGACTTTCCCATTCAAGCGTTCTCAGATACAACCTGTTTGGAGAGCAGACAGACCTCAGAAGGGAAGATACAGAGAGTTTTATCAATGTGATGCGGATGTTGTAGGAAGTGAGAGCTTATTGCAGGAAGTAGAGCTGGTTCAGTTGTATCTGAAATCTTTTGCAGATCTGAAAGTTCCGGTAACCATTCATATGAACAATAGAAAGATTCTTTCCGGATTGGCAGAATATGCTGGAATCACAGATAAACTGATAGACTTTACGGTAGCATTAGATAAACTGGATAAGATCGGAAAAGAAGGAGTTGTACAAGAATTACTGGAAAGAGAAATTGCTCAGGAATCTATTGATAAACTGGATTTCCTATTCAGCCAGTCAGACGATGCGCTGGAAAACCTTCTTCAGCTGAAAGAAAAATTTGCAGGAAATGAGATCGGCCTTAAAGGAGTAGAAGAACTTGAATATGTTCTTACACAATCTCTGAACCTTGGTGTGGATATGCAAAACCTTGTATTTAATATTACCTTGGCAAGAGGACTGGATTATTATACAGGAGCTATTTTCGAAGTGAAAGCAGATGAAGTTGCTATGGGTTCCATTGGTGGCGGTGGTAGATATGATAACCTTACTGAGGTATTTGGTGTTAAAAATATTCCGGGAATTGGAATTTCCTTCGGCCTGGACAGAATTTATCTGGTCATGGAAGAATTGAATCTTTTCCCTGAAGAAGCATCTTCTAAAATAGAATACCTGTTTGCTAATTCTGGAGGTGAGGAAATGACAGAAGCTTTGAAGCTGATCATGCAGGTAAGAGCAAAAGGAATCTCCGCAGAGTTATATCCTGAAAATGCAAAAATCAATAAGCAATTTACGTACGCAGAAAAGAAAGGAATAAAGAAAGTGGTTTTTTTGGGTGAAGAAGAACTTAAAAATAACACCGTTACTTTTAAAGATCTTGAAGCAGGAGAAAAGACAACGGTTTCTTTAGAGGAATTCTTAGGAAATATCACTCAATGAAAAAGATCTTAGTTACTATTTTAATATGCTCGGGAGCTTTGCTGTATTCACAACAGGAAGCTATGAAACTACCTCCTGTGGATAAAATTGATTTTTCTAAAGAAAGTGAAAGAGTCAATATCATTAATATAAAAGTGTTTCCCAAACAGATTTTAAGCTGGAATGTTAAATACTTAAATATTGCATGTGAAGAAGATTTTACTCATATTCCGGAAGAAATAAAAAAATTAAAGAATCTTGAAACTTTCAGCATGAGCGGTGGAACGGGTGTTGCTGTTTTTCCCAATGGCTTTGCAGAGTTGCAAAATCTGAAGGAAATAACAATCTATTCCAATTATATTAAAAAATTCCCTTCTCCGTTTTTAAAACTTAAAAATCTGGAAAAGCTTAGCTTACTGTGCCCATACTTGGAAAGTTATCCGGAAGATCTTGGGAATTTAGGGAATTTAAAATCCTTGAATCTTTTTAATAGAGAATATAAAATGGCTTTTGTTAACGGAAAAGAATTTTATTTTCAGCCTTTGAGTCTTCCTAAAAGCATTAAAAATCTGAAAAAACTGGAGAATTTTTTTGCCACAAAAAATATGTTGAAAAGTATCCCAGAAGAAATTGGGGGAATGGAAAGTCTTAAAATTCTTAATCTGGGAGAGAATTATTTGGAAAATCTTCCTGCTGGTTTTTCAAAGCTTAAGAATTTGATATCTATAGATATAAGTAAAAATAACTTTAAAATATTCCCTTCAGCATTATATGGTGTTGAAAATTTAGAAAGAATAGATTATAATGAAAATGTAATTGAATCTTTTCCTCCGGGAATTGAAAAAATGAGCAAACTCAAGTATTTTTTTGCTACCAAAAGTAAAATAACATCAAAAGCTCTTTCAGAACTCTATAATATACCAAATTTAGAATCTGTAGATCTTTCGGATTGCCAGATTGAAAGCCTGCCTCCCGGAATTGATAAACTTAAACATTTAAAAAGTTTAAGTTTTTGGGGTAATAAAATTTCTCCTGAAGAATTAGCCAAGCTAAAAAGAACAATACCCAATGTTAGAATTACGACTGTCAATCCGTACAAGTAATTCTAAACCGAATAATAATTGAATACTATACAACAGATCTCTATAAGGGATCTGTTTTTGTTAATATCAAACAGGTTTAGAATTAAGAGATAAAAGAAAAGTAAGTTTGAAGAATCAGAAGATTTAAATATTTTTGATCTTTAAAATCGGTTTAGAATTTGTAATTTGGATCAGTATTATTAAAACAGAGTTAAAAATAAGCTCTGTATTCACTAAAAAACTTTTAAACATAAAAACCAAATGAACACTATTTGCGCATTGTGTGGAACACCACTTACAGCAACAGATACGCTCGTAGGTAAAAATAAACTTGCGGACGGCGGTTATCTATGTGCCGGATGCTTTACGAAAGCTGTTAATATCAACAGAGACCTTATCAATAATCTCGATCAGTTTTATTTCGCGGAAATTACCGGAATGTTTCTTAAAAGTAAAATAGATGCAAGTCAAAGTCCTGATGGCCACCAGTACACCGGAAGTTATTACCAATATGATGCTCCTTCCAGACTGGACGAAATCAAAGATCAGATTGTAACCCTTAATGCAAGACTCAGCGTCATTGCAGATGAAGAGGTGAATGAGCTGGCTAATATTTTAGACAGAGACGAGAAGCTTTTTGCCATTGCTGAAGGAATAGATCTTCAAAGTAAGAGAGAAGGGATTATTTTTTCAACGCAGAAAAGAATCGCTTTCGTTGATAAAAAATTTCTGGGAGGCATAGCAAAAAATGAATTCTCTCTCCAAAGCATTTCTTCTATTGATCATATCGAGCACCTTTTGTATTCGGTACTAAAGATTAATACAAATGCAGGTGCCTCAGAATTTAAGCTTCATAATAAAAACGATGGAAGAGGATTTGCTGAGATTTTAAAAAAGAATTTCAATTATTCAGAAAAATCATTTAGTCAGAATTCAAGACCATTGGAGGCATTTTCACAAACCATTCCGGATCTGAGTCAGGAAAATATATTCAATACTGGAAAAGAATCATCCGGAACGATCTATGAACAGTTGGAAAAACTTGGAAAGCTAAGAGAAATGGGAATTCTTACTGAAGAAGAGTTTACCGAACAAAAGAAAAAACTGCTGGCTCAACTCTAAATTTCTATTCACTATCAAAAACGGAAAGTACTATAAAAACTCTGAAAAATATAGAAAATGAAGGGGGAGAAAGCCCTGAAATATATCCATAATCTGTAATTTGGATAAAAATATACAGAACAGATTTTGTTTATCTTCTGTTTTGATCTGAAAACTTTTAAACATAAAAATTAGAATGAACACGGATTGTGCTCTATGTGGATCACCATTAACGTCAATGGACACCCTCTTGGGAGAAAATAAGCTCTCAGATGGCGGTGCTCTGTGCAATAAATGCCTGAATAAAGCGACCAATATCAATAAAGATCTGGTATCTGATCTTACGAATTACAGCCTGATACAAATCAGAGATATTGTAGTAAAAGAAAGCATACAGGGGGAAGAACCAACAGAAGAAGAAATTCCTGTACCTGGTAGAGTGACAGAAATTCCCGAATCTGTACTATTTAATTCTACCATAGAAGCTCCCAGTAGAATTGATGAAATAAAAGATCAGATTGCTGCCTTGAATGCTAAGCTCAGCATCTTTGTAAACAGTGAGGTAAATGAACTGGTGAATGTTCTTGATAAAAGTGAGAAAATTATTGCTATTGCGGAAGGAAAATATCTGTATAATAATCTTGAAGGAATTTTGGTTTCCACGGAAAGGCGGGTAGTCTTTGTTGATAAAAAGTTTTTCGGAGGAGTATTTGAAAATGAATTTCCCCTTTGCAAAATTACTTCTATGCAGCATAGCAGTGGTTTGCTTTCATCAGAACTGAAACTATTTACAGAAGGATTTAAAGGTGAATTTAAACTGTATAGCAGAAGTGCAGCAAAAGTTTTCTACGATGCAATACAAAATAATGTTTATACTTCTCAACAACAACAACAACAACAGGTTCAATCTGTACAGCAGACTCAGAAACAGCAAAACAGTTCAGTGAAAAAGGAAGACCCGGCTCTTATATTTGATAAGCTTGAAAAACTAGGCAAACTAAGGGAATCCGGTATTTTAACGGATGAAGAATTTGCAGAACAGAAAAAAAAACTGCTTGATAAATTATAATAATAATAACAGAAATGAGTAATAATTGTTCATTGTGCAATACGGAATTAACCTCCATGGATACACTTTTGGGAGCTAATGTACTTTCAGGCGGAGGTATTTTATGCAATAAATGTCTGGATAAAATAAGCAATATCAACCAAGAATCGCTTTATAACCTCAATAAATTCAGTATTCAGGACATTCATGATATGTTGAGAACAGGAAAAACAGAACCCGTACAGCCACTAATAATAACAGAGCAAAATCTTCCTGTACTGACAACTTCTGAACCTCAAAGTATTTCAAATGAAGTGTTTAAACGCAGAAAGAGAAAAATAAAATATGAACTGCAAAAGCTCAATGCAAATCTTTCTGCTTTTACAAGAGGAGAGATCAAAGAACTCCCTTATCTGATTCCGGAGGATGAAAAAATTATCGCTATCACTGATGCGCAGTTTATTAATACACTAGATGCCGGAGTTTTAGTAGCAACATCTTTAAGGATGATTTCTGTATCAAAATCAATGTTTGGATCTGCCAAAATCAGTGATTATCCTAATGAGACGATCCAATTGGTAAGTTTTATTGCTGATCCGAGATCTCCGGTGATCAGATTGCATCTGGATGAAAGAATAGTAGAGTTTGAATGCTATATGGATAAGGAAGATGCTGAAAAATTCTATGATATTATAAAAGCAATTTACAATGCTTCCCCAGCAGCTGCTCAGAAACAGATTGCGGAAGTAAATGAAAAACCTGCAGAAGACGTTTTTGAACAGCTGGAGAAATTAGGAAAATTAAGGGAAAACGGTATTTTGACAGATGCAGAATTTGCCGAGCAAAAAAAGAAACTTTTGGAACGCCTCAAATAAAAAGATCATGGAAAATAAAGTTTCTAATGGTTTACTTCAAAAATGGATAACAGCGTGGGCTTTATCTAGAGAATTACCTTTACCTGCCCAATACAAATCCGGTTTTAAAGTAGAGGTGGGTGATGAAAAGCAAAAAGAGCGCTATGTGTTTGCTGAATCCAATGAAGATTTTTTTCAGCTTGCCCAATCAATTGCTGAACCATGGGTTTATTTGAAAGTCTGCGTGCCTCCGCATCAATTCATAGATAAGATACCTGAAAGGTGGGAGCTTCAACCGCAAGGGTATATGATGCACTGCTTTCATCCTATGAATATTTCTGATGTTTCTCTTCCGGAAGGGTATCTTGTAAAATATACTCATCATAACTCAACATTTACAGTTGAAATTATTGCCGAAGGTGGTAAACAAGCTTCAATAGGACGTGTGGTTTTGATAGACGATCTGGCAATTTATGACAGAATTGTAACGGAAGAACAACACAGAAGAAAAGGGCTGGCTTCTTTTTTAATGAAAGAATTGGAGAATATCGCTTTATCAAAAGGTATTTTCAATAATTTTTTGGTGGCAACGGAAAAAGGTAAATTATTATATGAAACTTTAGGCTGGAAATCGTACAGCCTGTATACTTCTCTTGTCATTCCTGCTCAGCTATAAATGTTTTTATTAAATTGGTATTTGGTAAAGCTGAGAGAAATTAATGACCGAGAACTACATTATTCAGGGAGATTAAATTACTTAAAAGTTAAATAATGGAAAATTACCTAGAAATAAATAAAAAGTCCTGGAATGCCAAGGTAGAACCTCATCTGAAATCAGATTTCTACTTTGTGGATGAATTTTTAAAAGGAAGAACGTCACTGAACTCAATAGAGCTTGAGCTTCTGGGAGATGTAAAAGGGAAGAATATTTTGCATTTGCAGTGTCATTTTGGTCAGGATTCAATTTCCCTTTCAAGAATGGGAGCTAAAGTGACCGGGGTTGACCTTTCAGATAAAGCAATTGAAACAGCCAGAGATCTGACACAGAAATGTGGCACAGACACAGAATTTATATGTTCTGATGTATATGATCTGCCAAATGTACTGGATCAGAAGTTCGATATCATTTATACCAGCTACGGAACAATAGGCTGGCTTCCTGATCTTGAAAAATGGGCAGAAGTGATCTCTCATTTCTTAAAGTCGGGAGGGAAGTTCATTATGGCAGAATTTCATCCGGTTGTCTGGATGTTTGATGACGATTTCACGAAAATAACTTATAATTATTTCAATGAAAAGCCTATTGTAGAAACTTATGAAGGAACTTATGCAGATCAGTCTGCACCAATTGTACAGGAGTATGTAATGTGGAATCATTCTTTAGCCGAAGTTCTCGATAGTCTTATTAAAAAGGAAATAAAACTGGAAACGTTTAAAGAATTTGACTGGTCACCATATCCATGTTTCAGACATGTAGAAGAGTTTGAAAATGGAAAATGGAGAATTCCCCAGTTTGGAGATAAAATGCCATTGGTCTACGCGCTGATTGCAGAGAAAAAATAATCTGCTTGAGCTTAATAGCTTAATGATAGAAAAATTTAAAATCAAAAAAAGGCCATCGTAATAATTACAATGGCCTTTTTCTATATATGAATGTTAAAAAAACTATCTGTTTTTTAGTTTAAAGAGTCCTCAGCTTTTGTTTTCACTTCGTCTACTTTACTCTGAACCTGAGAAGCAACATCATTAGCTTTACTTTTAAGGTCGTTTCCCCATTTATTAAAATTGTCTTTTGCTGTATTAAGTTTATCCTTTACAGCTTGTTGATCTTCAGGGCTTGAATTCTTATATTTCCAATAAGCTAAAGCACCTAAACCTAATAAAGCTAATAAGCCTTTTGTTTTGTTTCCCATGATTTCTATTTTTTTAAGGTATTAATATTAAAATTTGTTATTAGTACATATGTAAATTACGTGCCAAAAAATTGAATAGAGTTATAAAAAATTGTTAAATTTAAGAGAATGCCTGAAATTTTTTGCCGTCAAAACTGGCGAAAACCATGGTAGGATAGGAGTCTTGATGAAAAATATTTCCATTTTTATCAATGGCAATGGCTCCGGCAAATCCGTCAATAGCTTTTAGTTCATCAAAAGTCTTATCAAAAGCCTGTTCAAGGCTCATGCCATCTGTAACTCTTGTTACGATTTTTGCAGCCGTTGCATTACTCACAATGTCTTCCCCTACACCTGTGCAGCTTACAGCACAAACTTCATTGGCATAATTTCCGGCCACAGTGGCAGAATCTGAAATTCTTCCGGGAATCTCAAAACCCTTTCCGCCTGTGGAAGTAGCAACGGCCAATTTACCGTCTTTATCAAGCGCTACGCAACCTACCGTTCCTTTTCCTCCATTATTAAGTTTGGCTTCGTATTCTTTTCTTCTTTGGGGAAGCTCTGTAGAGAAATTTTCGAATCCGTGTTTTGAAGCATAGTTTTTTGCGCCTTGTCCGCCCAAAACCCGGTCATCTTCTCCTATCAGTTCTTTGGCAACAAATATTGGATTCTTCACATCCTCAATATTGATTACGCCACTTAGTTTTTGAGTCTCTCCATTCATAATTGCTGCGCTCATACGGATAATACCATCACTTTGAATCTGAGAGCCAATTCCTGCATTGTACAATGGGTCGTCCTCTAACAGGGAAACCGCATAGGCAACCGTGTCAAAAGCAGAGTGCGTCTGAAGATAGTTAAATGCTTTTTCAGCAATTTCTTTTAAAGAGTTTTGTTTTGCTGTCTTTACTTCATGGCTTTGGTCACTTTCAGAGAAAAAGCCACCATGGATGATAATTTTCATAAAATATAAATGATTACTGATATTCTTCTACGAAGTTAATTGATAAATTTTAATTTATTCCAACGTTTTTAGATTTCCTGAAAATAATAGATTCTCAATATTTATATCTTTAAATTTTAAACAAAAAAAATGGAACCGAAGTCCCATCTATATAGTAAGCCATATTATTTTTGATTATCAATTATCAATTATCAATTATCAATTACAAAAGGTCTATTTATCCTGAGGAATGGGATTGAACTGTGAGTTTTCAATCGTCAGTACCTTTGTGGTAAGATCATAATGATCATTCATAGACATTACATGAACCGTTAAGTTGTCAATAGAGATCGGTTCTCCAAGATTGATATTGGTAAGGTTGGTATCTTTAATAAATCTACCGTCTACCAGAATAACAAGACCTGAACCAACAGCGGTCATCACGTCATTATGAATGAAAAGCCCTGTATCTTCCCCAAGTCCGATTCCCAATGTTCTGGGATTGTTCACAACAGCCTGGAAAAGACGCCCAATTCTTCCCCTCTGTACAAAGTGAGTGTCAATAATGACATTGTCTATTAAACCAAGTCCCTGGGTTGTTTTGATTTCTCCTTTTAACAGAGCTTCAGAGCTGCTTCCCTGGTAGATCATATTTTCAGAAGCAGCAGCAGCCCCTGCAGAAGTTCCGGAATAGATGAAATCCTGCTCCTGATATTTTAGCAGGATGGTATCGTGAAACCTCGTTCCTCCAAGGATAGAAGTCAGTCTCAACTGATCTCCACCGGTAAACATCATTACATCTGCAGCATTAGCTCTTGCCACCATTGCATCAGAATTGGCTTCTTCACGATTATGGATATCAAGGATGTTTACATTTTTAGCACCCAGAAATTCAAATGCTTTTTTATATTCAGCACCTACGATCTGAGGAATCTGGGAAGCGGTTGTTACGATTTCAATAACAGAATCTTCTTTGTGTTTTGATTCGTTAATAATCTTCCTTAAGATCCCACGCTCAAAAAAATTAAGATTCTTTTCAATATTCTGATCATAATCGGTTTCGGCAAAACTACCTTTGTTTACAGCCCCTCCAATAACTATTAATTTTCCAACAGGTTTAGTCATGGTACAAAATTAAAAAATAATTAACATTATTTTGCGAAATTCGTGCCATCTTTACTTGATTTTTAATCGTTTAGGAATGTTAATAGAAATTAATATTTTTTTAATAAATCTTTAAACCAGGTATGGTTTTGTTTAGGGTTTTGCATTATCTTTGGCTATAAAAGTAGTTATTATTAACTGTTAAATTGCCAATAGACTATGAAAATTGAAAAGATTCAGGCACTACGTGGTCCTAACATCTGGAGTGTCAGAAGAAAGAAGCTGATACAAATGAGACTGGACCTCGAAGAAATGGAGAATTATCCGACTAATAAAATCGATGGATTCAGAGAGAGGATTGAAAAATTAATACCCTCGCTGATTACCCACCGATGCTCAGAAGGAGTGAGAGGAGGTTTTTTCCATAGAGTGGAAACAGGAACCTGGATGGGGCATGTCATTGAGCATATTGCTTTAGAAATTCAGACCCTGGCGGGGATGGATGTAGGGTTTGGAAGAACCCGGGAGACCAAGACTCCGGGAGTGTACAATGTAGTATTCAATTATCTTGAAGAAAATGCAGGAATCTATGCCGCTGAAGAAGCAGTGAATATCGCTGCTGCATTGATAGAAGGTCATGAGTATGATTTGAACGCGTGTATTCAAAAATTAAAAGAGATCCGGGAGCGTGTGCGTCTGGGACCATCTACCGGAAGTATTGTAGAGGAAGCTGCCTCCAGAAGAATTCCATGGATAAGATTGGGCACCAATTCCCTTGTGCAGCTGGGGTATGGTGTAAACCAGCAAAGATTTCAGGCTACAATTACCGGAAAGACAAGTTCTATTGCTGTAGATATTGCCTGTAACAAAGAGCTCACGAAAAGAATGCTTCATGATGCAGCTATTCCGGTTCCTATAGGAGATCTGGTAGTGGATGAAGAAGGTTTGGATCAGGTAATCAAAAAGATACACTATCCTATAGTTCTGAAACCTTTGGATGGAAATCACGGAAAAGGATCTTCCATTAATGTTAATGACTGGGAATCTGCTAAAATAGGATTGGAGCATGCTCAGAAATATTCGAAAAAAGTAATTGTTGAAAAATATATTACGGGCTATGATTTCCGTGTGCTGGTAATTAATAATAAAATGGTGGCGGCAGCAAGAAGGGTTCCTGCTCATGTAGTAGGGGACGGAGAACATAACCTTCTGCAGCTTATTGAAAAAGAAAACAAGGATCCAAGAAGAGGCTACGGTCATGAAAATGTGCTGACTGAGATTGATGTGGATAAGGACACACTAGAGTTGCTTGAAAAGCTTCATTATACACTTGAAACAGTTCCGCAAAGGGGAGAAGTGGTCTATCTGAAATCAACAGCCAATCTTTCAACCGGAGGAACGTCAATAGATGTGACAGACATGGTACATCCGGAAAATATTACAATGGCTGAAAGAATATCCAAAATTATTGGCTTGGATGTCTGCGGTATTGATATTATGGCAGAAAACCTGACGCAGCCTTTGAAAGAAAGCGGAGGTGCTATCATAGAAGTAAATGCAGCTCCGGGGTTCAGAATGCATCTGGCGCCAAGTGAAGGTTTGCCAAGAAATGTAGCCGCACCGGTAGTAGATATGCTTTATCCCCAAGGAAAGCCTTTTACCATTCCGATTATTGCAGTAACGGGAACCAATGGAAAAACGACTACAACAAGACTTATTTCACATATTGTAAAGAGTAATGGCTACAGAGTAGGATTCACTACTTCAGATGGTATCTATATTCAGAATACGATGCTGACAAAAGGAGATACAACAGGGCCTCTTTCTGCAGAGTTTATTTTGAAAGATCCTACTGTTGAATTTGCTGTTCTTGAAACAGCTCGAGGGGGAATTTTACGTTCCGGACTTGGGTTTTCACAGTGTGACATTGGAGTTCTTACCAATATTGAAGAAGATCACCTGGGTATGAATGATGTTCATAACCTGAAAGACCTTACCAAAGTAAAAAGAGTAGTACTGGACAGTGTAAAGAAAAGCGGCTGGAGTGTACTGAATGCAGACAATGAATATTCCATGAAAATTCTGAATGATCTTGATTCTAATGTTGCGATCTTTAGTATGGATGAAAATAATCCCCATATTGTTAAGTTTGCAAAAGAAGGTAGAATCACCTGCGTTTATGAGGAAGGTTTTGTGACCATTAAAAAAGGAGACTGGAAAATCAGAATTGGAAAAGCCAAAGACTTCCCGATTACGATGGAAGGAAAGGCCCGATTTATGATTGAAAATGTTCTTGCAGCCAGTTTAGCCAGTTACCTGTATGGATTTGGGATTGAAGATATTTCCAACTCTTTAAGAACTTTCATTCCAAGTGCTCAGCTGACTCCGGGAAGACTGAATGTATTTAAGTTTAAAAACTTTAAAGTGCTGATCGATTTTGCTCACAATCCTTCCGGATATGAAGCGATTGAAGATTATCTTAAAAATGTTGAATCTACCAAGAAAATAGGTATTATTTCGGGCGTGGGAGACAGAAGAGATAATGATATCAGAGAATGTGGTAAGATTGCCGGAAGAATGTTCGATTATATTATCATCCGAAATGAAAAACATCTTCGTGGAAGAACCGAGGAAGAAATTAACGGGTTGATTATCGACGGAATCAATGAAGCAGGCAAAGATGTAAGCTATGAAATTATCCCTAAAGAAATTGAAGCCCTAAAGCATGCTATGGGAATGGCTGAAGAAGGAACTTTTATCACGGCTTTGAGCGATGTGATCTCTAATGCCATTGATCTGGTACAGGAATATCAGGCAAGAGAGCTGCTGGAAGACAACAAGAATTTATAAAGATATATAATCATAAAAAGCATCGGCGGAACCTTTGGTTCCGCCGATGCTTTTATCTACTGATATTGAAAATACCAACTTAGTTTTTATCAGAATTAGCATAAATTTCTATTATAGTAAGATTTTCATATCTTTTTAAAATATCTTCATTGGTCTTATATTTTACATTGTCTCTCTTAATTCTTTTTTTGAGGCCGGAAGTACTTTGGAATAACTTGTTAGTGGTACTATCATGTTCCTTAATGAAAAGTGTTATTTTGGCCGATTTTGCATTTTTATCAGAATTTCTGATATCATCAATAAACCTTATTGTGATAAAGTTATTGGCTTCAGGTGAACCTCCTCCAAAAGTAACCAGTTGAATATCCAATTTTAAGTCTTTTAATAGGTCCTTAACTTTTTTTCCGATATAATTATTTTTTTTAACCTCAAATCTCCCTATAGTTTGCTTTGAGGATACTTTTTCCTGTGCATTCATTTTATAAAAGAAACTTAGAGTTATCAGTAGAATGAAAGTAAATGTATTTTTCATGACTTAAGGGCAGGTTGTTTGAGTGTTAGTAATAGTTCCGTCAGGATTTTTTTTGGTATCAATCTTTATTTTTTTAAAATTCCCCTGATTATCTCTTTTTAATAAAGCCATTCCTGCATCATATTTATCCAGAATATGAGACAATGACATTTCCCAGCTTCCATCAAAATCATTCCATTCATCAAATAATGGTGGTGGAAAATTGGGTGCATATCCTGGGATTTGTGTATAAGGATGGTTCTGTAGAAATTGGCTCATAGCAGCAGGATCAGTTACTGCCAGAGCATAAACTGTACCATCGGGATTCATTACATAATAGGTGGTATAAGTATTATTGCCGTTGTAAGCATTGATCAGAGAATATACGTCTCCTACTGAGGGAGGTGAATCGTTGGCCGGATGGATATGTATGCTCCCCACTGGATTTTCAAAATTATGATTCAAAGTCATGTTATTCGGACCTCCATGCTGTATGTCGGTAGAAACAATCGCTCCATTTTGACTTCCGAGTACATAACCGTGCTCTTTTCCATCATTCATTCCTCCGATTGTGTTGAATGCATTATTAAATGCATTAGTTTGAGATAATTGTGTTGCGTGAGCAGCGGATTTGGAAGCTTGTAAGCAAGGATCTTTATCTTGTCCATCCTCTCCGGGTTGATTACCACCACCAACAGTACCTCCTCCATTATTATTGCCTCCAGGATCAGGATTAGGTTGATTTAAGTAAGAAAAAACTGAAGTGGGACAGACTGGAATACAGTCGCCACAACCGGTACATTTTTCTACATTTATTGATATTGTTACCCCCTTAAGAGATACATATCCACCTACATCCAAATACATTTCAGTATCATCTATAGCCTGTTCCGGACACTCCGGAACACACATAGTACATTCTATACAATGTTCACCCTGTACCAGAATTTTTTCGCCAATAGTAAAAGCCATCTTAAAATATTATTTCTTTTTTTGTAAAGTTTTCGCTAAGCTCACTGTAATGTATATATTGAAACTTAAGTTTTGTAAATGTATTGGGTAGGCTTATTTGGATAGGTTCCTTGAAAAGGACACATGAAAACTCATCATTCAACTTCATTATTTTTAAATTCTTATTGGTTTTATTAGTTTCACTGATAGACTCATTTAAGGTAATATATCCAAGACTTACAAATTCCATAAGGATAACTTTTCTTCTGTCAAAATTTACTGATCTTGATTTTCTTCCTTTAATGTCAGAATTTTCACTAATTATATAAATCGGCTTGAATCTCTTTTTTAATTGATCATTATTGTTAAAGGTATTAATTTCATCATTAAAATTATCTTGTATACAGGATAATAAGGTACTACCTAATCCTGCATATAAAATTCCATGAAAAGATTTTTGAATAAATGTTTTTCTGTTCATTCTAATAGTTAAATTTTAGCTTTTGTAAAAAAACTTTAGAACTCCCATCCTATTGAATATTCTTGTTGAAATCCACATTATCCATACTATTTTGATCTTTCTATAAGATTTCCCAATTAGATAGGGTGTCCACATCATTTTTTTCCGCGGCAAATATACAATAAATAGCTTTTGTTTTTGAAATAAATCACAATTAATGGAGTTTTAAAAACCTTTGCAGGTATTGGTTTAACGATAATTTCCTATACTTTTTCTGATTGTGATTTTTAAAAAAAATAGAAAAAGAAGTACTGATAAATAATTGATTATGATAGATCAGGAATTAATGAAAGAACAATAAGAAAAAACAAAACCTCCAGAATTTTGGAGGTTTTTGTTTGTTAAGAATTTTCCCAGATTTTCTTTATTGCATTTTTATAAGGTGAAAATGCAACGGGATAAGTTCTAATCTCAGTGTAAAGTTGATATTGGGGATAGTAAAAGGGATAATTGCCATCATAATAAAGCAAATGACAATGCCTATTATTGCATCAATGATAGCGCTTGGGGGGCATTTTTGTTCAAACCAAAGTCGTAGGTCACAATGCCTTTGTAAGTAAATAGTAAACATATCAAAAGTTCTGTCATTGAATAAGGATGATGGGCGTTAATTCCATATATAGATAGGTTGGTATGGTTGAGAAAAGGGTCTAAGATTAATAAAATAGCGGCTATTGGGCCTCCAATTAAAAAGATCCATAAGAAAATTTTATCCATCCAGGTAATAGATCTCTTCTTCTTGTTACCCTGTTGTTACTGTCAAATTCTTTGAAAGTTGCTGAGCTTTCTTTCATGTATATTAGTTTTAAATTTTTTTATCCAAAAAATGCATTAGAACTTCCAATCCAGATGGCATCTTTCTTATTGAAATCTACATTGATCATCGCTGCCTTGGTCATTCTGCTAAGATTTTCCAATAGGATAGGATGTTCATCATTTTCCCGCCAAATATACAACAAACGGATCTCAGCTTTTGAATATTCACCATTGATATCTTCAAAAATAGGTTCATAGTTTACCTTTCTCTGCAGAATATAATTTTCTTTATCCTCAATAGAAGCTGTAATTTCCTGAGTCGGATTTAAATTAACACCGCTTCCTGCAAATGAAAATAGAGGTTTTAAAACAAAATTTTCAAGATTTTCATGTTCCGGAAACTCATGTAGAAAATAGCTTTTCGGGACGAATTGATGATGTAATAAAGGTAAAAGAAACTTTGATATTTTAAAGAACCAGTTCGGATGGGTAATCCACTTTACATCAACCTCATCACGGAAATTAAATTCAGTAGTAAGATCAGGAATACGATCCAGCTCATCAAAAATAACTCTATTGTAGATTCTTTTAATTTCTATCAGTTTTCCATTGTTATCATAATAAAGCTTTTTGCCCGTTTTCTTTACCTTTGTCAGGCAGACTGTTTTTATTCCTAATAATTGCTCTGTTAAAGCAAAATCAATAGCTGTTTTCTGTTTTTCCGGGAAGATTTCAAGCAGGATTACATTTTCAGGATTTTCATCCCCTACGATCAGCTCCTGTAAATATTTTTTGAAATCCTCTGGATGCATAGGATTTCTGATTTCCGAAAGAAAAGGATAAACCTCACAGAAAGTTTCCTCATATACCTTTTGAAAAGCATACAAAGAAGGGAAAGCCTGAAGTTCTATAAGCTGGGGTTCAACTTCTCCATTTTCACTTTTACAGACCCCAAAATCGATGGTGAAAAAGTGAGGCTGGGCTGTATCATTGGGCACTTTGCAGTTTTCAGGGATCGCATTCTGAAGAATTTCAGCTGGAATTGCTTTAATCTGGCTGATGATACTTTCGCTGGCATCAATAAGTTTGTTTTGAAATTCTTTAGTCAGAAAAATAGGACTTTCTGAAACTCTGAAAGTAGGTTCTATACCTCCTTTTTGGGTTAGAATATCTTTAAGCTTCTGATATTTTTCCTGTGAAAATTCCTGATTAAACTGTTGTCTGTATTTTGGGATCATATTTTTTTCTTTTGTGATGTTAAAAAATCGAGCATTTCTGCCCGATTTCAGTATTGTAATTGAAAGAAATAGTGGTTTGCTAAGCCAAAGACTCAATTTCTTTCAAAATGTTTTTTTTTGCAAACTGAAGGAATTTTGGAAGAATCTGATTTCTGGTCAGGATGATTTTATCTTCATCATCTATTCTGTCCATCGTTTCAAGATATTTTTCCATTCCAAAGTTTTCAATCATCGCTTCTCTGTTTTTATCATCTTTCAGATTTTCAATCAGAGACTCTGGGTTGGCTTCAGGGTGAAACTGGGTTCCGAATATTTCATCTGAGAAACGAACAGCCATCACTGCTCTTTCGAGATTAATATGAGGGCGGAACTTCTCAATAGCCATTATGGTCATTCCAAGTTCTTCCAAACGGTCATGATCCGGCTCAATAAACTGATAGGCTCTGGAGTCTACTGCATAGAATGGATCTTTAAGATTTTTAAATAAAAACTCTTCTTTGCCTTCCTTTGTTTTGTGAACAGGCATTACGCCGAAAGAGTAGGATTTTCTTTTACAGATATTGCCTAACTGCCAGTGAATGCTTGCCAGTTGGAATGAGTGACAGATCAGGAATAGATATTTTTTATCATCACTATGCTGATTATGCTCAAAAACAGCATTCAAAAAATCAGCGAATCTGTCTTCCCAGGCAAGACCTTCTCTGTGAGGAGTTCCCGGTCCGCCCGAAGAAATAAAAATATCAAAGTCTGTAATCTCCGGCATTTCATCTTTAAACCTTACATCAAACGTTTTGATGGTAACGTTTTCTTCAGAGCTATTCTGAAAAGCTTCAGAAATTTCTTTAATGTTTCTAAAGCCTTGATTGACATGGTTGTTATTCATGTCCAGAAGGGCAATTCGAATATCTTTCATTACATCATATTTTTTGTAAAGTTACCAAAAATATTATGAAGCAGTTTCCCCATGGGTGATGCCATATTCTGTTTCAGAAATCATATAATCTACAACTTTTGTAAGATCGCCTGTTTCCTTAAAGATCTGAAGCTGTCGGTCTGCTCCGGTTCCGTTTTCCAGAATTTTCCAGGCATATTCTACCTCATGACGGCACCCCAAATCATCTACCACATCATCAATAAACTCTAGCAGTTCTTTTAATAAATATGGATAAGGAACTGATTCCTCTTTTCCAAAATCAATCAAATGAGCTTCAATACCACTTTTGGAAGCACGCCATTTATTTTCATTCAGCAGCAGCCTTCTGTAGCTTCTGAAACTCAGATTCTGCTGATGCAGCTTATAGATCTTTGCCACCAAACTCTGCATGATGGCTGCTAGACATACTGTTTCGTCAATCCTTAAAGGCATATCGCAGATTCTGAATTCAATAGTAGGGTAGAATGGGTGAACCCGCAGATCCCACCATATTTTCTTGGCATTGTCAATGGTTCCGGTCTTCACCAGAAGATCAACATAGCTGTCAAATTCTGCCAGAGAATTAAAATAACTCGGAATACCGGTTCTCGGAAATTTTACGAAAATTTCCTGTCTGTAGGATTTGAAGCCGGTATATCTTCCGATCCAAAATGGCGAGTTAGTAGAAAGAGCATACACGTGAGGCAGAAAATAGCGCATCACATTCTGAATTCTCACTCCTTCTTCACGATTTGGGATCCCGATGTGTACATGAAGTCCAAAAATAAGATTTTCCCGGGCTACATCTCCCATATCATCTACAATTTTCACATATCTTTCCCCCTGGGTGATCGTATTGTCAGACCAATGCGAAAAAGGATGTGTACCCCCTCCGGAAACACGAAGTCCCTGTTCATGAGCAGTATTGATAAGATGTCTTCTTAAACTCGTTAATTCTGCTCTGGCCTCCTGAATATTCTGGCAGATGCCTGTTTCCATTTCAATCATGGATTCATGCATTTCGTGTTTTAAATTTTCACTTAAAACAGCTTTTCCACCTTCAATGATTTTTGAAACGTGAGAAACAAGATCTCTGCTGTCAACATCAATGATCTGATATTCTTCTTCAATTCCAATAGTAAACTGATGCATTTTCTTGTGTTTTTTATTTTTTTCAATATTATTTTATGGAATTTTTCACAAAAGTCCCCCATTCAATATTAGGTTTCCCCGGAACATATTCTTTAGCTTTTTCTACAGCCAGTTTGGCAGCATGTTCTATGATCCACGCGAAATTTTCCTCTCCTACAGAGTTTCTGTCTGCATCAGGAGCCGGGTTACAGAAGTCGATAGCATAAGGAATACCATCTCTTACAGCAAACTCCACGGTGTTGAAATCATATCCAAGAGCCTCATTCATTGTAATCGTATAATCATGAATGGTTTTCAACAATTTTTCAAGCTCTTTCCCCTGGGTCTGGTGAGTAGTGGCATATCTTAGATGGGGTTCATTTCTGGGCTCATAAGGCATAATGTGGACGTATTTTCTGCCAAGGCAGTATACCCTGTAATAGTCATCAAAGACAATTTCTTCCTGAACCATCATTACCAGCTGTTCTGTTTCTCCTAATTTATTCCAAAGATCATCCGGATTCTCTACCCTGTAAACACTTTTCCACCCACCTCCGTCATGGGGTTTCATGTAAGCCGGAAAACCAATATGCTCGAATATATACTCCCAGTCATGGGGGAATTTCAGATTCCTGAATGAAGTTTCCGACGTATTGTCCGGTCTTTCATAGGACGGTAGCAAAACAGTCTTAGGAAGAGGAATTCCTAGCTTAGACATCAGTGCATTATTAAAAAATTTCTCATCAGCACTCCACCAGAAAGGATTGTTGATCACATAAGTACCATTAAGTGCTGCATTCTTCAGATAAGCTCTGTAAAAGGGAACATCCTGCGAAATTCTGTCGATGATTACAGCATAGCCATAATCTGCTCCCTGTTCCAGTTTGTCAATGGTTACAGGCTCCGCTACAATATCTCCGCCACCCAGCTCATTTACTTTATCAATAAATGCCCAGGGAAACGTATCTTCCATACCGAATAAAATTCCTACTTTTTTTGTCATAATTTTTGTTTTTTAAATTGGCGTATACTTTTATAATAAATAAAATCTTTCTTCCCTATCATTATATCTTGCTATTCCCGATGTATGTGAAAAGAAATTGTTATGTATTTACCTGTAATTTCATGATCATCAGATATTTTTAAAACTTAAGTATAAAAAGAGATCAGAAAAACAGTATTAAGAGAAATAGGCTCCTATAAATGTTGGAAACACCATTCTCCATAATGGCCAGTCATGACCGATCCATTTTCTTTCGTCATACCAGAAATCAATGCCTTTTGCTTTTAAAATTTCAGCCATTTCGATATTCTTATCTCTGCAGATATCCTGATCAGAAGTACTTAATACAATATGCATATGTTTGTATTTCCAGGCATCATCATTCCGTACAAACTCTCTGGGGCAGTTAAAGTAGACCAGTTCATCAGAATAGCCGTCCATAAAGTTCCGGATACTGAACGCTCCTGAAAGGCAGAATAAATGGGAAACCACATCTGGAAACCTGAATGCGAAATTGGCTGCATGATAACCTCCGAAGCTGGCCCCGGCGACTGCTACACGATGCTCTTTATGGAGTTTCTGAATGTAAGGGATAAACTCCTGAATCAAAAACTGTACATAGCGTTCATAATTTCTTATTCTTTGCTGAGGTGTTATTTTTTCATCATAAAAACTCCAGCCGTCAATTGTCTGAATATTATAAAGTTTTACCTTTCCCTGTTCTATATACCAATTGATACTTCCGTTAAGATGAAAATCATGATTCTGGGTATATTGCCCCTGTGAAGTTGGAAACATAATAATAGGATGGCCATAATGCCCTGTTACCTCCACTTTAAGGCTTATTCCTAATATATTCGAATAATAATCTGTGTGTTCTATATGAGGCATTTTTCTTGGTGATTTTTAATATTGAGGTTATAATGTCATAAACTCGATTCCTCTAAGTTGGTCATGTCCAATAATGTCCAATACAATAGTATATAACGCCGGATGTTCCGGAATGATATTCTCTTTGAATATTAATCCTGAACCCAACTGATTGGCACTGGTAGAATCGACGAATTTATAATAGGTTTTGCTTTCCCATTTTCCGGGATTTATTTGGTCTAAATTACTTCTTATGAGAGATTTGTCGGGTAGATTATATTTTAAGAATTTAATAATATTCTTAATGTCAATCTCCTTATTCATAATCTTATGAAGTTAACTTACTGCTTTTAGGCGGCAGAATGTTCAGCATTTCTGCATGAATCATTTCTGCAGCAGTGTCCAGCCTTTTCTGTATCATATCTGCATCACTGGATTTGTAAACAATTCCCACATGATAGTCTATTGGGAGGAACTTTACAATTTCTTCACATTGGAAATCGCTGTAATCGGGTTCTTTATCTTTAATCAGAGCAACAATCAGCCCGGAATAGTATCCTGTAGGAGGTGAAACCCTGTAGCTTTTACCTCTGAGAAGAGCATCTTCTATTTTAGCCCATTCTCGCCATATATTGATTCCGCTTGATGCTTCCACAAGATCTGGAATATGGGCACCACCTACTCTTGATGAGGTTTCAAGGAAATACCATTGGCCATCTTCTTGTCCCCGGATAAATTCTGTATGGGTAGCTCCGTTAAGAAGACCGAAATTCGAAAGTACTTTGGAATTCATTTCTTCCAGTGCCTTGAATTCATCAGAATATCTTCCAAGGGTTTTTGACCTGAATACACCTCCCTCATGCGAAACCTGCATAGGAGGGGACAGATACCTGGAGGCTGAAGTGAATACAATCTCTTTATTGAATGTAAGGCTGTCTACATGATACACGTCTCCGGGCTTAAAGCTTTCCAATAAAAAAAGGTGTCGTTCTTCTCCAAGAACTTCTAGAGCTTCATGAAGTTGTTCCTTGGTTGTAATCTTCCTGATTCCTGATGCTGAAGCTTCTGAACGGGGTTTCAGTACCCATGGTGCCGGTACCCGGGATATAAACTCATTAACTTCATCATCATTAAATACTGCTGTAAATTCCGGAACACTGATGCCTGAATCTTTAGCCTTTTGCCGCATTGCCAGCTTATCCCTGAAATAGCGGTGAGTGGTCTGTCCCATTCCGGGAATGCGGAATGTTTCCCTGATTAATGCAGCTTTTTCCACATCATAATCATCAAGTGCCACTACAGCATCTACTTTCCTGGTTTTCATGAGGTGTGAAAATCCCTGGATAAGATGTTCAAGATTCCATACAGACGGTTTTAGTTCCGGCATATAAAAAACTTCATCAATAGCATGCCAGGGCCAGTTTTTTTCTTTAAGGTTTTCAGATGTTACTAAGATGATTTTATTACCGAGTGTCTTCATTTCGTCCATAAAATCGTAGCCTTTGTAGTAGCACGAAATACATACAATAGTTTTCTTCTCCATATAATGTTTTTTTAGTTTTAGTAAATATTCAAAAATAAAAGCGTTTATATTTTGTTTTATTAATATTGAAAACTAATATACCATGCGTTTTTGAAAATCTACTAATCAAGTATACAGAGTTTTTTTGAAAAAAACTAATTTTTAGTGATAATTTTCAATTAAATCCACGAGCAACTGAACTCCAAAACCTGTTGCTGCTTTTTCTTTGGCATATCCCACCTTTCCAAAGGCTACTCCAGCAATGTCCAAATGAGCCCATTTAGAATGGTTTTCAATGAATTGTTCTAAAAATTTTGCAGCAATAATACAGTCTCCTATGGGTTTCATAGAGATGTTTTTAAGATCAGCCACATCAGATTGAATATCATCTTTCCAAACATCCCATAAAGGCAGATTCCATAATCTTTGATTGGTATGATCTCCCGTTTTTAATAATATATTTTTTAATTCTTCACTATTGGAAAATAGGGCTCCGCAAGTATCTCCAAACATTCTCACCGAACTTCCCGTTAAAGTAGCAAGATCAATAAGGTAATCCGTTTTGTAGTTTTTAGAAAGATAAGAGAGTCCGTCAGCCAGGATCAGTCGTCCTTCAGCATCCGTGTCGAGTACCTCAATGGTCTTTCCGTTATAAGCTGTGATGACATCACTTGGAAGCAGTGCTTTTTCTGATATTGCATTATCTGTGACAGGCAGAATAGCTATGATATTGACTGGTAACTTCATCTCAGCTGCATAGATCAGTGTTCCCAGAACCGCTGTAGCACCTCCCATATCAGATTTCATATAATGCAGATTAGCTGAATTTTTCAACGATATACCGCCAGTATCAAATAACACACATTTCCCAACCAATCCAAAGGTCTTCGCATTTTTAACAGTGGTTTTATATTCTAAAATAGTGAACGCTGCATCATAAGCACTTCCCTGATTTACAGAAAGGTAAGCGCCTAGTCCCAATTCTTCACATTTTTTCCTGTTGAAAACGGTATACTTTAATTCATGCTTTTTGGCCAAATTTTTAAGATATATATTGAAAATGTCGGGTTTCTTAAGGTTGGCAGGTTTATTAAGCCAGTCCTGACACGCAGTCTGTCCATTGCTTAACGCTTCCGCTTTTTGACTAATATGATCAAGTTTTTTCTGGCTCAGATTTTCAAAGTGTATTTCAAATTTTGCATCCCAGAAAGCATGGCTTTTTTGAAATGGATAATGGTAGGTTCCGGTCAATAATCCCTTGGCAAATTCTTCGAATTGTTTTTCATTCATAAAATCTGCCAGAAATAAAGTAGGAACTGTCTGTATTTTTTCTTTTTGAGTCTGTGAAAACTTTACAGCAACCTGTTGGATTTCGAAATTCTGTAACCCCGACTTTCCTAATCCAATAAAATAGGTAATACCTTCTTCATGGGCATTAATGAAAACCTCATACTTCTTTCCCGTAAAAAAAGTAGAAATATTTTTATTGAAATTTTTACTTGTTTTCGCCCATTCTTCCTCCGTGAATATGTGAAAAACCTGAGTGTAATTTTTGTCTTTTTTATTAATTAATTTCATAATGAATCTATTTTTTATCTAAGGTTTGTATACAATCACCTTCTATTTTGCAGGATATTTTGCACTGGTGATTTCATAGTCCTAATTTTTAATGCTTTGTTGTTGTGGCTTTACTTCCACAGGGTTTTCAGTATTGTCATAGAAGAGCCATTCAATAGCCCTTGGGAATTCCTGCGACCAATAGAACTCATTGTGGGTTCCCTCAGGATTGATGCTCGTTCTGAACTCAAAATCAAAAAGATTTTTCTTTTCCCATCTTTTCATATATTCTTCAAAATGTGAATTCTTTTTACCATTTTGGATCCTTCCTGTCCGCCGCCATATAGATAAATTTTTATTTTAAAAGGAACCCGGAAATTCATCATCGGAAAGTTGTTGTTAGGTTCTGCCCATAAAGAAGGAGAGAATATCAATAATTTTGAATATACTTCAGGATAAAGAAAACCGCTGTATATGCTGATCAGCGCTCCTAAAGAACTGCCTCCGATTCCTGTGTTCTCACGGTCTTTCCTGGTTCTGTAGTTTTCATCAACAAACGGTTTTAGAGTATCTGTGATAAAGCGGATATATTTTTTCCCTTCAGAGCCGTTGGCAATATTATCATTGTCGAAAATATATTCTTTTATTCTGTCTTCGCTGCCGTGCTCTATGGCAATGATGATAACGTCGCCACGGCCATATTCAGCAAGAATAGAAAGTTTTTTATCAATCTCCCAGTTCCCGAAACCACTTCCTTCATTGAACAGATTCTGGGCATCCTGAAGGTATAAAACAGGATATCGTTTGTCTGTGGTATGATAGTCATAAGGTAAAAGCGCCCAGACTTTACGGTAACGGTCAAGCTGCGGAATATAGAATTTTTCAGATATAACCTCTGCTGTGGGAAAATATTCTTCTTTGAAAGGCCCCCAGTTTAACCTCCATTTTTCAACAGTATCCGAAATTTTGGAATCTGATTTTTTCACTTTCCGGTTGGGAGTAATCTTTCCATGCTTATCCAGTTCTACGTTCTCCCAGCCTCCTTTGGTAAACTTATATTCAATTTCTGTAGCAAGAATCTGATCTTCAATTTCTATAAAATAATTGAATGAATCCACTTTTGTAAGCTGAAAGGCATAGTTTTTGGGGTTCCAGTTGTTGAAATTTCCGGTAATAAATACCGGTCTGTCGTCTTTTTCTTCTGTATAAAGTTCAAACCTCATCGTATGTGTTTAATAAAATATTGCGGTTAAATTTATAAAAAAAAGATTGTTTTGAAATCATAAAAATATGGGTTAAAAAATGATATATTTGATAGAAATACAAAAGGAGAAACTGACTTGACAATTATTTGAAGAATAATTAATCCCTGTTATCAGTATTTTTCGTAGTTTCAAAAAAAATATAAACCGAGCTTGATGAATTCTGTTAAAACCTATACGCTTTTCACTGATCATGATGTTTACCTTTTCAAAGAAGGCAGGCATTATAAGCTGTATGGTAAATTTGGAGCACATTCAGTGGTAAAAGAAGGGGTAAAAGGAATTTATTTTTCAGTATGGGCACCTAATGCAACGAAAGTATCAGTAATCGGAAATTTTAATAACTGGAATCATAAAGATCATATTTTATTTCCGAGATGGGACGAATCAGGTATCTGGGAAGGATTTATTGAGGGATTAAGCTGGGGTACGCTATATAAATATGCGATCGAAACACCCAGAGGTGAAATTCTGGAAAAAAGCGACCCGTATGCTTTAAGCTGGGAGCAGAATATTCAGGCTGCTTCATTAGTGTCCACTACCTGGTATGAATGGAATGATCAGGAGTGGATGGGGAACCGCTGGAAAAATAATAGTTTGGAAGCGCCTGTCTCTGTTTATGAACTGCATCTGGGGTCATGGGTAAGAGAAGAAGAGCATCCGGACCGGTTTTTAAATTATCGGGATATTGCAAGAAAATTAGTTCCCTATATAATGGAAATGGGATTTACCCACGTAGAGTTTATGCCAGTAATGGAATATCCGTATGATCCCAGCTGGGGATATCAGATTACGGGATTTTATGCGGCAACTTCACGTTTTGGTTCACCTCAGGATCTTATGTATTTTATTGATGAACTTCATAAAAACGGAATAGGAGTTCTTTTAGATTGGGTACCCTCTCACTTTCCCGGAGATGCGAATGGACTGTATCGTTTTGACGGATCTCATTTATATGAACATCCGGACCCAAAAAAAGGGTTTCATCCGGATTGGAAATCGCATATTTTCAATTATGGAAGAAATGAAGTGAAATCTTTCCTGATTTCAAATGCCATGTTCTGGCTGGATCGGTATCATGCTGACGGACTGCGTGTAGATGCGGTAACATCCATGCTTCATTTAGATTATTCAAGAAACGAAGGGGAATGGGACCCTAATATATATGGTGAAAATGTGAACCTGGAAGCTAAAGCTTTTCTACAGGAATTTAATACCGCTGTTTACAAAGAGTTTGGAAACAGTATTATAACAATTGCGGAAGAAAGCTCTGACTTCCCCATGCTTACGAAACCTGTTCATGACGGAGGGGTAGGTTTTGGAATGAAATGGATGATGGGCTGGATGCATGATACACTGGATTATTTTAAAGAAGATTTTTCTAACCGTAAATTCCATCATCATAAGCTTACGTTCGCTTCCATGTATATGTATAACGAAAATTATATGATGCCCCTGTCCCATGATGAAGTGGTCCATGGAAAAGCGAGTTTAATCTATAAAATGAAGGGCGACGAGTGGCAGAAATTTGCCAATCTCCGTGCTCTGTATGTATACATGTTTACCCATCCGGGAGCAAAACTGCTTTTTATGGGTGACGAATTCGGGCAGACCAGTGAGTGGGATTTTACCAAAAGCCTCGATTGGCATTTATTGAAATATCCGGTTCATAAAGGATTACAGGAGCTTGTAAAAGAACTGAATCATCTGTACAGATCAGAATGTGCCCTTTATGAAAATCAATTTGATAAGAGTGGTTTTGAGTGGGTGGAAGCAGATGATCTGGAAAACTCAGTCTATATATACCTTAGGAAGGGCAAGAGAAGAGATGATGTAATGATGATTGCGCTGAATCTTGAGCCTAACATAATGGATTATAAAATCGGAATTCCTGCCGGTACACACTGGGAGGTTATTCTTAGCTCTGATGATGAAAAATACAGCGGAAGCGGTGTCCAGCCTGAAATAGTAGAGGAGAAATATGAAGAATGGAGAGGCCATCAGAAATCAATGACTATCAAGCTGCCCCCTTTAGCAGGAGTTGTTTTAAGGCAGAAGAAAGATAAAAAATATAAATTACACAGAATTAAACATAAGAGATAAAGAATGGTTATTTATCATTTAAGTACAGAATGTTACCCTGTAGCAAAAGTAGGAGGTCTGGCAGATGTAGTTGGAGCGCTGCCTAAATATCAGAACAAAATAAAAGGAATAGATGCCAAAGTAGTAATGCCATGGTATAATAAGCCCTTTGTGTATGATCATGAATTTGATGTGGTTTTTGATGGATTTATTCATCAGGGTCCAAACAGGTTACAGATTCAGATATTAAAAGAAAAAACAGATGTTTTGGGGTTTGAACTTTATATGGTAAAAATTCCCGGATTACTGGATAGAGATAATCCATACGGATATCAGGATGAAAGTTTTCAGTTTATGGCATTTCAGCAGGGCATATTACACTGGATGTGTGCTATGGAGATCAGACCTGATGTTTTACACTGCCATGATTATCATACCGGTTTGGTTCCATTTATGGTAGAAAATTGTCCGGAATTTGAGTTCTTAAAAGGCGTAAAAACAATTGGAACAATCCATAATGGAGAATATCAGGGGATGATGAGCTGGAATATGGCAAATTATATGCCTGCATTTGATTCCTATAAATGGGGATTAATGGATTGGAACGGATTCATGAACCCGCTGGCCAGTATGATCAAATGTTCTCATGCTTTTACTACTGTTTCTGAAGGATATCTGGAAGAACTTTTTATAAGCTTCCGCGGCCTGGAAAGCCTGGTTCGTCAGGAATTCGGAAAAGCATACGGAATTATTAACGGCATTGATACCGAAATATGGAACCCCGAAACTGATCCAATGCTGGATTTTAATTTTAATATTGAAAATGCAGTTGCCCAAAAGAAAAAGAATAAGGAAAAAATGTGTAAAGAATACGGATTGAAGCCTGAACTTCCTTTATTTGCATTTATCGGAAGGTTTGCTACAGAAAAAGGAGCAGATCTGCTGCCCGATGTTGTTTGGAAAAGTATCAAGCAAAGTTATGGGGCTTTAAACATTATGATTCTGGGCTCTGGTAACCATTATATTGAGAGTAAATTGAAGGAATATAATTATACCTACACCAATTTTGCAGTGGATCTAGGTTACAAAGAACATCTTTCACACAAAATATATGCATCGGCAGATTTTCTTCTGATGCCGTCAAGAGTAGAGCCATGTGGATTGAATCAAATGTATTCCATGAGGTATGGAACGGTTCCGGTGGTAAGATATACGGGCGGACTCAGAGATACTGTAGAAGATATTTCAACTGGAGGAGCGGGATTAAACTTTACCTATGCGGGAGTGGATGATATTGTGCACGCAATGAACAGGGCGTTGGGAATTTACAATCAAAAAGGAGTGATGGAAGATCTTATCCATGCCAACATGAATTTTGATTTTACATGGGAGAAATCTGCGGAAAAATACATAGCTTTATATAATAGCTGATATGGTAAAGACTGGAAAGCAAGGTATGAAAAGGATTTAGATGATTTTACATCGAAGAAATCTGATATGGTGGATGTTTTAATTACCGCTGGGGCTTTCAGGGAACAACTTAAAAAATGCAATATAGAAATAGACGGAGTATATAAGGAGGTAAAATAACTCAGTAATTCAGATATGTACGAATTGGCAGTGTATGGGTATGATAAAGATGATAATAGAATTAACTGCTGTACACTTCATGCAAACACTAAGAACAGAACAGTAAACTTAATAAAATAAAAAAACGCAAGATATTTATGAACAGAAATGTAATCTCTATTGTATTGGGCGGCGGAAGAGGAACAAGATTATTCCCGTTAACGTATTCAAGATCAAAACCAGCGGTACCTATTGCAGGGAAATACAGGCTGGTAGATATTCCTATTTCAAACTGTCTGAATTCAGGATTGAATAAAATCCTTGTTCTAACACAGTTCAATTCAGCTTCTCTTAACTCACATATCAAGAATTCTTATCACTTTGATATTTTCAGTAAAGGTTTTGTTGATATTCTGGCTGCCGAGCAGAATGTAGAAAATGAAAGCTGGTATCAGGGAACGGCAGATGCCGTACGGCAGTCTATGAAACACCTTGAAAAGTATGATTATGACTATATCCTGATTCTTTCAGGAGATCAGTTGTATCAGATGGACTTCAGGGAAATGCTGAATTTTCACATTGAAAATGGCGGAGATCTTACCATAGCAACAATTCCTGTAAATGCTAAAGATGCGACAGGTTTTGGGATCTTAAAATCTGATGATGAAGGAAATATCACTTCTTTTTATGAAAAACCGGATTTTGATATGCTGGAAGGCCTTAAATCCGAAGTTTCCGAGGAAAACAAGCATAAAGGGAAAGAGTTTTTAGCCTCTATGGGGATTTATATCTTTACAAAAACGATCCTTAAAAAGATGTTTGACGAAGGAGCAGGTGATGATTTTGGAAAAGATATTATTCCGAATTCCATTGGGAAATATAAAACATTAAGCTATCAATATGAGGGCTACTGGACTGATATTGGGACGATAGAATCCTTTTATGAAGCAAATCTGGATCTCTGTCTGGATCTTCCCCAGTTCAATTTATTCTCGTCTTCACCTATCTATACAAGAGCGAGAATGCTTCCTCCGTCCAAGATCAACGGATCTTATGTAAGTAAGGCAGTTTTTGGAGACGGATGTATCATTATGGCAGATAAAATTGAAAATTCAGTGATCGGAAACAGAACAAGAATTGATAAAGGCAGTACTATCGTCAACTCTTACGTAATGGGAGCTGACTTCTATCAGAATACCACCGAAATTGTCCTGAATGACAGAGCAGGACGTCCGAATATGGGAATTGGTAAGTATTGTTACATAGAAAAAGCAATACTTGATAAAAACTGTTACATTGGCGATAACGTAAAAATCATAGGAGGGAAGCATATTCCTGATGGAGACTATGGAACTTATTCTGTACAGGATGGTATCGTTGTTGTAAAAAAAGGAGCTGTATTGGTTCCGGGCACCCATATAGGGTAGTAACAAAAGAAATTTGAAGTTGGAGAAAGTAAATTATTAAGGCAGTTAATTATGGAGATGAAGCTCCGAACAATTATTTTTAACCCCATTTATGTGATTTCCATCCTGAAAATTGATTATTAGGTTAATTATTGTTAAACATAAAACTAGAGTGATCAGCATATTGTTCACTCTTTTTATTTGTATTATTTTTGTGCGATGCGTATTTTTAAAATATTAACTGTAATTATTGTTTTGCTGGGGGGAGCTTATGCTGCTTCCATGTATTATTTTGTTGACGAAAGTAAAAACTTTACGATAGAAAAAGAGATCGATTATCCGGTGGATAAAGTGTTTACTCAATTTAATAATCTTCAGAATTTTACAAGATGGAACAACTTTTTTACCAGTTCACAATCCATAGATATTGATTATTATACGCCTTATGAAGGACAGGGGAGCTCTATTAGCTACGTAGATCCTAAAAACGATACCGATGGGGAAATGTTTATCAGGTATGAGAATCTGAATAAAACTCTGAAATATCAGCTTTTTGAGGATGAAAATGAAAATCCGACATTAGTTGACGTTAAATTTAAGCCTGTTTCTGCAGAAAAGACAAAAATTATCTGGTATGTGCACACCCCAAAACTTTCTGTGTGGAAAAGGGTAGAGAATTTCTGGACCGAAGACCGCTTTGCCGAGAACATCAACAAAAGTATGGTTAATCTTAAAAATTCCTTAGGAAATAAAGTTGAAAAAGATAACCGGATGGCAGCCATTAAATATGACAGCCTGATGGTGGAGAAAGAAGAAGATAAGCTGTTGCTCGGGATCAATGTAAGTACTTCAAACAAGAAAGACGCCCTTTACAAAAATATCGTGATGAATTATAACAAAGTGTATAATTTTGTGACGATGGATATGGGGAAAAAAGATGATGAATTTGGATATCCGGTTCTGATGACTGATGCGGATAATTACAAGGACAAAGAGGTTTCTTACTTCCTGGGAATTCCACTTTCCAAGAAAATAGGAGTGTCTGATAATAATTTCAATTTTAGGTCCGTAAATCCGTCTCAAAATTACGTCATGTACTACAAAGGAAGTTATGAAGGCCGAATTAAGGCAATTCAGCAGCTGATTCAGAAAGCGAAAAAAGACGAGATGCGCTTCGGAGACATCCTTCAGACCTTTATTGAACGTCCTATGGAAGGGCAGGAAGTGAATATGAAGCTCTCATTATCAGTGTATAAGTGATTTTTTTTAATTTTTAATTTTCTTAATTTTTTTTAACGGTTTGAGACTGTTCTAACTCGGTTTTTTTTATTAAATTTGAAGATTAATTCTACAAATAAATTTTAATAAATAGATAAACTGTAATAATGGACAGATTTTCATTCCTAAACGCAGCTCATTCTCAATTAATTGAGGATTTATACCAACAGTACTTAAAATTCCCGGACTCTCTAGAACCATCATGGAAAGCCTTCTTTCAAGGCTTCGATTTTGCTTTAGAGAACTATGGTGATGACGATAACATTCAATTTATTCAGGCTCCGGCCAATGCTGCTCCGGCAGTACAACAGATTTCTCAGGCAGTATCAAATGGAGAGGTTCCTGAGCATATCAAAAAAGAATTCAAGGTTGTAAACCTTATTGAAGCTTACAGAACAAGAGGGCACTTGTTTACAAAAACAAACCCTGTTAGAGAAAGAAGACACTATACACCTACTTTAGATATCGAAAACTTCGGGCTTTCTAAAGAAGATTTAAATACTAAATTCAACTGTGCTGTTGAAACAGGAATGAAAGAGCCTGCTACATTAGCAGATTTGATTACGCATTTAGAAAGTATCTACTGTGATTCTATCGGAGTAGAATATACTTACATCAACAATGTTGAAGAAAAAGATTTCATCAAAAGATGGCTTCAGGTAAATGAAAACCACCCAAGTCTTTCTGCAAATGAAAAAATAGAAATCTTATTAAAATTAAACCAGGCAGTTGCCTTTGAAAACTATCTTCACACAAAATTTGTAGGTCAGAAAAGATTCTCACTGGAAGGTGGTGAAACGTTAATTCCTGCTTTAGACCAATTAATTTCAAGATCTTCTCAATTAGGAGTAGATGAAGTAGTATTGGGAATGGCTCACAGAGGAAGACTGAACGTATTATCCAATATTTTCGGAAAATCTTACAAGCAGATCTTCTCAGAATTTGAAGGAAAAGAATTTGAAGAAGATGTATTCTCAGGTGACGTTAAATATCACTTAGGATCATCTAAAAAGGTCAAAACAGCTTCAGGAGAAGAAGTTTGTATCAATCTTACTCCAAACCCGTCTCACCTTGAAACCGTAGCAGCTTTGGTAGAAGGAATCTGCCGTGCGAAAGTAGATGACAAATACAAAGATTACTCTAAAGTATTGCCAATCATCATTCACGGTGATGGTGCTATTGCCGGACAGGGTATTGCTTACGAAGTAGCTCAGATGATGACATTGGAAGGCTATAAAACAGGAGGTACTGTTCATATCGTGGTAAACAACCAGGTATCTTTCACCACAAACTTCCTTGATGCAAGATCTTCAACATACTGTACAGACATTGCAAAAGTTACAGAATCTCCTGTAATGCACGTAAATGCTGATGATGCTGAAGCAGTAGTTCATGCAATCCATTTTGCTGCTGATTTCAGAGCAAAATTCGGAAAAGATGTTTATATCGACCTTTTAGGGTACAGAAAATATGGTCACAACGAAGGAGATGAGCCAAGGTTTACACAGCCCAATCTTTACAAAGCTATTTCCAAGCACCCGAACCCGAGAGAAATTTATAAAGATAAACTGATCAACGACAGCGTTATCTCAAATGATATCATCAAAAAGATGGAGGTTGACTTCAAGGCTCTTTTAGATAAAGACTTTGATGCTTCCAAAGAAATTGAGAAAAACGTAATGGATCTCTTCATGTCTGAAGACTGGACTAACTATCCGATCGGAAAAAGAGGAGCCGTTCAGTTGCCTGTTGATACAAAATATGATGCATCGAAGCTGAAAGAATTGGCCCTTAAAATGTCAACACTTCCTGGAGATAAAAAATTCATCAATAAAATTACAAGACTTTTTGAAAACAGAATCAAAGCTATTGAAGGTAATTCATTAGATTGGGCATTGGGAGAGTGGTTAGCTTATGCAACACTGCTTGTAGAAGGTCATAATGTAAGAATCTCCGGAGAAGATGTGGAAAGAGGTACATTCTCTCACAGACATGCTGTTGTAAAAACAGAAGATACAGAAGAAGAATATATTCCTCTAAGACATGTATCAGAAAGCAGATTTGATGTATTCAACTCTCACCTTTCAGAATATGGTGTTCTAGGTTTTGATTACGGATATGCAATGGCTTCTCCAAATACATTAACAATCTGGGAAGCTCAGTTTGGTGATTTCGTGAACGGAGCTCAGATCATCGTTGACCAGTATCTGGCAGCTGCAGAAGAAAAATGGAAACTTCAGAATGGATTGGTAATGCTATTGCCTCACGGTTCAGAAGGACAGGGTGCAGAACACTCTTCAGCAAGACTGGAAAGATTCCTTACACTTTGTGCCAATGAAAACATGGTGGTAGCTAACATTACTTCACCGGCAAACTACTTCCACTTATTAAGAAGACAATTGAAGTGGGGATTCAGAAAACCATTGATCGTAATGAGTCCTAAATCTCTATTGAGACACCCTAAAGTTGTTTCTCCACTTGAAGATTTTGCAAACGGTTCATTCCAGCCAATCCTAGATGATCCTACTGCAGATCCTAAGAAAGTTGAGAAAGTAGTTCTTTGCTCAGGTAAACTGTACTTCGAGTTATTAGCGAAGAAAGAAGAATTAAACTGTGAAAATATTGCTTTAGTAAGATTCGAACAGTTATATCCACTTCAGACAGATGCTATTGAAGCTATCTTCAGTAAGTATGAGAACAAAAAACAATTAGTTTGGGCTCAGGAAGAACCGGAAAACATGGGAGCGTGGTCTTATATCCTAAGAAACTTCAGAAACACAGGAATTGAGGTTGTTGCTCCGGTACCAAGCGGTGCTCCGGCTCCAGGTAGCCACAAAATGTTCGAAAAAAATCAGAACGCAGTAATCAACAGAGTTTTTGACAGAGATGATGCTCCGGTAAAAAGACCTGTTACAGCTTAATTAAATAATAATCAGTTAAAAAATAAAAAATACTCGATATGTCAGTTTTAGAAATGAAAGTTCCTTCACCGGGCGAATCAATCACAGAAGTTGAAATTGCAACTTGGCTTGTAAAAGATGGTGACTACGTAGAAAAAGATCAACCTATCGCTGAAGTAGATTCAGATAAAGCAACGCTTGAATTGCCAGCAGAACAAAGTGGAATTATCACTTTAAAAGCAGAAGAAGGTGATGTGGTACAAGTAGGTCAGGTAGTTTGTTTAATTGATATGGATGCTGCCAGACCAGAAGGTGCTGCACCTGCTGCTGAAGCTCCGAAACAGGAAGAAGCTCCAAAAGCTGCTGAACCTGCTAAACAAGAGGCTCCAAAACCAGCTGCTCCGGTAGCCGCTCCACAAACTTATGCTACAGGGGCTCCATCTCCGGCAGCTAAGAAAATCCTTGACGAAAAAGGAATGGATGCAGGACAGGTTTCCGGAACAGGAAGAGATGGCAGAATCACTAAAACTGATGCTGAACTGGCTGCAGTTCCTGCATTAGGAGGAAACTCTTTAACTGCTACAGGCGCAAGAACTACTACTACGACTAAACTTTCAGTTTTAAGAAGAAAAATCGCTCAAAGACTGGTTTCTGTAAAGAACGAAACAGCGATGTTGACAACTTTCAACGAAGTAGATATGTCTGAAATTTTCAGATTAAGAAAACTTTACAAAGAAGAATTTGCTCAAAAACACGGAGTTGGACTTGGGTTTATGTCTTTCTTTACAAAAGCAGTTACCAGAGCATTACAGATGTATCCGGATGTAAATGCATCTATCGACGGAGACTTCAAAATAAACTATGATTTCTGTGATATCTCAATTGCAGTTTCAGGACCTAAAGGATTGATGGTTCCTGTATTGAGAAATGCAGAAAACATGACTTTCAGCGGAGTTGAAGCAAACATCAAAGATCTTGCTGTAAAAGTAAGAGACGGTAAGATTACTGTGGATGAAATGACAGGGGGTACTTTCACCATTACAAACGGCGGTACTTTCGGATCTATGTTGTCTACACCAATCATCAACCCTCCACAATCTGCAATTCTTGGAATGCACAATATCATCCAGAGACCAGTAGCTGTTGACGGACAGGTAGTTATCAGACCAATGATGTATGTGGCTATGTCTTATGACCACAGAATTATCGACGGAAAAGAATCTGTAGGATTCCTTGTTGCGGTAAAAGAAGGCATTGACAATCCTGTTGAAGTATTGATGGGAGGTAACGAGAGAAAAGGCCTTGGATTATAAGTTTTAATAAAATTATAATATAAATATATAATCTCGCCTTAAAAAAGGCGAGATTTTTGTATCTATTAAGAAAATACGACAATGATGTTTTCAAAAATGACTTCCAATATCAAAGTTTCAGTAATACCTGAATATGATAGTAAAAACAGTTATCCCTCCGAAAACCGTTATGTTTTTAAATACAATATTACGATAGAAAATGACGGAAGCTTTCCTATCAAAGTATTGAAAAGAAAATGGTTAATTTTTGATGTAGGATTCGGATACACAGAGATTATAGGAGACGGCGTAATAGGTCTGACTCCTGAAATAGGACAAGGTGAAAATTTCGCTTATTTTTCAAATGTGATGCTTCGTTCCGGAGTAGGGAATATGGGCGGAAAATACCTGATTAAAAACATGGAAACGCAGGAAACTTTTGAAGTGGATATTCCAAAATTCAACCTGTTGTCTGAAGTTTTAAGTAATTAATTTTTCCTGTATCTTAACGAGGTACAGAGGTCAGATAAAAAGAACCCGGGTTTTAATTATTGTATAATTACTAAAGCTTTTTGATTTTTGCTTTCATGTAATCCTGCACTTCATCATTACTGGTGAGAAAGAGCTTCTCAAAAGCCAGCAGAGATATTTTGGCACATACTTCAGCATCAGCGCCTGCGCGGTGGTGGTTAAAATTAATATTATGGTATTCCGCCAAAGGTTTCAATCCATATTTTGGAAGATAATTCCAAGATTTTTTAGCAAGCTGAATGCTGCACAGATAGTTTACGCTGGGAGTAAACAATCCATAATATTCCAGGCAGCCTCTTAAGACGGAAGCATCAAAACTCGCATTATGAGCAATCATAAGGCTTCCGTACATCATATCTTGTGCTTCATGCCATATTTCATCAAAGGTAGGTGCATTTTGTACATCTTCGGGATGAATCCCGTGTACAGCAATATTGAATTTATTGAAATAAGGGAAACTTGGCGGTTTGATCAGCCAGGTTTTAGTCTCTACAATTTTAGAGTCTTGTACCACACAAATTCCCATTTCACAAGCTGAGCTTCTCTCGTGAGTTGCTGTTTCAAAATCTATTGCACAGAAATCCATTGTTACATTGTAAATTAGTTGTTATTCTTTAATGGTTCTAAGTTGACAAAGAATAATATATCCTTAGTTGGTAAGACAATACACTTATTTATGTCTTTTCCATAACTATTAATTTTTCACTTGTTTTTTCGTCCCAGAAAGTGTCTGAAGATTAACCATTTCGATTGGTAGAAATTCTTTTTCTGATGTTTCTGTCGAAGTTTCCAGGTCCCCGGAAGCTGCCCGTAGAATCCAAAATGAGCCCTTACTACAGCCCACAGGTGTAGAAATCCATGTTTGAAGCCAAAATAAATTCCTGCGATACCGTCCAGACAGAGTCTGAAAAAAATAAGCCATATCAATTGAGGGAAAGGAAGATTTTTCAGCATCATAGAAAGATTATTTCTGATGTTTAAAAACGTTTTCTGAGCACTCTGCTTATTCAACGTTCCGCCCCCTACATGATACACACTGGATTTTCCTGTGTAAAAGATCTTTTTTCCGGTATTGATAAGCCTCCAGCATAAATCAATTTCCTCCTGATGTGCAAAAAATCTGGCATCAAAGCCATTTTGATCCCAAAAATCTTTTGAACGGATAAAAAGACAGCATCCCGATGCCCAGAAGATTTCTGTTTCATCATTGTATTGTCCTTTGTCTTCTTCCAGATCATCAAAAACCCTTCCTCTGCAATAGGGATAACCAAGATTGTCAATCAAACCACCGGCTGCTCCGGCAAATTCGAAATAACTTTTATTATGATAAGATAAAATTTTAGGTTGAATTGCGGCGACTGAAACATTCTTTTCAAACAACTCCAATACAGGTTCTATCCAGTTTTCTGTAACTTCTACATCAGAATTGAGAAGACAGTAGTATGGATTGCTTATTTTTTTTAGCCCTTCATTATAGCCTCCCGCAAACCCATAGTTCTGTTCATTTTTAATGACCGTTACTGTAGGGAAATGCTCTTTTATAAAGGGTACGGAATCGTCTGTAGAAAGATTATCAATAACATAAATGTCTGCATTTTGAGAAAATTCAACTACATTTGGAAGAAATTTTTCAAGCCAATTTCTGCCATTCCAGTTCAAGATGGCAACTGCCAGTTTTTTCTGCATGTCAATCTATTTTTATTCAGAATCAAATGTTTTGATAGAATCCTGATACTTCCATTTTCTGTGGGACCAAAGATAATTGTCCGGATTTTTGTGTAAGGTGTTCTCTAACAGCTTATGAAATTTTCTTACCACTTCGTGTTCGGTAAACTTTTCATTGTCCGGATATATTCTGTGATAATTAACCTGGTAATAACCGCGTTTTACTTTTTTCATCTCGCAGTAGATAAAGGCAAGATCCATTCTGGTTGCCAGTTTATCATATCCTATAAAAGCGGGTGTCCGTTGGTTGAGAAACTTCAGCCCATAAGTTACATGAGAGAAATGGGGAGTCTGATCAGCAACAAACATATAAATAGAACTTCCGTCATTATTAGTTCTGAAAATATTTCTGATTACCTCATTGGCTTCCAATGCTTCATTTCCGAATTTATTACGGACTTTTTTCATCTGGTTTTCCCAAAAATCGCTGTTTACTTTTCTGTAAACAGGGTGACAATGTTTTTGAGGGACAATTCTTGCCAATGCATTGATCCATTCCCAGTTAAATACATGTCCGGCAAGCAGAATGATATTTTTACCTTCTTTTTGGACCTCGTGAAATACATCCTGATTAATGTGCTGCATCCTCACTCTTGCCTCTTTTTCAGAGATACTGAATGATTTTATAGTCTCTACGAGATAATCGGAGAAATTACGATAGAACTTTTTGCGGATTTCTCTGATCTCTTCTTCAGATTTCTCAGGAAAGGAATTTCTCAGATTTTGGGTAATAACCTTTTTTCTGTAACCTACCAGATAATAATTTAAGAAGAAGATAACGTCCGAAAAAATATATAATATTTTAAGCGGAAGCTTAGAGATGAAGTATAATATTTTGATTAGGAAATTCATAAAACAGGCAAATTTAGTAATAATAAAATTATGGTTCTATTTTTGCAGGGGGATATATATTATTTTTTTTACTTTTATGTTATGAAAAAATTGACAATACTAGCTTTCGTAGGATTAAGCGCTCTTGCTTTTTCTCAGGAGGTAAAGAATTTACCAGATAAAGGAAAGCAAAAAACAGCTCTTATAGTGCAGACAGAGCAGAAAGATTTAGAAGCAAAGAAAAAAGCTGCTGAAGAAAAAGTGAAATTGCCTAAGCCTTATAATCCAAAAGCTGATGCACAGGCAGATATCAATAACGCGATCGCCAAGGCAAAAAAAGAAGGGAAGAATATTTTGATTCAGGCTGGTGGAAACTGGTGTATCTGGTGTCTTCGTTTTAATAATTTTGTACAGACAACTCCTGAACTGAAGGAGATTGCAGACAAAAAATATGTGTATTATCATTTGAATTATTCTCCGGATAATAAAAATGAAAAAGTTTTTGCTCAGTATATTAATACAAACGAACAGCAAGCTTATCCATTCTTTATTATTTTAGATAAAAACGGGAAAAAAATTCACGTCCAGCAAAGCGAGGTTCTGGAGGAAGGAAAGGGCTATAGCAAAGAAAAAGTGAAGGAATTTTTGGAAAAAGGTAAAGTGTAAAATAAAAACTCTTTTTAGTCATCTAAAAAGAGTTTTTATTGTTTTGTAAAAGTTGGTGTATTATTATAACAGCCTTCTAATCCACGTTAATTTTTTTTCAGAATAGGGTGGATATTTTATATTCGGCTCACCCCAGGTAGCTTTTTCAAGAACAGATTTTTGATGAGAAAAAGAATCAAAACCATATTTCCCGTGATAATTTCCTATCCCGGAATTTCCTACACCTCCAAACGGCAGGTTCCCATTGCCCAAATGCATAATAGTCTCATTAATACAGCCTCCGCCAAAAGAAAGCCTTTTTGTAAATATCTCTTTTTCTTCAGTATTATTAGTGAAAAGATATGCCGCAAGAGGTTTTTCAAGTTCTAAAATGGAGTTCAAAGCGGCATTATAGTTTTGAAAACTGAGAACAGGAAGGAGCGGGCCAAAAATTTCTTCCTGCATGATTTCATCGTTCCAATGGATATCAGTAAGAATGGTGGGTTCTATATATAATTTTTCTTCGCTGAAACCTCCACCACAGTATATTTTTTCCGGACTGATAAGCTTAGTTAATCTATGAAAATTTCTTTGGTTGATAATTCTTGTATATTGTTCAGAATCAGCATTGTATTTAAATTCTTTAATGTATTTCCTGAGCATTTCCAGAAACTGTTCCTGAATCACCTCTTCCACCAATAAATAATCCGGCGCAACACAGGTTTGCCCTGCATTAAGGAATTTTCCCCACACAATTCTTTTGGCAGCAATGTCAAGATTGGCATCTTTAGTAACAATAGCCGGAGACTTACCGCCCAGCTCAAGAACAACAGGAGTAAGATGTTCCGAAGCCGCTTTATAAATAATCTTTCCGACTTTTGTACTTCCTGTAAAAAATATTTTATCAAATTTTAACTCTAACAGTCTTGTAGTCTCATCAATACCGCCTTCGTATACATACAGGTATTCGGGCGGAAAATTTTTATTGATAATTTCAGCCATCGCTTTCATCGTATTTTCAGCAATTTCGCTGGGCTTTAGAATACAGCAGTTTCCAGCAGCAATGGCAGCAACAATCGGGGAAAGTGATAATTGATAAGGATAATTCCATGCTCCGATAACCAGTACACAACCCAGTGGATCAGCATAAATTTTACTGTTTCCAAACTGATTGACAAGATTGGTGCCTACTTTTTTAGGTTTTGCAAGAGACTTTAGGTTCTTTAAGTAATAATCTATGTCATGAAGAATAAAAGACAGTTCTGTAGTGAATGTGTCAAATTTAGATTTTCCAAAATCTTTGTAAATCGCTTCATACAGCATATCTTCATTGGTAATTATCAGATTCCGAAGCTTTTCAAGATAGATCTTCCGGAAGGCAAGGCTTTTGGTCTGCTGTGTTTTAAAGAAATCTTTTTGACTCAGTACAATTTTTTCAATTTCCATTCGTAAGCTTTTACATTAAATAGTAGTTATAACTGCAATATTCTTATTGGGGAAAATGAACAATAAGCCGGCCAAAGTTAAAAAAAACAGAGGTTGTATTGTTTGATTTTGCTTAATTAACGATAAGAATGGAAATAGCGCTATTGTGTGAAAATAATTAAGAAACAATAAATCTTTAGTTTTTCATATTAAAGGCTTATCCTTATTACATAATATTTCTTACTGCTATTTTTACAGGATGATAAAGCAGCAATAGAAGTGCTGTAATAAATGACAGCCAGAATAACCCCGTGAAAATTTCCATATTGGAAAGTAAAATCGACTGTGCTGTTATTTTAGCTTTAAAAGCACCTGCTGTCATAGATAAGGATTCATTGACGGGAAGTTTTGAAATATTAGCTCCAAAAATCTGGTTCCACTGGCTGTAAAAAACAGGATTGGTATCGGTAAGGTTAAAGCTAAGGGTATCGGAATGTTTTAACGTTAAAAATAGCATCAGATTCTGCATAAGAGCATACCCAATAGCAGTAGTCCAGAAACGGGTAGTAGTTCCTAAAGCAGTCGCATTGGCTACATATTCTTCCGGCATTCCTGAAATCAGAAAGAAAACCAAAGGAGTAAAAAGCAGTCCCTGAGCAACTCCCTGTAAAAATAGAGGCGGGCAGATGGTGAAAAGACTGGTGTCCGGATAGAAAGTGTACGTAAACCATGCACAATCTACGGCCAACAGCAGAAATCCTGTAAAGAAAACAATTCTTGATGAAATTCCTTTTACCAGACATATTCCTGACACGAATACACCCAACAGCGTTCCCGCAACATTCCAGTACTGAATGTTCACAATATAATCCCACGGCCATTTCCAGACTGTAGCCATGATACTATATACATTGTTCAGGCCGGAGCGGATCAGGTAAAAAATAAAGAACAGAATCATCCCGGCAATCACGTTTTTAGAACCGAAAACCTCAAAATGAAACAGAGGTCTCTTGGAATTTCTCTGTTTAAGCATAAATAAACCTCCTGAAAGCAAAAAAACAAACAGACACATTATAATCGTATCAGATTCAAGCCACATTAATCTTTTTCCATAGATAATAGCATAGCCGCCGGCCTGAAGACAAACCCAAAGTAAAAACCAACTGGTAATATCCAGCTGATATAAGGGTTTTTTTGGAAAGAAACGGTTTCTGTTAAAAATAGTGATCCCAATAATCAGAACAAATACATGAAAGTAAACCATCATTAAAACCATATGCCGGAAATCATAATCTTCAATACTTGATTTTAACAGGGAAGTGGTCACTGTACCTCCTGTAAGCATAATAGCATACATCAGAAGGTAAGAGAAAACTTTAGCATGTTTTGTTTTTAATTCTGCAACAATCAAAGGAAGGAAAATAGCCCCTTCCAGAAGCCCGAATATGCCTTCTAAAAACCGGATAACCAATATGACATGATAATCATTGGTGACGGATAGGACGTAAAGAATAATCACTGAAACAGATGCCATGAGCAGAATGTAATACTTCACACTGAAGTAAGCCATGAACCGCTGTAAAACTAAAAGGGTAACCACAAATGTCCCATACATCAAAATCATTAAATACTGGATGTCATCTGAATCTACATCCATAAAAGAAGAGGTGAAGGCGCTGTTTGAATGTAAGAGCGACAACAACATCAAATGGGGAAACAGTGCCAGTGTAAGGAGAGGCAGTTTCAGCCATTGTGGTACCCATTTATGATAAACTGTATTATGCTGCATTGTTTTTGATAGCGAAATAGGCTGCGAAAGCTGCTATGGTTAATAAAACTTTTGTGCCTGAATTAAAAAATGCGAAAAGACAAAAGGGCAAAGGTGTAAAAGTAAAAGGTAAAATGGCAAATATGCTCAAGAAAAAATTTGCAGATTCGCTATTTTGCGGTTTTGCCTTTTCGCGGTAAAAAAAATCTAACTTTAAAAAAATTGAAAATGAATTAAACCAGAGAGCCTTCTGAGGCTTTCCAATACTCATATTATATTTTCTTAGCACTTACCAGAACATTCATCCCGGAAAGAAGCTTTTCATTATCTTTATTGGTATCGAGAAGAATTTTCACAGGAAATCTCTGTTCAATTTTTACGAAGTTTCCAGTAGCATTATCTGGTTTTACTAATGAAAATTGCGATCCCGATGCAGGAGAAACTGAAAGGATTTTTCCTTTAAATTCAATCCCAGGATAAGCATCAGCAGTGATAATTACTTCCTGCTTCTGATCAATCTGTCCAAGCTGTGTTTCTTTATAGTTGGCAATGATCCATTTTTCTTTGCTTACGATCTGTACCAGTGCCTGTCCTTCTTTGATGAGCTGCCCTTCCTGAATCGTTTTTTTACCTACCCAGCCATCATAAGGTGCTGTAATTACAGTGTAAGACAGGAACAGTTTGGCATTATTAAGATTGGCAGAACTTTGCTGAATCTGGCTTTTAACAGGAGCAACCTTGGTCTGCTGCTCATTAGCTCCGGCTTTTACTGCATTTTTTTGCTGTTCCAATGCCAAAAGGTTGGCTTTTGACTGTTCGTAAGAAGCTTTTATATTTTCAAAATCCTGTTCTGTAGCAGCATCTTCGGCCAGCAGGTTTTTATATCGTTTGAAATCCTGTTCTGTTCTCCATATATCAATTTTTGCAGAAGTAATCTTTGCATCAATGATCTTTGTATCACTTTCTTTGGTATTCACTCCGCTCTGGATAGTGGCAATAGTAGCTGTAGTGGCATGAAGATTAGCCTCTGCCATTTGTACCTGATTCGTATATTCTCTGTTGTCTATGACAATTAAAGTATCTCCCTTATGTATAAACTGATTCTCATTAAATTTTATGGTTTTAATGAATCCTGAAACTTTGCTTGATACCGGAGTGATATACTGTTCTATCTGTGCGTCATTAGTAGTGACATTACTTCTGGAAAAGATATAGAAACTTACCATTCCTGTGATTCCGCTGATAATAAGGATCCAGGCCAGTAAGGTAATTGTTTTGTTGATTCTTTTTTCCTTTTGTGTCAGTTGTTTCTGTGCCATAGTTTTTATAAGTTTCCAATCGTATATTGGAGTTGATAGTATTTTAGTTGTCGGTTGATTTTTACGGATATTAAATTAGATTCTGCTTCCAGATAAGTATTGTCAGCATCTATTAATTCGGTGATAAGACTTAGCTTATTGGCATATTTTGTTCTTACAATACGGTAATTCTCTTTAGCCTGATCAATTGCTTCTTCTGCTATTTTTACTTTCTGATCGGTTTCTTGAAACTTTTTGTAGGCTTCATATACCGTATGTCTTATTTTCTCTTCATTCTCTTCTATCTGAAGTTTGGCAAGATCAATATTTTCCTTTGCTTCCTGCATTTTGTATTTGTTTTTGTACAGGTTTTCAATAGGGTAAGTAAGATTTACGCCAAGCATTCCCAGACGGTAAGCATAAGGCTCCGGAGGAAAGAACATCATATTCGGATACTTTATAAAATATTCTCCACCAGCTGTTATTTTAGGTAAATAATTAGCTTTGGTGATTTTCTGATCCAGCTCTTTTAAAGAAAGATTTTTGTGAGTCATTTCAACAGATTCATTTTTGGTGAGGGCTGTTTCCGTCAATTCATCAATGTAAGGAATTCCCGCTTTATCCGAAATCAGATCTTCTGTGTTAACGTGCATTTCCTGACTTTCCGGTAAGGCCAGAATTGTTTTCAGCTTATGTTCTGCAATCTGTATGTCATTATCCAGTTCTGTCCAGCTCATTTTATGATTAGAAAGCTGCAAAGAGGTTCTTAGCACTTCATTTACTGTTACAACACCATTTGCCTTAAGAACTTTAACCTGTTTGATATTTACAGAATCTTCTTTCATTTTGTCATTGATAAGATTTTGCTGCTCTTTCAGATGGTGAATCTGTAAAAAGGCAGTAATAATCTCCATTTTAAGCTGTCTCTCATCCAGATGGGTCTTTAGAGTTGAAATCTCAGTGTCAATGGCTGCTTTCTTTTCAGTGTTTTTGATTTTCCCACCCATATACACCGGGATGGAAGCGGAGAGTGTAAAATCATACATTCCATTGATGGCATCGTATTTTGTCGGTTTATTGAACACGCCATCCTGATACTGAAAAAGGTTGGTAACCTGAGTATAGCTTGTATGGAATTCTATGTCCGGAAGTTTTTCCATTTTGAGATCTTTCTCTTTGGTGGCGGACATTTCCTGTTTTAGATGACTTATCTGAATGTTTTTGTTGTTTTTCAACCCAACTTCTATAGCTTGTTGTAAACCAATATGTTGGTAGTCTATCATCTGTGAATGTAAAATATTGCTCAATAACAAGCACAACGCAATGCACAGATATCTGCCTGCGTTAAATGTGATATTCATAAATTAATTAAAGGATTTTTGCTAAAATGATTTTGATGCAGCAAAGTTACGCCCGGAAGGAGAAGACTCTATTTGTGAAAACAGAAAAAGATTTGCTCATTTGCGCCAATTTAAAAATTCTCCTTATCTTTATTTCATGAACCACGACCATTTTAAAGAAGTTGAAGATAAAGATTCAGAGTTTTACATTTATCACGTACTTACGGGAAATGTAACAACAGAAATTCACTATCACAGTTCGGCGCAGTTAGTGTACGCAGAAGGGGGTATTGTGCATATTTTTACTGATTTGAGGCACTGGTATCTTCCGGCAAGATGTTTCATGTGGATACCTGCCGGGACGCCACATTATATTTTTTCTACCAGTCCGAAAGTTGATTTGTACAATTTTTATTTTAAAAAAGAAGATGGCGAAAGTGGCTTTTTTGATGAAATTAATATCTACTCTGTAAATAATCTGCTTCGTGAGATGATTTTGCATACGAAAGACTGGGATGGAAAAATCACAAAAAATGATGGTTCTAAATATTTTTTTCTCAAAGCATTGAAAGGGATTTTACCTGAGAAAAGAGATAAACAGCTTGCATTTCCTGTACAGCATCCCTTTCCTAAGGATGAAACTTTACTGAAGATTGCCAGGTATATTCATGCAAACCTTGAGAAGCCTCTTACGATTGAATCTACAGCTAAAGAATTTGGAATGAGTACCAGAACCCTTTCCAGAAAATTTAAGGAGATTCTGGGCATGAATTATATCCGTTTTCTGAGAGCTTTGAGAATTACCAGATCCCTTGAGCTTATATCAGAAGGGAAATACAATATGTATGAGATTGCAATGATGGTAGGGTATAACAGTTTATCCTCCTTCAGCAATATTTTTAAAAAGATAATTGGAGTGGCCCCCACAGAATATCAGCACAAATTGAGAGGTGACCGCTAACTGTATGGGGCAGGCTGGATAATGTAGACTTACAATACACGATATTACTTCTAAAGCCTCCCTATAAAATTATATCCAACAAAAAACCACTTCAAATTACATTGAAGTGGTCTTTATATGGTGAGAAAATCTCGGTTGCTTGATTAAGCTTCCTCAGATTTAACTTCTTCCTTCTTAGCAGCAGGAGCAGCTACAACCGGTGCGTCAGATACGATATCGAATTCGAAATTGTACTCAACGTTTCTGTGTAATCTGATGTTTGCTGTTACTTTACCAGTTCTCTTAATAGTGTTCCCTGGGATTTTGATGTATTTCTTCTCTACAGAAACTCCAGCTTTAGCAAGAGCTGCAGAAAGATCTGCATTGTTGATAGATCCGAATAATTTATCACCAGAACCTACTTTTGCAGGAATAGTAATAGAAGTTTTCTTTAATTGATCTACTACAGCGTTAGCAGCAGCGATTAATTTAGCTTCTTCTTCTTTTCTAGCTTCTAAAGTAGCTTCTAGAGCTGCTTTATTTTTAGGTGTAGCTAAAAGTGCAATTCCTTTAGGAAGTAAAAAGTTTCTAGCATAACCTGGCTTTACGCTTACTGTATCAAACTCAAGTCCTAAGTTTTCTACGTCTTGTTTTAGGATAATATCCATTGTTGTTGTCCTTTTTTTAGATTTTAGAGTGATCCAAAATCAAGTTAGAATTAATTATTTATTCAGCAACAAAAGAAGAGGTTGCCCTCTTCTTTTATTTATTTTTTTGTCTTATTTCAATAAGTCAGCTACGTAAGGTAGTAAAGAAAGGTGTCTTGCTCTTTTGATAGCAGCAGAAACTTTTCTTTGATATTTTAAAGAAGTTCCAGTGTATCTTCTTGGTAAGATTTTACCTTGCTCGTTTACGAATTGTAATAAGAAATCAGCATCTTTGTAGTCAACGTGCTTAATTCCGTATTTTTTGAATCTACAATATTTCTTTTCAGATTTTGTATTGATATCAAGTGGAGTAAGGAATTTTACTTCTGATTCTCCTCCTGCAGAGGCTTGTTTAGCCATTTCATCTATTGCCATGTCTTGTCTTTTTTAAAAAATAGGGTTAATAATTAAGCTTTAGCTGCTTTTACTTTAGCTCTTCTAGTTACAGCGTACTCAACAGCGTGCTTGTCAAGTTTTGTAGTTAGGTAACGGATTACTCTTTCGTCACGTTTGAATGCTAATTCTAAGTCAGCTACTACAGTACCTTCTCCTTTAAATTCGATTAAAGTATAGAACCCATTCTTTTTCAATTGGATTGGGTAAGCTAGTTTTTTTAATCCCCAGTTTTCTTTAGCAATGATTTCGCAGTTCTTTTCTTTGATAAGATCTACATACTTGTTCACTGCTTCCTCTACCTGTGCCTCAGATAGAACGGGAGTTAAAATGAAAACAGTTTCGTAATTGTTCATAATGTTAAATGAATTTGTTAATTATTTCGAGGTGCAAAATTAGAGAATATATTTGTAATATACAACAGTGGGAGCGTAATAATTGATAGTTTTCACTTTTCTGCTGACGGATGATTGATGTTTTTGTATTTTCATACCTAAGACTTTTCATTATGAGAGCTAAAAATTATGTTTTTCCATTATTATTAATGGCAATATCATGTTATTCCCAAGACATAATTTCCAGAAAAAACGGAACCTCTATGGATATCAAACTTTTAGAAATAGGGAGTTCAAATATTACCTATAAAGATAATCCTGATGGCCCAACTCACTCATTAGACAAATCTGAAATTTATCAAATAACTTACAATAATGGTAAAACAGAAGTTATGGGGAAATATAAGACTGCAGATGAAGCCAGAAACTTTATGATATCCCAAATAAACGAGTACGGAATTGACAGGGATAGAAATGATCTGTCCCTAAAGGCTTATTTTGAAGGTGATCATATTAAGATCAATTCTTTGAATAAAAAAGGTAAAATTGTGCATGAAGGTAACCTCTGGGATCTAAGTAAAGTAGTTGCCTTTCATGAACTTTCAAAAAGAAAAGATAATATTGCCTATTTGAATATTGTAACTTATGAAATCAGCAAATTAAAAAGAGAACTTAAAAAACTGGTCATCAAGATGACGGATTATGAGGCTGCAGCCAATCTGTTGGAAGCAATGAAGGATTTAAGAATTATGCTAAAAAAGGAGTAGAAGCTGAATGAGAAATAATTTCAATTATCAATTATCAATTATCAATTATCAATTATCAATTATCAATTATCAATTATCAATTATCTTTTCCCCTAATTTCCTTCAAAAAATTAACCTTCAGTACATCATATAAAGAATGTCTGCTTATCAGGATAGAGGCGATAGAAGAAACCATTCCGGCAAGCATGAGATGAAAGATTAATGAATGCCTGTCGGTCATTTCTAAAACGATAATAGCAGATGTAAATGGTGCTCTTGTAATTCCGGTAAGAAAAGCTACCATTCCCGCCAGAATAACGACATTGGTTTCGTTAGCTGTTAAATGAATAGCTCCTGAAATGACGGAACCAATACTTGCTCCGGCGGTAAGAGCCGGAGCAAAAATACCACCGGCACCACCTGATGTAAAAGACAGGGCAGGGCCAAGCATCCTTAAAACAGGGACGTACCAGTCTTCGTGTTTGTTTTTGGTAAAAAGAACACGTTCCATAATTTCTTTCCCGGAACCCAGAATTTCTCTGTTGATAAAATAAGCAATCGATGCAATAATTAAAGCACAAATAACTAAAAATACTACATTGGCTTTATCTGTTTTCAGGGTTTTCTTTTTCCAGCCATTGATTTTAAGCATAATCACCGAAAGCTGGCTGGCAAAAATGCCGGCTGTAGCTGCAACAAGAATGATGGGAAACATAACCATTAAAGATACATCATTTGTTTTGGGATATCCTAAATACAAATAAGATCCTGCTAAGGTCTGAGCTGTTAAGCCTGCAATAATAACAGCAGTGAACAGAGCTGTTTTAAAGTAATTGATATGCGTTTTTGACAGTTCTTCAACAGCAAATACAATTCCTCCCAAAGGAGTATTAAAAGCCGCCGCAAGACCCGCAGCCGCACCGGTCATAATCATGTTCTTCTTCGAAATTTTGGGCCACCACTCGGGAAGGTACTCGTTGACTTTTCTGAAAACAGAACCTGCAATTTGAATAGTGGGTCCTTCACGTCCTACAGCGCCTCCTCCTATAACTAAAATAACCGAGGACAGAATTTTGAAAAAAATAATTTTAATGCTTAGAAGGCTTCGGATTTTCGTATGCTCTTTCGGATTGGCAAGTTCTACCGCAGCCATAACTTGTGGAATCCCGCTTCCTTTGGCATTGGGAGCGAATTCTTTTACCAGCCACCATGAAAGTACAAACCCAATAGGAGCGATAATGAAGATCATCCAGGCATGCCAGTCAAAGATAAAATTCATAAAATTTTCACCCCAGGCGAATACCTTCGCATAGAGTACAGCGAAAAAACCGGTAATAACAGAGGCAATCCAGAAAGGAATAGCCTGAAGCAGGTTGTTCTTCAGCTGTTCATTCCTGATATTGTCAAAGGAATTTTTAAGAGCCTCCCGTATGGAGGTGAAAAATTTCAGCATTTGTTAGTTTTGTGAGATGAAATTACGGCAAAAAAACGAAAATCAGATTTTTTCTAAAAATTTTGATATAGCCAGAGCATTATCAATACTCAGTGTTTTTGGGAATCCAAAAGATAATATATCATTTTTAACTTCAAGGCTGAAACTTCCATCAGCAACAGACTGTATAGTTTTCTTTCTTTCCGGATTTAAAAAGGTCATCGTTTTATAAGGATCACTTCCCAGCACGTAAAAATCTTTGAAATCCCTGTTTTCTTTAAAATTAATATTAAAGCTGCTGAAAATCCCCGCTATTTTATCGGTAAGCTTCTTTTTGTTGATGGATATAAAACCAAAGTCTTCACTCAGTTTTTTTAATCCCCAAATTTCTAAGGTATCATACTTGTCAGTGGTACGGACCCACCGGAATGAAGGACTGATTTTATTGATGATAAATAGATAGAACTCTGTCCTTTTATCTTTATCAGTGACAGCGTAGCAGATCTTTGGCTCTTTTAGAAAATCTACTGTTTCAGAACTGAATTTCTGATAAGGAGAATCTTCAATATTGACAACCGAAATATCATACATTTCCAATAAGGCATCATAAACCTGAAAAATCAATTCTTCTTCTTGTTTAGAAAAATCAAACAATTTGGTCACATATAGTTTTCTAAAATCAAGCTCCATTGGTGAAATATTTTATTAAAGATAAAACTATTTCATGAAATTCTATGATTCAAAGAGTAATAAAGGCAGCCTCCCAATAAAAAAAACGCAAAGTGCGGTCAAACAGATTTCTGAATTTGTGGCTCAAACAAAAAAAGCTTCCCGGTGGGGAAGCTTTATGCTTTATATTTAAGACCCACCGAATAGAAGGGCAGCTCCTATACCGTAGATTAATAACAGAACACCTATGAAAATTAAATTAACATTTCTGAGCCTGGATTTGCGTTTATTCTCAAGAACAACTGTTTCAATAACAATGAAGAGAAACCAAAGTCCATGGAAGGCCATCATAAAGATTAAGTACGCTAGCCCATCCCATCCCTTTGCCCGGCTCATGGCAATAACGAAAACAATAGTTCCGGAAATTATTACTGCGAGACGTATCAAAATATGATTTATTACATTTTGATTATCAGGCTGCTTGTTTGTTTCTTCGTCCTGTTTGATTTCAAAAAGCTCTCTTAATTCCGGACTCATTCCTTTTGTTTATTGTATAATTTGACAAAAAACTGCAGTATTCCAATAAATCCAATAAGATTTAAAACACCAAAAACACGGTATATCTCCATAGAGTATAAATCCCAAAAGCTGCCAACAAACTGTATAAGGTCAATAAGAATAATGAGACTTAATGAAATTATTGCGATTAATGTTGCGTTTTTCATCTTCAGGTGTTTTCGTTATTAGTTAAAATTCTGTTTTGGATTCAATTCCAGAGGAGTTATTTCTGTTCTTTTATACTTCTGTATTCAGATCCCAGTTCTCAAGATAATCATGAACATGTTTCAGCATCATTCCACCTAAAGATCCGTCTACTACTCTGTGATCATATGAGTGAGACATAAACATCAGGTTTCTGATCGCAATTACATCTCCATCAGCCGTTTCAAGAACTGCAGGTTTTTTAACGATAGCTCCAATGGCAAGGATAGCCACCTGAGGCTGAGGAATAATTGGCGTCCCCATAAGGTTTCCAAAACTTCCTACGTTAGAAATTGTATACGTTGCTCCCTGAGTATCTTCAGGTCTTAGTTTTTTGTTTCTTGCTCTGTAAGCTAAGTCGTTGATTGCTTTTGCAAGACCTGAAAGAGAAAGCTGATCAGCATTCTTGATAACAGGAACGATAAGATTTCCGTCTGGCAGGGCAGTAGCCATACCTATATTGATGTTTTTCTTTTTGATGATGTTCTCACCGCTTACAGAAACATTGATCATAGGGAAATCCTGAATAGCTTTTACTACAGCTTTCACGAAAATCGGCATGAAAGTAAGTTTTTCACCTTCACGTTTTTCGAAGATCGCTTTGTTTTTGTTTCTCCATTTTACAACGTTGGTAACGTCCGTTTCAATGAAAGAGGTTACATGTGGAGCAATTTGTTTTGCTTTCACCATGTTCTCAGCAATGATCTTTCTCATTCTGTCCATTGGAATGATCTCATCACCTGCATTTACCGGAATAGTAGCTGCCGGAGCAGAAACTGCAGGTTTTGGAGTAGATGCTGGTGCTTGTTGAGCTGGCTGCTTACCTCTGTTGGCAACGTATGCCAGTATATCTTCTTTAGTGATTCTTCCTTCTAAACCGCTTCCTTTGATGGATTTCAGCTCAGCTTCAGAAATATTTTCCTGTTGTGCAATTGATTTTACAAGCGGAGAAAGATAAAGATCTCCTGAAAATTCTACGTTTGCAGGAACAGTCTGCAAGGGCTGTTCAATAGTGCTTAAAGTTTCAGTATCCGGAGTGGCAGCCGGAGTTTCTGTTTTTACTTCCTCAGAAACAGAACCTTCTCCTTCAATTTCTAAAATCGCAATGGCTTCGCCTACTTTTGCAACTTCGTCTTTTTGCTTTAAAATTTTTACAATTTTCCCCGAAACTGGTGTCGGTACGTCTGAATCTACTTTATCTGTTGCAATTTCTACTACGGAGTCATCCTCTTTTACGTTATCACCTTCATTGAATAACCAAGTGATAATTGTCGCTTCCATAACACCTTCTCCCATGGAAGGAAGCAATAATTTGTATTCTGCCATTTTTGATTTTTAGATTTTGACAAATATATAAAAAAAATCGGTTTTTTTATGAAATATATAATTTTAGCTGAATTCAATGTAAATATTTTCGCCTACATTCAATCCAAACAGGCTTTTAGCCCCGTTTTTTTTGCTCCCTTTATAGATAGAAAGCTCCAGGAACTGACTATCATTGAAGATTGCCGCAGACTGCCCATGAAATTCCGTTTCTCTTTCCCAGTCCGAAACCACTTCCGTATGGCTGGAAAATATACGGGAAAGACTGAGGTTTCTGAATTTTATAGTAAAGGCATTGTATCCTTTGCTGATATTTTCAAAAAAATCTTTGTTGATATTTGATATTATATTTCCGAAATTATCAATATAAGTGACTTCTCCAATGATCATTCCCTCAGATTCATTGTGTACCGGTTTGGGAAACATCAGTTCCTTCGCAGTATCTATTTTTCGTCCTATCACTTCAGGAAGTCCGCCATTGGCAAGATGCACTGCTGCAGGAACAAAAATGTCTGTAGAAGTAAAATTGATAATATCATCAAAGCGGTTATTGAGGGTAAGCTCATAGATCGCTTCGGGTTTAATATCAAAAAATATCAGACTTAAAAGACCATTGTCCGCCGCCAAAAAGTAGGAATCATCAGCTTTATAAAGGATATTTTTTCTTGATTTGTGGTAAAAACTGTCTACCGAAAGGATATGAATACTTCCTTTTGGAAAATATTTGTAAGCATTTCTTACAATATATGAAGTTTGTATAAGGTTGAATGCCTGGATATCGTGGGTTATATCAATAATATTAACCTCAGGATTTAGAGACAGAATTTTGCCTTTCACAGCGGCAACTCTGTAATCTAAATTTCCGAAATCCGAAGTAAGGGTAATAATTGACATGAGCAATTTCTAGAATAGTGTAGTCTTGCAAAGTTATTTAAAATAAAAAGAAAGCCCGAAAGATTGTTGAAAAGAATTTGATATAAATTTGAAAAAAATCTTTAATTTTAAAATCTAATAAATAAAAATACTGCATGTTTGAATTAACGTATGATTTGGAAGATCTCGATAAAAAAATCTTCTATGGAGTTAATAACCAATATTTCAACCTACTAAAATCAAGCTTTCCAACCATTAAAATTACAGGAAGAGACCATTTTATCTTTGCCATTGGGAATCAGGAAGCTTTAGATATATTGAAAATAAAATTGGATGATATCGTAAAATTCATCTCTAAAAATAATTCAATAGAGCTCAAAGACGTCGAAAATATCCTGAATATTAAAGATGAAAATGAGAAACATCTGATCTTTGACCAGGATATTATTGTAAAAGGGGTAAACGGTAAGATAATTAAAGCTAAGACCACTAATCTTAAAAAACTGGTTAAGGAAACAGAGAAAAAAGATATGGTTTTTGCCATTGGCCCTGCAGGAACTGGAAAAACGTATACCAGTGTTGCTTTGGCAGCAAGAGCTTTGAGGGATAAAGAAGTAAAAAGAATTGTGCTTACAAGACCTGCTGTAGAGGCAGGGGAGAGCCTAGGGTTTTTACCGGGAGATCTTAAAGAAAAGCTGGATCCGTATTTGCAGCCACTATATGATGCACTTCGTGATATGATTCCTCATGAAAAGCTGGAAGGCTTTATGGAGAAAAAGGTAATTGAAGTAGCCCCATTGGCATTTATGAGAGGGCGTACTCTGGATGATGCCTTCGTTATCCTTGATGAAGCACAGAATACTACGCATGCTCAGATGAAAATGTTCCTTACGAGAATGGGGATGAATGCGAAGTTTATCATTACAGGAGATCCTAGCCAGGTTGATTTACCAAAAAACCAGCAATCCGGGCTGAAGGAAGCGATGAGAATTTTAAACGGAGTGAATGAAATCGGTTTTGTACACCTTACAGAAGAAGATGTTGTGAGACATCCTGTGGTAAGAAAAATTATTCTGGCTTATAATGATGAAGAAAAGAGGCTGAGAAATGATTGATTCTAAATAAGTAAAAGTGTCGTTAACCTTTTATTAACCATGAATAATGATTATTAAATTTGTTAATTTGAAAAAAATAATTAGTTTTGCATCCTTAAATGTAAAAACTAATATACAATGAAAAAACTTATACTTGTTGCAGCAGTCGCTGTTATGGGAATTAACGCAAACGCTCAGGAATTTAAATTTGGACCTAAAGCAGGTTACTCTTTATCAATGCTTAAAGCAACTGGCGAAGGAACTACTTACAAGTTTGATGCAAAATCTACTTTCTATGCTGGTGTAATGGCTGAATATAAATTCAACGATAAGCTTGCAGTACAGGGAGAGGTATTGTATTCTCCAATAGGTGGGAAACAAGAAGAGACTGTTTCTTACAGCATAATGGGAGCTACTGTTACAGGTACTGAAAAGTCAGACTGGAAAATAGGAACTGTACAGATTCCTGTGAGTGCTAAATATTATGCTACAGAAAACTTGGCATTTGCAGCAGGACTTAATGTGGGAATTATTACTTCGGCAAAAATAAAAGTGACAGCTGATATTACAGGAACAGCAGGCGGTCAAACTACTTCTGATTCTACCACTGAAACAGAAGATGTTAAAGATCACATGAATAAATTAAATTTAGCTCCATTTGTAGGTGCTGAATATACTCTTGAAAATGGATTGTTCTTTGACGCAAGGTATAACTTAGGAGTTTCTAACCTGATGAAAAAACAAGATGGTGAAAATGGAACCCTGAAAAATAGCTTCGTTCAGATAGGTGTTGGTTTCAAATTCGGAGGAAACTAATTCTGATATTCGGAAATAAAAACAATAAGAAGCAGGACAAAATAAGTCCTGCTTCTTTATTTTAACAGAATATTTTTCTCTATAGTTTAGCCACTAAACCAGCAAAAACTTAAATCTTAATTCATTTTTTGTCTGGTTCGGGCTTTTAAACCTGTCTGCATTTGTACTCATGATGAAAATAATTAGTATTTTTGGCCGGTAATTTTAAACTAAAAAAATGAAAAAGCTATTATTAGTAGGTGCTTTTGCACTATTAGGAGGTGCTCTTCAGGCACAGGAAGGTTTTAAAATTGGAGGACATATTGGTGTTCCTGTGGCTGACGCAAGTGATGTAGCTTCGTTTACATTAGGAGTAGATGCTGCTTATATGTGGAATATTGCTAAAGGTCTTGACCTTGGGGTAACCACAGGGTATTCTCATTTCTTCGGAAAAGATCATTTTGATGATTTCGGGTTTGTTCCTGTAGCTGTTTCCGGTAAATACAGATTCTCCGGAGCACCTATCTTTGTAGGATTGGACTTGGGATATGGTATCTCTACAAAAGACGGAATGGATGGTGGTTTCTATGCACAACCAAAATTTGGATACCAGATGTCAAAAGGAGAGTTGTATATAGGATACCAATCTATAAGCAACAAGCGTGATCTTCCGGGGTGGGGGAGTCATACCTGGAACGTTGGAGCTGTTAATTTAGGATATAACTTCTTCATTAAATAATAATATTCTTAAAAATATAGAGAACTCCGGCCGAAAGGCCGGAGTTTTTATTAAGGGACTATTAACAAATAGAAGGAATTCTTAACAAAAGCTTTCAATTCGCATCAATGATAAGCTTATGACAGGCTGTTAAAGCCCTTGAATTATAAATATTTGCTGGGATTTTATGAGTTAAGGCATTAAATATTAACATTTGAAACAGGTAATTACTGATTGCTTTGATAGTTTTTACGGGTTTTATCTGAAATTGATAAATTTAAAAAATTAGATATATTGAATTCCTGTTGATGATTTGGAGTTTATTTATTCATAAAATTGTGAAAAAATCAAAAACTTCTTTTTAGTAAGATTTATTTTTGTAAAGTGCCGGATTTTAACAATGATATTAATCACATTAACAAATTTTAATATTAGTGGCTACCACTGTAAATTTGCCCTCAGAAAGTATTAAAATTTTTTAAAATGAAAAAAATATTATTAGCGGGTGCTGTTGCACTTTTTGGTTTATCAAACGCTCAAATTGCTAAAGGAACTACATATTTATCAGGATCTGTTGGTTATTCCCAGGAAGAAACTAACAATGGTAACCTTAAAACAGAAAACTTCAACGTATTACCTACAGTTGGATATTTTGTTAACACAAACTTAGCAATTGGTTTAGGGATCGGTTACCAAACTGAAAAAACTACATCTACTACTACAACATCTATCCTTAATACAACAACTGTAAGCGAGGATATTACTAAGAAGCCAGCTTTCGTTGTTGCTCCTTTCGTAAGAAAATACTGGACTTTATCTGATAAATTATTTATTTTCGGACAATTAGCAGTACCAATGGAGTTTGGGAAAACTAAAATTGAAAATAGCTCAGTATCAACTTCTGGAACGACTACAGTTTCTAACTCTACTTCTACTGAAGCTAAATACACTCAAATTGGTGTTACTGTGAAGCCAGGTTTAGATTATTTCTTAAACAAAAACTGGTCTATCGAAGCTACTATCGGTGAGTTTGGTTACAACAACTACAAGCCAAAAGATGGTGATGCTACAAACAACTATAACTTCGGTCTGAATTTATCTTCTGTGACTTTCGGAGTTAAATATGTATTTGCAAAATAATAAACAAAGCATATAGCAATAGAGCCCTGAGAAATATCTTAGGGCTTTTTTAGCATAAAAGACTTAATAATATAGCTATAATAATCATGAAAAAAATAGTATTAGCATGTGCGGTTGCTCTTTTCGGCTTTTCAAATGCCCAGATTGTTAAGGGAACAACTTATCTTTCCGGACAGGTAGAATATAGCCACAGTGAGAATAACCAATTTACTCAAAAAAGAAAGGATGATGTGGTGAAAATTCTTCCTACGGCAGGTTATTTTGTCAATACAAACTTAGCGATAGGACTGGGAGCAGGCTATAAAAGTACTGTTACAAAGTATGACTTAGGGAATGCTGCCATCAGTAATCTGCTGGAAATAAAAGATACGGAGAATGCATTTGTTGTAGCTCCATTCATTAGAAAATACTGGACTTTATCGCACAAATTATATATATTTGGCCAACTGCAGATTCCATTGGAATTTGGACAAGAGAAAGTGGATGCAAACAGTAATATTGAGATGGGAGATCCAGAGCTTGCTTCTTTTGAAGGGAAAAATAATTACACCCATATTGGAATTAATATCAAGCCGGGTGTGGATTATTTTTTAAGTAAAAAATGGTCAATAGAAGCTACCTTTGGTGAGTTTGGATACAATACCAATAAAAGGGATCTGGATGGTGCGAAGAGGCAGAATAACTATAAATTTGATGTAAATCTGGCTTCTGTAACATTTGGAGTTAAATATGTATTTGCAAAATAATAGACAAAAACATATAACCATAAATTTGAAAGTTTTCTTAAAAAAACTATTTAATATAATAATCATGAAAAAAATCTTATTTGTATCAGCGCTTGGTTTATTTACAGGGCTGAATGCACAAACTACATTTGGAGTAAAAGCGGGTTATGCTTTATCAAAATTAAACTCTAGCGAAGGAGATTTCGAATTAGGGGGATAGAAGGAAGTTTAAAATCAAAGTCAGGATTTTATATCGGAGCTTTAGTTGAGCATAAAATTACTGCTAAATTTGCTCTTCAGGGAGAGGTTGAATATGCCAATCTTGGAGGAAAAGCAGAAGTTGGGATACCAGGCACAGGTTTTACATTAACTGAAAAAATGAATCTTAACCGAATTGTAATTCCTGTATCTGCAAGATATTATGCGACTCCGGAATTGGGAATTTATGCAGGTCCTTATGTAAGCTTTAAAACAAATAATACAGTAAAATTTGAAGTAAGCGGTCCTAATGCCGGTATGGTAGATCCTTCAGGACTTAAAGAAGGGGAGCGTTATTTGGAAAGAGAGTTGAATAATGGTTTAAAATCAACTGATTTTGGTTTATTCTTAGGAGCAGATTATAATGTTTATAAGGGGTTATTCGTGGATGCACGTTATAGCTTTGGACTTACCAATATGATCAAGAATCCTGTAGATGGAGAGACGTTGAAAATGAATTTCTTCCAGCTTGGAATAGGGTATAAGTTTAAATAAACGATACCGATAAAATAAAAAAACTCTCAGAAATTTCTGAGAGTTTTTTTATAGATCATTTTTGTTTCAAATTATTTACCGAACATTCCACCCATTCCAGGCATGTTAGGCATTTTGCTCATCATCTGCATCATCTGCTTTCCTTGAGGCCCCTGCATCATTTTCATCATTTTACCCATCTGGTCAAATTGCTTCATTAGCTGGTTCACATCTTCAATTTTTCTTCCTGCACCTTTTGCAATTCTGTTCTTTCTCTGCGTGTTGATGATAGACGGTCTTCTTCTTTCATCCGGCGTCATAGAGTAGATAATAGCCTCAATGTGCTTAAATGCATCATCACTGATCTCTACGTCCTTGATTGCCTTTCCAACTCCCGGGATCATTCCCATCAAGTCTTTCATGTTACCCATCTTCTTAATTTGGTTGATCTGCTTTAAAAAGTCGTCAAAACCAAATTCATTTTTAGCAATTTTCTTGTGAAGTTTCTTAGCTTCTTCCTCGTCAAACTGCTCCTGAGCTCTTTCTACTAAGGAAACAACGTCTCCCATTCCAAGGATTCTGTCTGCCATCCTTTCCGGATAGAAAAGATCCAGAGCTTCCATTTTTTCTCCTGTAGAGATAAACTTGATTGGTTTTTCAACAACAGAACGGATTGTTAATGCCGCACCCCCTCTTGTATCACCATCTAATTTCGTTAAAACAACTCCGTCAAAATTCAATGCATCGTTGAATGCTTTTGCTGTATTCACGGCATCCTGACCTGTCATGGAATCTACCACGAAAAGTGTTTCCTGCGGCTTAATGAAGTAATGTACGGATTTAATCTCGTTCATCATCTGCTCATCAATTGCCAAACGGCCGGCAGTATCCACAATAACAACATCATGGTTATTGGCTTTTGCAAAATTAATTGCATTCTCCGCAATAGTAGATGGGTTGGTAGACCCTTCTTCTGTATAAACAGGAACATTAATCTGCCCTCCCAATACTTTCAGCTGATCAATCGCTGCAGGACGGTATACGTCACAGGCAACCAACAAAGGCTTTTTATTTCTTTTTGTTTGTAGATAATTAGCAAGTTTTCCGGAGAAAGTAGTCTTACCCGAACCCTGAAGACCTGCAATAAGGATTACAGATGGTTTTCCTGAAAGATTGATTCCTTCCTGAGAACCTCCCATCAGATCTACCAACTCGTCATGAACGATTTTGGTCATCAATTGTCCTGGAGTAAGGGACGTAAGAACGTTTTCTCCTAATGCTTTATCCTGAACTCTCTTAGTAAGATCTTTTGCTACTTTATAGTTAACATCAGCATCTACCAATGCTCTGCGGATTTCCTTTACGGTTTCTGCAACATTGATTTCAGTAATTTTTCCACGTCCGGAAATATTGTGTAATGCCTTGTCTAACTTATCCTGTAAACTATTAAACATATTTATTGTAAATTATAGGTTTGCAAAAATAAGGAATTTTTAAGAAATCTGAGTAGTATTCGCTTAATATTATAAGGATTAGATTGAAATTCAAATAAAGAAAGGAAATTAGAACAAGAAAAGAAAGTTCTTTTATGCACAATCCCATTTGTTTTAGCCTTAAAAATGTGCAGATGACATTTTCTCTAATTCATTTTGTTTGGTTTTTACTATAATATATATATATGATAGAAGATTTTGAGATTTTTTTTGTTTAAAAAATTATAGTGTTATTTTTGCACCATGAATTTTTCAGATGTTTTTATTATTGTAGCATTGGCTGTTGTTCTCAATACAGCGGTCTATATAATATTTAAAAAGTATTTACACGGTAGAGAGGATGCAGCCCTCAAGTTTCTCACCTTTAATATCCCTAAAGATATTATATGGCTTGTGGTTTCGTTACTGATTATTGACAAAACAAAAGAAAATTTTCTGTTTTTACTTGTATGCTTTATTATAGCGTCATTCCTTATATATTTACCTATAATAAAACTCATTAATAAATCTTGATTTTTTTGATGATAAAAATCAATTTTTAATATTGGTAAAGTTTAATAAAATCGATATATTTGCACACGATTAAAAAAGAGATATGAACAGAAAAATTTCTTCGTTATTTTTCGCATTTTTGTTTGTGTTTATTAGCAGTTTAGCTGCTGCACAGCACGAAACTGAAGGGGAAAAAACAGCTGAAAAAGTAGAGCATAGAGAAGCAAAAGAAGGCTTCAATGCAACTAAAGTGATCATGGAACACATCGGTGATTCAAATGAATGGCATTTATGGACTACAAAAGATGACAGTGGTGAAGAGCATCACGTTTCTATCCCTTTGCCGGTTATTATTAAGGATAACCAAGGGTGGCATACTTTTCTTTCCAGCAGTATTGCTCACGGACATGAACATGATGGGTATACTTTGGAAGAAGGACAGGTAGTTTCTACTAAAGGGATTGAAAAAGCTACTTTATTTGCAATCATCAGTGGAAAACAAAAATCAAACGAAGTGTTTTTTGATCTTTCAGTAACGAAAAACGCAGCTTCAATGTTCTTGTCAGTAATTTTTATGGCGGTAATCTTCATAGGGATGGCAAGAAATTACAAAAAATCACAACTTCCAAAAGGAATTGGAAAATTATTGGAACCAGTGATTGTATTTATCAGAGACGAGGTGGCTATTCCAAACATCGGGTCTGTTAAATATAAAAGATATATGCCTTATTTATTAACTGCATTTTTCTTTATCTGGATTAATAACCTTTTTGGTTTGATTCCATTCTTTCCTTTCGGAGCGAACCTTACTGGTAATATCGCGATTACTTGTGTGCTGGCGATCATTACATTAATTATTACATTGTTCAGTGCTAATAAAGATTACTGGAAACACATCTTTATGCCGCCGGTTCCAATCTTATTGTACCCAATTATGGTTCCAATCGAGATTATCGGAATCTTTACAAAGCCTTTCGCTTTAATGATGCGACTTTTTGCTAACATCACTGCGGGACACATTATGATCTTGGCGATTATTTCATTGATCTTCATTTTCAAGTCTCCATTGTTAGGATTTGCATCTGTACCATTAGCATTATTCGTTTCTGTATTGGAATTACTAGTTGCTGCACTACAGGCTTATATCTTTACAGTATTATCTGCATTGTTTATCGGTATCGCAGTTGCGGAACATGAGCATGAGCACGGTCATGAAGAACACGCTCACTAATTAATTAAGAAAAAAGAATTTAAAATAATTTTTAACTAAATATTTATTTATTATGGATTTATCAACTGGAACAGGATTAGTTTACGTAGGTATCGGTTTAGCAGTACTAGGTGTAGGTCTAGGTATCGGTAAAATCGGTGGACATGCAATGGATGCTATCGCTAGACAACCAGAACAAGCTGGTAAGATTCAAGGAGCAATGCTTATCGCTGCTGGTCTTATTGAAGGAGCTGGTCTTATCGCGATTATCTTTGGTGCTTTCATCAAGTAATCTATCCTCAAAAAAACATTCTTAGCAGTTAAGCGGTTGGCTGCTGCTAAGAATTTTAAAAACAATCCATAAATAACACTTAAAAAAAGAATCTACAGATATGGGAATTATTGAACCTGGAATTGGACTTTTGTTTTGGATGACTCTTACATTTGTTATCCTATTGTTTCTTCTAGCTAAATTCGCTTGGAAACCAATTGTTAATGCTGTTAATGAAAGAGAAACATCTATTGTTGATGCATTGAACCAAGCTAAATTGGCGAAAAAAGAGATGGAAGATCTTAAAGCTGACAACGAAAGAATCATTCGTGAGGCTAAAATTGAAAGAGATGCTATCCTTAAAGAAGCTAGAGAAATTAAAGACAGAATCGTAGGTGAAGCTAAAGATGCTGCAAAATCAGAAGGAGACAAATTGATCGAAGCTGCTAAGCAAACTATCAACGCTGAGAAAAATGCTGCAATGGCAGACATCAAAACTCAGATCGGTGCTTTATCTGTAAACATTGCAGAATCTATCTTGAAACAAAAGTTAGATAACAACGAAGCTCAAAACGAATTAGTTCAAAATTATATCAACAAATCTAACCTTAACTAATAATGCTTACATCTAAAGTAGCGAAAAGATACGCACAGGGTTTGCTTGAATTCACTAATGAATCAGGTGAGACAGCTGCTGTATTTTCTGAAATGAAAGATGTAGTGAAGATTATGATTGAATCCAAAGATTTGAACAAATTCTTCCTTACGCCTTACATTGATGCAAAAAAGAAAATAGAGGTAGCAAGTGAAATTTTCAAAGGTTTATCAGTATCTTCTCAGAATTTGATCAAGTTGGTAATCAAGCATGGACGTGAGAACCAATTGAAAAATATCGCTCAGGAATTCATCAAAAAAGTTGAAGATATCAATGGAGTGCAGAGAGTAACGCTTACTACAGCTACTCAGCTTTCAAAAGAAAATATCGATCAGATACTAAGATCTACCAGCCTGGTAAATGCTAATTCAAACTATGATTTGAAAGTAAATATCAACCACGATATCTTAGGTGGATACATCTTAAGAGTAGGTGATCAGCAGGTAGACGCGTCTGTGAAGACAAAACTAAACCAAGTTAAAAAAGATTTTCAATTAAATTAAGAAAAACAACCATACAATGGCAGAAATAAATCCGGCAGAAGTATCTGCGATCTTAAAACAGCAATTGGCCAACTTCGATACTCAATCAAACGTTGAGGAAGTAGGTACAGTTTTAACCATCGGTGATGGTATTGCTCGTGTATACGGGTTAGAAAACGTACAATACGGAGAGTTGGTGAAATTTTCTAGTGATGTAGAAGGTATTGTACTTAACCTTGAAGAAGACAACGTAGGTGTTGCTTTACTAGGTGAAAGTAAATTAGTAAAAGAAGGGGATACAGTAAGAAGAACAAACAGAATCTCTTCTATCAAAGTAGGAGAAGGTATGTTAGGAAGAGTAGTAGATACTCTTGGTAACCCTATTGATGGTAAAGGTCCTATTTCAGGGGAATTATATGAAATGCCGTTAGAAAGAAAAGCTCCCGGAGTTATCTTCAGACAACCGGTAACTGAGCCTTTACAGTCAGGTATCGTTGCGATTGACTCTATGATCCCTGTAGGAAGAGGACAGAGAGAGCTTATCATTGGTGACAGACAGACAGGTAAAACTACTGTTGCTATCGATACGATCATCAACCAAAAAGAATTCTTTGAAGCTGGGAAACCAGTATATTGTATATATGTTGCTATCGGGCAGAAAGCGTCTACTGTAGCACAAATCGTTAAAACTCTTTCTGATAAAGGAGCTTTAGCATATACTGTAATCGTTGCGGCTAACGCATCAGACCCAGTTCCTATGCAGGTATATTCTGCAATGGCAGGAGCTGCTATTGGAGAGTTCTTCAGAGACACAGGTAGACCAGCATTGATCGTTTATGATGATTTATCTAAACAAGCTGTTGCTTACCGTGAGCTTTCCCTACTATTAAGAAGACCACCGGGCCGTGAAGCTTACCCTGGAGACGTTTTCTACCTTCACTCAAGACTATTGGAAAGAGCTGCAAAAGTGATTGCTGATGATAATATTGCTCGTCAGATGAATGACTTACCAGAATCTCTTAAGCCAATCGTTAAAGGTGGTGGTTCATTAACTGCCCTTCCGATTATCGAAACTCAGGCAGGTGACGTCTCTGCATATATCCCTACAAACGTAATCTCTATTACAGACGGACAGATCTTCTTGGAGTCTGATCTATTCAACTCAGGGGTTCGTCCTGCGATTAACGTAGGTATCTCTGTATCAAGAGTAGGAGGGAATGCTCAGATCAAGTCAATGAAAAAAGTATCTGGTACACTTAAGTTAGACCAGGCTCAATATAAAGAATTAGAAGCGTTTGCTAAGTTCGGTTCAGATCTGGATGCTTCTACTTTAGCAGTAATCTCTAAAGGAGAAAGAAACGTGGAGCTTCTGAAGCAGCCAGTTAACTCTCCACTTCCGGTAGATAGCCAGGTTGCTATGATCTATGCTGGTACTGAGAACCTATTGAGAAACGTTCCATTGAACAAAATTAAAGAATTCCAACACGAATATATCGAGTTCCTAAGATCTAAGCACCCTGATACAATGGCTGCAATTAAATCTGGAAAAATCGATAACGATATTACAGGTGTTCTTAAGCAGGCAGCTAACGATTTAGCTTCTAAATACAACTAAAATTAGTTGATGGTTGTTGGTTGATAGTTGACAGAATTTTCTAAAACTAGCAACCAACAGCCGACAACCAACAACTAACCCAATATGGCAAACTTAAAAGAAATACGAGGCAGAATTACGTCAATTTCATCTACGATGCAGATTACTCGTGCTATGAAAATGGTTTCCGCTGCGAAACTGAAGAAAGCACAAGACGCAATCGTAATGCTAAGACCTTATTCTGAAAAATTACAGGAGCTTATCCAGAATGTAAATTCTAGCTCAGATCCTGATCAGATTTCTGTATATGCTCAGAAAAGAGAGGTTAAAAGAGTACTTTTCATCGCTGTTACTTCAAACAGAGGTCTTGCGGGTGCTTTTAACTCTTCTATCGTAAAAGAGCTTAACCTTCAGTTTCAGAACAAATCTCAGTACGAGGTTGAAGTTCTTCCTGTAGGTAAAAAAGTATATGATGCTGTAAGAAGAAGTCATACAGTATATACTAATGGAAGTTTCGTTTATGATAATCTGAACTTTGATGCAGTAGCTAATATTGCTGAAGGGGTGATGACAAGTTTCAGAGAAGGTAAATTTGACGAAGTATATGTTATTTATAACAAATTCGTTAACGCTGCGAGTCAGGTAGTAACTACAGAGCAGCTTCTTCCTATCTCAATGCCTGAAACTACTGAGCCACAGGTTGAAACAGATTATATCTTCGAACCGAACAGAGCAGAGATCTTGGATAACTTGATTCCTAAGTCTATTAAAACTCAGGTTTTCAAATCAATCTTAGACTCAGTAGCATCTGAACACGGAGCGAGAATGACTGCTATGCACAAAGCTACAGACAATGCAGAGGCTATGAGAAATGATCTGAAGATTTTCTACAACAAAGCAAGACAGGCTGCAATTACAAACGAAATCTTAGAGATCGTTTCAGGAGCAGAAGCTTTGAAAAATTCTTAAAGAATTATTTTAACATACTATTACAAGCATCGATACTATCGATGCTTTTTTTGTTGTATAAGAAGTTAAAAACGGCCATTTGGTGATCAAAAACTCCCTTTTTACAGCGAAATTGAAGTACGGGTCCAATGATTTTTTTTATTTCAAAATAGCCATATGTGGGCGCTTCATTTTTATCTTACAAAAATTCCCGTACCGAAATACCTTATCCCGGATTCAGGTTATTTATATTTTGCATATCTTTGTACCTAATAAAATTATACAACTTCTAAATGGACTCGGACATAGTCAGGCTTTTGCTGGCCTTATTTCTTGTTTTACTAAATGGCTTTTTCGTAGCCGCAGAATTTTCAATTGTTAAAGTTCGTTACTCACAAATCCAACTAAAAGCCGCAGAAGGCGATTCGATGGCTAAACAGGCAGAACACATTATCAAACATCTTGATGAATATCTTTCTGCTACACAATTAGGAATTACATTGGCATCCCTTGCCCTTGGTTGGGTAGGAGAGAGCGCCCTGCATCATGTGGTAGAAAGTATCTTCCACTCTTTAAATATAGATTTAACACAAACCACAATTACCACTGTTTCAGTGGTGACCAGTTTTGTATTGATTACCATTATGCATATTGTATTTGGTGAACTTATTCCAAAATCAATTGCGATCAGAAAATCAGAAGCCACTACAATGGCTACTGCAGTTCCGTTGAGGGTTTTTTATACAATATTCAAACCGTTTATCTGGTTGATGAACTCAATGTCCAATGGCTTTTTAAGACTTATAAAAATCCATCCGGCTTCGGAACAGGAAATTCACTCTACAGAAGAGCTTCAGCTTTTGGTAAAGCAGAGTGCAGACAGCGGAGAGATTGAAGAAGAGAACTATGAGATCATTAAAAATGCATTTGATTTTACAGATCACTCTGCCAAGCAGATCATGGTTCCAAGACAGAATATTACTTCTATCGACTTTGAAGAGGATATCAATGATATTATCAACAAGATCATGGACAGCGGGTATTCTCGTATTCCGGTGTATCTGGACTCAATAGACAACGTAATCGGGATTTTCTATACCAAAGAGATCATCCGTGAATTTGTCAAAAGAAAAGGAGATCTTGATCATGAAGACCTTAAAGATCTGATGCGTGATGCATTTTTTGTGGTAGAAAGTAAAAAAGTTTCAGACTTATTAAAAACATTCCAGCAGAAAAAGCAGCATTTGGCGATTGTAATTGATGAATTTGGAGGAACTGAAGGGATTATTACATTAGAAGATATTCTGGAGGAACTGGTAGGTGAAATTCAGGATGAAGAAGATGAAGAAGAAAAGATCGTTGATAAAATTGCAGATAATACCTATTGGGTTCAGGCAACCCAGCCTCTGGATGAGATCAATGAACATTTACCTAAAAAACTGCCTCTTTCCGAGGAAAGCGAGTACAATTCATTGGCAGGATTCATCCTATATGAGCTAGAAGAAATTCCTGAGGAAAATCAGGAGTTTGACCTTGATAACTATCATTTCAAAATTCTGAAAATGAATAATAAGAGTGTAGAGCTTGTTGAATTGATCTATCAGGAACCCAATGCTATTGACAACTTAGCAGATAAAATTGGAGAAGTTTAAAACAATCAGAATGAGTTTTTATAATACAATAAGAGATTACGAAAATCCAAAGCGCCAGTATGAAGAAGAAGTAATGGTACTGGATGATACGGATGATGTCTATAAACTGGTGCTTCATAATGATGATATTCATACATTCGATTATGTAATTGATTGTCTGATCGAAATATGCAAGCATACAATGGAACAGGCCGAGCAGTGCACAATGCTTGTACATTATAAAGGCAAATGCACCGTAAAAACAGGATCAATAGATGTATTGAAGCCTATGCATGAAAAATTAATTTCAAGGGAATTAACAAGCGAAATTATATAAAATAAAATCCGGCAATCAATTTGCCGGATTTTTTATTGAAAAATGAGGCAAATAGGCAGTGATTGTACTGTAAATTTCTCAAACATTTAACTTTTCCCTCAATAATCCCTGAATGTCCTAATCTCTTAATTTTTCAAATTATATTCTTACATTGCCATATTTTATCTAAAATAGTATATTTGTACCAACTATAAAGAAACAAAAAAGAATGCTTGTAATAGGAATTGCCGGTGGTACAGGATCTGGCAAAACTACAGTTGTTGACAAAATACTTCAACAGCTTGATATTGAAGGAATGAATATCCTTTCTCAGGATAATTATTATCATGACAATCAGAATCTGACACTGACAGAAAGAGAGGCTTTAAATTATGACCATCCGAAGTCCATCGATTTTGAATTACTGATAAAACATGTTAAAGCTTTAAAAAACAATGAGCCCATTGAGCAGCCAATTTACAGCTTTGTAACACATTCCCGAACAGGAGATCATGTCACTGTAGAACCTAAAAATGTATTGGTAGTAGAGGGAATTCTTGTCCTTACCAACAAAGAATTGCTGAAAGAATTCGATCTTAAGGTTTTTGTTCATGCTGATTCAGATGAAAGGCTGATCAGGCGTATCCGAAGAGATACCCAGGAAAGAGGAAGAGATCTGAGTGAGGTACTGCACCGTTATCAGACTACCCTGAAGCCTATGCACCAGGAATTCATCGAGCCGTCTAAAAATGATGCCGATCTTATTATTCCTAATATGAAACAGAATTCCGTAGCGATTGATTTTTTAACTACTGTTATTAAAAACTCGTTGAGAAAACATTAAAAAAATGGAAGAAAACAAACTTATCAAAAACATTCAGCCGAAATCTGAAACATTCAAAACTATCCAGAGATATTTTTTGAATAAGTATACCATTACGATCTGCATGTTTTTGGTATGGATGGTTTTCTTCGACAAAACCTCATTTCTTGTAATTAACGAACTGAATGGCGAGATTCATAAGAATGAAGAGCAATTGGAGTATTATAAAAAAGAATACGAAAAAAATGATGCTTTTTATAAAAAACTGATGAACAACAAGTCAGAGAAAGAAAAATATGCAAGAGAAAATTATTTTATGAAAAAGCCGAATGAAGAAATCTTTATTCTGGTAGTAGACAGTACAAAAGTCGCTAAAAAATAAAATAATGCAATAAAAACCTCAATAGTGAATAGTCAGAGATACTATTCACTTAATCAGGTAAAATTGACCATCGATAACTCACTCCATTAAACAAAACTAATGTCAAATACAGATATACTTCCAAACTGGGAAAAACTAGTAAAAAAGCAGCTTAAAACAGAGGATATTTATCCCGTTCTGGAAAAAGCAAACCTTGAGGGAATAAAGGTAAAGCCTTTTTACACAGATGTTCAGAAGCCTTTGGTAAATCTGCCAAGAATTGAAGAAAGTACCCATTTGGTAGCTTGCTACCACGAAAGTCTGGAAGATGAAGTATTTGCATTTCTTTTGGATCAGAATGTTGAAAATCTGACCGAGAAAACTCTTTTTATCAATAATAAAGATCTGGCAGGGCATATCAGTCCTACAGAAGAAGATCAGTATTTCTCTCTCATTGATGTTTTTAACGAGAAGGAGGGAAGCATTGATGACCAGCTGGCAAAAGAATTATTGTCAAAAGAATTCAAAAGAAACATTTGTGTTGATATTTCCTTACATCAGAATGCCGGAGCTGCTATTTATCAGCAGCTGGGGATTGCCCTGGCAAAAACTAAAGAGCTGATAGAGGCATATGGTGCAGAAATAATCAATAAACTGATCTTCAGAATCGCTGTTGGAGGCAACTATTTCTTTGAAATGGCAAAGTTGAGAGCTTTTAAAATAGTTTTCAATCAGCTTTCAAAAGAATACGGTATGGATGAAGTTCCCTACATTTTTGCAGAAACATCTTTTAGAAATAAAGCCGTTTCGGATAGTGAAAACAACCTGATCCGTTCTACATTAGAGCTTGCTTCCGCAATGATTGGTGGAGCAGATGCCGTTTTTACCAATAACTACCTTGTTGACAGGAGTACAGATAATTCAAAAGAAATTTCTTTCAAGCAACAGATTGTTTTGGCCTATGAGAGTATCATTAATGTATTTGAAGATGCTTCTAACGGAAGCTATTATGTTGAAGATATCACTCAACAGATTGCAGACAAGTCATGGGCTTTATTTGTTGAAATGGAAGAAGCAGGAGGCTATCTTGAGCTTTTAAAGCAGGGCGTTATTCAGAAGAAAATTTATGATCACGCTATTGAAGAACAACAATGGATCGAAGAGGGGAAAATAAAGCTGATTGGCGTTAATTTATACCCCAAATTGGAGGTTAAAAAGTCAATAGCGGATCTATACAGCGAAACAGAAATAAAAGCGGTTCGTTGGGCTGAAATGTTTGAATAAAAACATTCTTTACATCATGAAAAAGTCTTCTAATTCTCCTATTATAGTTTTTCGCAAGCTGAGAAAGATCTTGATAAGAGGGCAAATCAATCTTACTTAGGCAAAATGGTATAATATCAGCACATCTGATTATATTTTTTATCAGAGATAATTTTGATAAGTGATCATTTTCTGTAAAGATTTTGTGTAAATTTATAAAAACACAAAATACAAATGTTATGAAAGAAAATGAGATAAGTTTTTTTATCAGGAAGTCTATTTTTTCTGTTTATAATGAACTAGGACCGGGGCTTTTGGAGAAGGTTTACGAAAAAGTTTTGGCTTACGAACTTAAGAATAACGGATTAAAAGTGAATACTCAGGTGCCAATGAAGATTACATTTAGAGATACTATTATTGACTCTAGCTTTGTCGCTGATATAATTGTTGAAGATAAAGTGATCATAGAAATAAAAGCGGTAACAGAAATAGCAAATGTTCATCACCAGCAATTATTAACCTATCTAAAGTTAACAGGATTGAAACTAGGGATTCTGGTTAACTTTAATACTGATTATATTAGTAAAAGTATTTTTCGGAAAGTAAGAGGAGATTTGGACTGATTTTTTTTATTAACCACAGATTACGCAGATTTTCACAGATGATTGCGTATATTTTTTTAAATAATCAGAAGAAAAAGATATCAATGTCTCGTACCTGCATTAAAATACATAAACAAATAAAACCTAAACATCTGTGAAAATCCGTGTCATTTGCGGTTAAAAAATAGATATCCCCAATTCACATATATAATTACACAAAACTTTAGAATAAGAAGAAACAAAAAGTATAGTTGCACTGTAGTAATACATAAAAAAATAAAATATAAACATCTGTGAAAATCCGTGTCATCTGCGGTTAAAAAATAGATATCCTAATTCGCATATATTATTACACAAAACTTTAGAATAACAAGAAACAAAAAGTATGGTTGCACCGTATTAATACATAAACAAATAAAATATAAACATCTGTGAAAATCCGTGTCATCTGCGGTTAAAAAATAGATATCCTAATTCATATATCTTATTACAGAGAGCTTTAGAATAAGAAGAAACAAAAAGTATAGTTGCACCGTAGTAATACATAAAAAAATAAAACCTCAACATCTGTGAAAATCCGTGTCATCTGCGGTTAAAAAATAGATATCCTAATTCACATATCTTATTCCAGAGAGCTTTAGAATAAGAAGAAACAAAAAGTATAGTTGCACCGTAGTAATACATAAAAAAATAAAACCTCAACATCTGTGAAAATCCGTGTCATCTGCGGTTAAAAAATAGATATCCTAATTCACATATCTTATTCCAGAGAGCTTTAGAATAAGAAGAAACAAAAAGTATAGTTGCACCGTAGTAATACATAAAAAAATAAAACCTCAACATCTGTGAAAATCCGTGTCATCTGCGGTTAAAAAATAGATATCCTAATTCACATATCTTATTACAGAGAGCTTTAGAATAAGAAGAAATTAAAAGTATAATTGCACTGTAATACATAAACAAATAAAATATAAACATCTGTGAAAATCCATCTCATCTGTGGTTAAAATATTAAACAAAGAAATTCAAAATTACATCAATGCAAATCTGAATGCAGATTTACACACACTGCTACTGAAAAAATCCCCATTTCCAGAGGTTTCTATGCAGGAAATAGTACAACAGATCAAAGGAAAGCAGGTTGCAGAAAGAAAATTCCCTTTTTTGCTGAAAGAAGGCATTCTTTTCCCTCCACAGCTTAGCCTCGAGCAGTCGTCCTCTGAAAAAACAGCCCTTTATAAATCAGAAATTTTAAAAGGTAAAAAATTCATTGATCTTACAAGTGGTTTCGGTATTGATGCTTATTATCTGTCTCAGGATTTTAAGGATATTACTTTAATAGAGCAGAATGCGGAACTTTTAAAGATTGTAGAGCATAACTGGAATGTTTTGAGCAGGAATGCCCGATTTATCAACCGAAAGCTGGAAGACTTTTTAAATGAAAATCAGGAGCATTTTGATGTCGTTTATCTTGATCCGGCCAGAAGAGACCAGAATAAAAACAAAGTTTTCCTTTTGGAGGACTTATCTCCAAATATTCTTGAAATCCGGGAAAAATTACTTTCAATTTCAAATCAGGTCGTAATTAAGCTATCTCCATTGATTGATATGAAATACCTGGTTTCTGTTTTGCCTCAAATCTTCAGGATTGATATTGTTGCTTTGAAAAATGATGTAAAAGAGATTGTCATCTTCTTATCCGATGAAAATAAAAAAGAAATTATTTGCAATTGTGTGAATCTTGAAAGTGGGGAACCTGCCTTTACTTTTGTTTTTGGAGAAGAAGAAAATGCAGTATCTGAGTATGATGAACCTGAAAAATTCATTTATATCCCCAATAATTCCATTTTAAAAGCAGGAATCTTTAATTTGATTTCAGCAAAATTCGGATTGAAAAAGCTTCACCCTAATACCCATATTTATACCAGCGGAGAAAGAATAACAAATTTCCCAGGAAGGATTTTAGAAATGGAATCTATTGATTCAAAAGGTGTTAAAAAGAAAGAACAGTATAATATTATTTCAAAAAATCACCCCTTAAAACCCGAAGATATTAAAAAGAAATATGGGTTGAAAGATGGCGGTGAGAAGTATCTTATTTTTACACAATCTAAAAAAGGAAAAATAATTTTAAAATCAGTATAAAAATGTTGCCGAAAAAAGTAGGTTTTCTTAATTTTGGGCAATCAAAAATGTAAGCATGAAATCGCTCGCTGTTTAGATACTTAAAATAAGCTAAAATAGTGCGGTTCCATATAACCTTAAAAAAAATAAATTTTACATATGAAAAAATTAGTTATATGTTTAGCGATTGCAACGGTAGCGGTAAGCTGTAAAAAGGTACCGAACGGAGGAAACAGAGGTACTTTGAAACTGGAAGAAGGAGTAGAAAGATATTCTGACGATCCTCAGGGAGGAGAAGCTCATGGACATGAGGCTGCTGCTGATCATAAGGAAGAGGCTGTAAAGTCTGAAGCTGCGGCTCCTAAAACAGACAGTGCTGTTGCTGCAAAGCCTGTTGAAACAGCAGAAAAAGCTCCAAAAGCTGAACACTAATTATAAGTATACAATATACAATTGCCCTGTTTCTATGCAGGGCATTTTTTATTAATAAAAATGATAGAAGGCTGAATTACCGGGAAATAAGCAATTTATTGGAAAATCCTGCGTTTTTGCTTGGTCCAGCGAAGCATTTTTTTTAATTTTAACAAAATAAAATTTTACAATGCAAGAGACATTAAATTACATCAACGAAAACAAACAGCGTTTCGTGGATGAATTATTTGAGTTATTGAGAATCCCTTCTATTTCTGCAGATCCGGCATATAAAGATGATGTATTGAAGTGTGCAGACGTATGTGCAGAATACCTTAGAAATGCTGGAGCTGATAATGTTGAAGTATGTGCAACAAAAGGGTATCCTATCGTTTTCGGAGAAAAAATTATAGATAAAAACCTGCCAACGGTATTGGTATACGGACATTATGACGTTCAACCTGCAGATCCACTGGAGCTTTGGAGAAAACCTCCTTTTGAGCCTTACATTGAGAAAACTGAACTTCATCCCGAGGGCGCTGTTTTTGCAAGAGGGTCAGCAGATGATAAAGGACAGTTCTTTATGCACCTGAAGGCTTTCGAAGCAATGATGAGAACCAATGCACTTCCTTGTAATGTTAAATTTATTCTGGAAGGAGAAGAAGAAGTAGGATCAGTAAGCCTGGGAGACTTCGTAAATGAAAACAAAGAAAAACTGGCTTGTGACTGTATTCTGATCTCTGATACCCATATCTACAGCAATGAGCAGCCAACCGTTACTACAGGATTAAGAGGATTAAGCTATGTGGAAGTAGAAGTGGAAGGACCAAATAGGGACCTGCATTCAGGACTTTACGGAGGTGCCGTTCCGAATCCTATTCATGTACTTTCAAGAATGATTGCTAACCTGATTGACGAAGATGGTCATATCACTATTGATGGATTCTATGATAATGTGGAGATTGTATCTGATTCTGACAGAACAGAAATGAATAAATTGAAGGATAACCCTGAAGAATTCAAAAAATCAATAGGCTTAAGCGATGTAGAAGGTGAAAAAGGATATACAACACTGGAAAGAGCTTCCATTCGTCCTACTTTAGACTGTAATGGTATTTGGGGAGGTTATACAGGAGAAGGAGCTAAAACAGTTATCCCTTCAAAAGCTTTTGCAAAAATTTCAATGCGTTTGGTTCCTTATCAGACTCCGGAAGAAATTACAGAAAAATTCACCAGATATTTCGAAAAAATAGCTCCGGATACTGTAAAAGTTAAAGTAACTCCTCACCATGGAGGAATGCCTTACGTTCTGCAAAGTGATACAAAGGAATTCTTAGCAGCTAAGCAGGCTATGGAAACCGCATTTGGTAAAGAAGTTTTACCGTACAGAAGTGGAGGAAGTATTCCAATTACATCGATGTTTGAGAAGGTTTTAGGAGCTAAATCGGTATTGATGGGCTTCGGATTGGATTCCGACGCAATCCACTCTCCAAACGAACATTATGGATTGTTTAATTTCTATAAAGGGATTGAAAGTATTCCATTGTTTTTTGAAAATTATTCAAAATAAGAATTAAACTTATAAAATTAGTAAGGCGCTTCTATCAGGAGGCGCCTTTACTTTTTTATAAGTGTCTGATTTTAACAAATTATCTTGAGGAAAAGTGTCCTTATATGCTGTATTTCAGATTGTATAGATATTAATTATAGTGAGTTTTAAGTTGAGCTAATTAAAAATAAAACGTTTATTGTTGTTTATTTAATATTATATCTCACTTTTGATGGAATTTTTTATTATTTTTATTGTAAAACTTAATTTACCATGAAAAAACACTACTCATTTGTATTGATCTTATTTTCAATACTTTCTTTTGCACAGCAGATCATTTCTTTTGAAGATGCTGAAGGCTTTTCACCAATAGACGTAAACGGACAGGTGAATTGGATAAGCACTCCTACAGGTGGAATACCTGCCAATGTCACCAATCAGGTGATCAGTACAGATAATGCCAGTGATGGAATTCGTTCCCTGAAGATCGTCAAAGAATCTACCTATGGAACGCAGACTGATCCCATAATAGGAGGTTTTTATAATTTACAGACCCCTATTTCCTTTGCTGATTTTTCTATTTCTTTTGAAATTAATATGTCACAGCGTAACGGTTCCGTTTTTGGATTTCAGGCAGTAGACAGTACAGAAGAACAGTTTGCAGTAAGAGTGGATTTTGATAAGACGGGTGTGGTGAAAATTCTGGATATGATCTCAGGAACACAAACTCTTATTTCTCTTTCCGAAATCTGGACACAGAACATCTGGTATAAATGCAGGATAGTGGGAACTGCCACAGATATTAAATATTATCTTAATAACACTTTGATTTACACAGGTTCCGCTGCTACAGTAGATATCAGTCAGCTTCGTTTTGTGCATAATAATGCATTGGGGAGTGCTTATATTGATAATATTGTGATCACCAACGGAGTCGTACTGGGGGTCAATGACCTTAAAACCAATACTAAACTGGTATCATTATATCCGAATCCGGCATCCGACTTTATAAAAATTAATTCTCAGAATAAAATCAAGAATGTAATGGTTTATGATCTTAATGGAAGAAGAATTGATGTTAAACGATATGGAGATGAAATAGATGTAAGAAATTTGTCTGCTGGAGAATATTTACTTACTATAGAAACTGATGGAAGAAGCAGTACCGAAAAATTCATAAAAAAATAATACCTGATAAATCTTAGGATATATAAAACGCTTCAATTGGAGCGTTTTTGTTATTTTAGAGAATTAAAATTTTGGATTCTATGTCAGAGAATAAAACAGCGTATATAACAGGAGGAACCAAAGGTATTGGTTTCGGGATTGCTAAAATTTTACTTGAAAATGGAATCTCGGTTGCATTTTCAGGAAGAAAGAGAGAAGATGTCATGCAGGCTGAAGAAGAGCTTAAGCAATATTCAGAAAATGTACTGGGAATTGTTTCGGATGTAAGAAGTCTTGAAAGCGAGCAGGAGGCCGTGAAATACATTCTGGAAAAGTTCGGAAGGCTGGATTATGTAATAGCCAATGCTGGATTGGGGATTTTTAAACCTGTAGATGAGCTGACGGCCGAAGAATGGAATGATATGATAGAAACAAATCTTACAGGCGTTTTTTATACCTTAAAAGCATCCGTAGAAGCGCTGAAAAAGACAGAAGGGTACTATATTACCATTTCCAGTCTGGCAGGAGCCAATTTCTTTGAAAACGGAACCGGCTACAACGCTTCAAAATTTGGTGTAGTAGGTTTTACTCAGGCTGCCATGATTGATCTGAGAAAATATAATATCAAATCTACGGTTATTATGCCGGGATCAGTAGCCACTCATTTTAACGGAAATATTCCTTCAGAAAAAGATAATTGGAAGATTCAGCCGGAAGATATGGGGAATCTTATATTGGATGTTCTGAAGATGAATGCAAGGGTTTTGCCAAGTAAAATAGAGTTTAGGGCAACAAGGCCAGGCAAGTAAGTACATCTAATGTATTGAATAATAATTTAATAAGTATTATGCATGCATAATATATTTTTTATCTATATTAGCAAAAATTAATTCAAACAAAATCTCTGCATAAACTGTCATGATTTTATGCATAAAAGAGAAAAAATAAAATAGTACACATGAAAATATTAGTTTGTATTAGTAGTGTTCCGGATACTACTTCCAAAATTAACTTTACAGCAGACAAATCTGCTTTCGACAAAAACGGAATTCAGTGGGTAATCAACCCTCTAGACGAATTTGCGCTGACAAAAGCGATTAAACTTCAGGAATCTCAGGGAGCGGCCGTAACAGTAATCAACGTAGGAGATGCTGCTACAGAACCTGTAATCAGAAAAGCTTTAGCAATCGGTGCCAATGATGCCGTAAGAGTAAACCTGGATCCGCAGGATAGCTATTCTACAGCAAAAGAAATTGCTGCAGTGGCTCAAAACGGAGGATATGACCTTATCCTTTGCGGTAAAGAATCAATTGATTATAACGGAGGATCTGTTCCCGGAATGGTAGCTCAGTTATTGAATCTGCCTTTCGTAAACGCATCAGTAGGATTAGACGTAAGCGGAAGCGAAGCAACTGCAGTAAGAGAAATTGAAGGGGGAAAAGAAACTATTTCTGTAAAATTACCGGCAATTATTGCAGGTCAGAAAGGATTAGTAGACGAAAAAGACCTTATCATACCGAATATGAGAGGGATTATGTCTGCAAGAACAAAGCCATTGCAAGTGGTAGAGCCAACTTCTTTAGAAGTAAAAGTTCAGGGAGTATCTTATGACAGCGTTCCGGCGAGAGCTGCTGTGAAAATGGTTTCTCCTGACAATCTGGACGAATTGGTAAGATTACTTCACGAAGAAGCTAAGGTAATCTAATCTTAATCCTTTAATTTTTAATCTTTAAATTTAAGAAAATGGCAGTATTCGTATACGCAGAAAATATAAACGGAGTTTACAAGAAAGCAGCTTTTGAAGCAGTTTCTTACGCTAAAGCTATTGCAGATAAAGCGGGAGATACCGTTACAGCGATCTCTGTAAACCCAACAGATTCTTCAGATTTATTATACAAATATGGAGCATCAAACGTTATCAATATCAAAGACGAAGGTCTTAAGAGCTTTTCAGCAAAAGCATTCGCACAGGCTGTAAGTGAAGTAGCAGACGGAAGCATTATCGTTTTCCCTCACACTACAGATGCTTCTTCAATTGCTCCAATGCTTGCAATCATGAAGAACTATTCTTTACTGACCAATGCATTGGAAGCTCCTGAAAGCCTTTCTCCGTTCCAGTTGAAGAGAAGAGCATTCTCAGGAAAAGGTTTCATGCATGCAAAAGCTGAAGGAAACGGTGTGATCGTTACTGTTTCTCAAAATGCTTTCGGAGTAAAAGAAAACGCAGTATCAGGTTCAGAAGAAGTGAAAAACCTTTCAGTAGCGAATGAAGATACTAAAGTGATTTCTCATGAGCAAAGTTCAGGTAAATTGGATCTTAAAGAAGCTGAAATCGTTGTTTCTGCAGGTAGAGGGATGAAAGGTCCTGAAAACTGGGGAATGATCGAAGACCTTGCCAACGTGTTAGGAGCTGCTACAGCTTGCTCTAAGCCTGTTTCTGATATCGGATGGAGACCTCACACAGAGCACGTAGGACAAACAGGGAAAGCTATTGCACCCAATCTTTACATCGCTGTAGGGATTTCAGGAGCCATTCAGCACCTTGCCGGAGTAAACTCTTCAAAAACTATCGTAGTAATCAATAGCGACCCTGAAGCACCGTTCTTCAAGTCTGCTGATTATGGAGTAGTAGGAGACGCTTTCCAGATTATTCCTGCGCTTACAGAGAAAATCAAAGCAATAAAAGGATAAAAAAAGAATTGGCAATAGTCAATATGTTTTACTCATCGATTCTTTAATAAATAATAAAAGAATTCACCTGTATCACAAAATTAACTATTGACGATTGATAATCATACATAATGTACTAAAAGCTCGGCTTTCCGGGCTTTTATTTTTGTGTAAAAAAGTAAAATCACAATAAAAAATTAATCTATATTTGTAGCTATGGATTATAAGCAGCTAATTATTCGCGGAATATCGTACAGCCAGACTCAATCAGGGGCGTACGCACTATTATTGGAGCATGAAGAAACACACATAAAATTACCTGTTGTTATAGGAAATTTCGAAGCTCAGTCTATTTCTCTTGGACTGGAGAAAGATATTCATCCACCGCGTCCTCTTACCCATGACTTATTCACAAAATTTATAGTTTCTGCCAATTACGAATTGGTATCTGTCATTATTTATCAGATTGTAGACGGAGTATTCTTTTCAAATATCAACTTTAAAAATAAGGTGACAGAAGAAGAATTAATCCTTGATGCAAGAACTTCAGATGCCGTTGCGATGGCTGTAAGATTTGATGCACCTATCTTTACTACACAGCAGGTTCTGAACGAAGCCGGTATCCTGTTGGAACTGGAAGATGTTTCAAAAGAAGATCAGCCTTTCTCGGAAACCGTACAGGCAGAAGATAACTTAAAATCTCTTTCTATGGAAGAACTTCAGAAGTTGCTGGATGACGCCGTTAAAGAAGAAGATTATGATACCGCCCTTGAAATTCAGGAAGAAATCAAGAGGAGGAAAAAGAACATTGATTAAAGAGATACTTTTTATATAAACTATGAATTTAAAATTACGACTGACCATCCTCAGTTTTCTCCAGTTTTTTGTTTGGGGAGCATGGCTGATTACGATGGCTAACTTCTGGTTTGGCACAAAACATTGGGATGGAACTCAGTTTGGAGCTGTTTTCGGAACAATGGGAATTGCTTCCATTTTTATGCCTACCATTACTGGAATTATTGCAGACCGTTGGATAAACGCGGAGCGTATGTTCTCAGTATTACACATCCTTTATGGGGCTATGCTTTTTATATTGCCGCACTCTACAGATCCGAATTCATTCTTTTCGGTAATGCTTGTTGCGATGTGCTTTTATATGCCAACTATTGCACTGGCCAATTCAATTTCCTACACTATCCTTAAAAATAATAATATGGATGTAGTGAAGGATTTCCCACCCATTCGTGTATGGGGAACCATTGGTTTTATTGTTGCCATGTGGATCACCAACCTTACTGGAAATAAAGCCACGGAAGGACAGTTTTATATTGGTGGAGTAGTCGCTATATTTCTAGGAATATACGCTCTTACATTACCAAAATGTCCGCCACAAAAACTGATCAATAAAGAAGCTCCGTTATCCGAGCAGCTGGGCTTAGATGCACTTAAGCTTTTTGGAAACTATAAAACGGCATTGTTCTTTATGTTTTCTATGCTTTTGGGAGCTGCACTTCAGCTGACGAATGCATATGGAGATGTTTTTTTAAGTGAGTTTGCTCATTTTCCAAAATATGCGGACTCATTTGTAGTTCAAAGATCTACTATCATTATGTCAATTTCTCAGGTTTCAGAAACATTATTTATTTTGGCAATTCCTTTCTTCCTGAAGAAATTCGGAATCAAAAAAGTAATGCTGATGTCTATGCTGGCGTGGGTTTTAAGATTTGGATTCTTTGCTTATGGTGTACCGGATGGGTTCGGGCTTTCACTGATTATTCTTTCCTGTATCGTATACGGAATGGCATTTGATTTCTTCAATATTTCAGGTTCTCTTTTCGTAGAAACCACTACAGATAAGAAGATGCGTTCTTCAGCACAGGGGCTGTTTATGATGATGACGAATGGATTTGGGGCTCTTTTTGGAAGTTCTATTGCAGGATGGGCTATTGATAAGTTTTTCACGCATAAGTTTACAACAGCTTCAGATTTATCTGCTTATCTGGAAACAACACCTGATAATCCTACTTTCCTTGAAATTCTAAAAAATAGTTTCAACGCAGCGATCAATTCAGACGGAACTCTTTCTTCTGTTGTTATGGTAAAAGACTGGCAGCAGATATGGCTTTCTTTTGCAATATACGCTTTAGTACTTGCGATATTCTTTGCAATATTATTCAAGCACAAACATAATCCGGAAGACGTTTCATCAGTGAAACATTAATTTTAATGAACGATTATTTAAAATATTAAATTGCATTTTTTTCAAAAATGCAATTTTTTTGTTTTAAGCTAACTTTTGCGCAAGATAATATAAGAGAATGTGAGGTCAGTTATTATGGTTTTAACCTGTTTATTTAAAATAATTACCCCTGTTTTCAATGTTAGTGCTTTGCTAAAGAAAAATATGGACTTCAGATAAGCATAGGAATCACAAATGTTTATTTTTAATTCGGTAAAAAAAAAATCATTTCTTTACTTAATAGCTAAAATTATTTGCTTTTTTTTATGACTAACGAACGTTTGTGAATGGAAAACCTATTTTTAAAACACAGTCTTTAAAAGTGTGTTTTTTTTTGTATTTTGGCACTTTAGTAAATATGAAAAATATACAGTTATTAGGATTACTGTTAGTGATTGTCGGCAGTTTTTTACCATTAGTACATGTTCCTATTATAGGAAATTGGAACTATTGGAAACTTGACTATTATCTGGCCATTGCATGCTGGCTTTTTGCAGCATGTGCTGTTTTTGGAATTGTAAATAACAACCCAAAATTGGTAAGGTTTTTTGGTGTTTTGCTTATTCTCTTATTTGCATTCACTTTAGTAGCTGTGAAAATGCAGTCTTTACAATACTTCAGCTTTTTACCTTTCAAATCATGGAGAGAAGCATTCGCCGGAGTAGTTAAACTAAAATGGGGCTGGATCGTAGAATTTTTAGGAGCCTTTTTAATGGTTTTTGCCGGAGGTAACAAAAAAGTAAATAAAAGGACACAGATATGAACATGAAATTATTAAAGCTACTTTTAGCTGGAACCGTACTGATGACAGCCGCTAAGACTAAGGCTCAGACCATAGAAACAAAAAAGCCGGATAATCCTGCTAAATGTTCAAATATAAAAGAAGGTAAATTTCTACGTGCCAATTATCCGGAAGAGATATGGCACATGACCATCAAAGATAATGTTCAGACTGAATATTATAACAATGGAAAGGATTTTATAAAGTCAACATTAGTTTTTGTAGATGACTGCAACTATAAAGCAATTGTTTTGGAGAAGTCTGACAAAAATGACCCCACACAGATAGGAGCTGTTTTCAATAATAAAATAGTAGCGACTCAGGATAATCTTTTGAAAGTGAATATTAAAATTGAAGAAAATCAATTTGATGTCGTTTACATAAAAACAAAATAAATTTAATTATAAAAATGAAGCAATAGTTTCATTTTATCTAAAAATAAAAATTATATACATGAAAGAAGTATTCATCGTTTCCGCAGTAAGAACGCCTATAGGAAGTTTTATGGGAAGCTTATCAACGGTTCCGGCTACAAAATTGGGAGCTGCAGCAGTAAAAGGAGCATTAGATAAAATTGGTCTTGATCCTGCTGCTGTTCAGGAGATTTATATGGGAAATGTTCTACAGGCAGGAGAAGGTCAGGCACCGGCTCGCCAGGTAGCTTTAGGAGCAGGTCTTTCAATCAATACACCTTCTACTACAGTCAATAAAGTATGTGCTTCAGGAATGAAGGCTGTAACAATGGCTGCACAGGCTATTAAAGCAGGTGATGCTGAAGTAATTGTTGCAGGAGGTATGGAAAATATGTCTTTAGTTCCTCATTATTATAATGCAAGAGTTGCTACAAAATTAGGCGATATCAAAATGCAGGACGGTATGGTGCTAGATGGCCTTACTGACGTATACAATAAAGTGCATATGGGCGTATGTGCAGAGAAATGTGCAGTTGATTATAACATTACGAGAGAAGATCAGGATAACTTTGCAATAGAATCTTACACAAGATCAGCAAACGCTTGGGGCGAAGGAAAATTCAAAGAAGAAGTTGTACCGGTTTCTATTCCTCAGAGAAAAGGAGAGCCAGTGGTTTTCGCTGAAGATGAAGAGTACAAAGCGGTTAATTTTGACAGAATCAGAACGCTTCCTACAGTGTTCAAAAAGAAGAAGGAACAGTAACTGCAGCTAATGCATCTACTTTAAATGACGGTGCATCTGCATTGATCCTTGTTTCTAAAGAAAAAATGGAAGAATTGGGCCTTAAGCCTCTGGCTAAGATCGTTTCTTATGCTGATGCTGCTCAGGAGCCTGAAAACTTTACTACAGCTCCGGCTAAAGCATTACCTATTGCTCTTAAAAAAGCAGGTCTGGAAGTTTCAGATATCGATTTCTTTGAGTTTAATGAAGCTTTCTCTGTAGTAGGATTGGCAAATAATCAAATCTTAGGATTGGATGCTGCAAAAGTAAACGTAAACGGTGGTGCTGTGGCATTAGGACATCCGCTGGGAAGTTCAGGTTCAAGAATCATCGTTACATTGATCAATGTATTGAAACAAAACAATGCAAAATATGGCGCTGCTGCGATCTGTAACGGTGGTGGTGGAGCTTCTGCAATTGTTATTGAGAATATATAACGTCTTGTTTCATAATGAATTACCATTAAGGAATTGATAATTTTTTTAAAATCTTATCCATTTCTTAATGGTTTTTCTATTTTTGTGCTACTAATATTTATTTGAAATGTCTGAAACTGAGAATCGACAGCCTAAAAACATAAAGAATAATCCGAAGATTATGAAAGCCTGGGCTGTATATGACTGGGCAAACTCCGTTTATTCCCTGGTTATTACCTCTACTATTTTCCCAATTTATTATTCCATTCTTACTACTGCTTATGAGAAGAAAGAATATATAGCGGAAACAAAAACATGGATTGATGTTCCGGTAAGGCATATGATCAAAATTTTTGGAAACGAATATCAGCCCGATGCGGTCTATGGGTATTCGCTAACAATATCATTCTTTATTGTGGTATTGCTTTCTCCATTTTTATCTTCTTTGGCAGATACTATTGGAAACAAAAAATCATTTCTGCAGTTCTTCTGTTATCTGGGAGCTACTTCATGTATGGGACTGGCAATGTTTACGGGAATGCATAATGTATTTCTGGGGCTTCTCTTCAGTATTACGGCCAGTGTCGGCTTTTGGGGAAGTTTGGTATTCTACAACTCATTCCTGCCGGATATCGCTACACAGGACAGGCAGGATGCGCTCTCTGCAAAAGGATATGTATACGGGTATATCGGCTCTGTTGTCTTGGTCGTAATCTGTTTAATTATGATTCAGGTCTTTGCGAAAGGAGCCGCTCAGCAATTGTTATTTACCAGAATCAGTTTCTTACTGACAGGAGCATGGTGGTTTGGATTCTCTCAATATACATTTAAACATCTTCCACAATTTGGAAATGTAAAAGAGAAGCTTCCAAAAGATCTTGTATTGCTGAATTATAAAAATATCTTTAAAAAACATGAAGAACAGGGAGGCTTTTTCGAAGTGCTGAAAGATAATATGAGCTTCTATGTAGATATAGCTAAAGAAAGTTTTCACGAACTGTTCAAAGTAGGAGGAGTTCTTTTTAAAGACAGAAACCTGAAGTTCTTTCTATCGAGTTTCTTCTTCTACAGTGTCGGGATGCAGACGATTTTTCTGATGGCAACCTTATTTGGTAAAAGTGAAATTAATCTTGCGCAAGATAAACTGATAGGAACATTACTGGTTATTCAGATTGAGGCGATTATTGGAGCTGTGATATTCTCCAGATTATCAAAAAGAATCGGAAACAAAAACGTAATATCTATTGCAATTATACTATGGATTGTAGCATGTTTATGGGCTTATTTCCTGAACAAAGAAAATCCTAATGTAGAATATCAGTTTTATGGAGTAGCCGCAGTTGTGGGGCTCGTAATGGGTGGTCTTCAGGCAATGTCCAGATCTACTTATTCAAAACTTCTTCCTGAAGATTCAATGGAAAATACAACTTACTTTAGCTTTTATGATGTATTGGAGAAGATTGCGATAATCATAGGAACATTTATTTTTGCTACATTAATTGAGCACTTTAATAATATGCGTATTGCAGCATTGTCAATGACCCTATTTTTTGGGGCAGGGCTGATCCTTATCAGATTCCTGAAAGTCAAGATGAGAAAAGAAAGAGAAACTTTATAAAAATTGAAAGACGTTATTTTTAACGTCTTTTTTATTTTTGTATGAATAAAAAACATCTAATTGTTGATTTTATTTAATATACTAATGAGCATAAACTAAATAATAGGAAATAGCATTTATTTTTCACTATATTTTGATTTTTTTTGTTAATTTGTCAAAGCGATAAAATTATCAAAATAATGAAAAAATTCCTATTAATTTGCTTCTTGCAATGTTTTGCTTTTGGTTTTTCTCAAAATTTAAAACCAGTTGCCCAAAAAGTATCAGAATATCATAATGAAAAAGCAGAGTTTAAAAGCTATGATTTATTTGAGGTAAATACAGATGCTGATAAATTAGCGGAATACAGACGTGCTGCAACTGATATCACAGTGTTGTCTCTGAAATCTGCTGAACTGAAAAGATTAATCAAAGAAAAACCTGACTTTCTTGAAATCACTTTTCCCTTTGAAGGCGGAAAGAAGATCACTGTTGAAATGTATAAACATCAGATCTTAACCAACGATTTCAAAGTAGTTACAGATCAGGGTAAAATAGTAGAATATACACCAGGTGTCTATTATCAGGGAATTGTAAAAGGGGATAATGCTTCTATTGTTGCTTTCAGCTTTTTCAATAATGATATAATGGGAGTGGCTTCCACACCGGAACTGGGAAATGTTGTGGTAGGAAAAGCTAAAAATTCGCAAGATTTTGTAAGCTATTCAGATTCTAAACTAACAGGTGCCAACCCATTTGTATGTAATGTTGACGGATTGAAAGAAAATCAGGTTCAAAGAGCACCCTTTAATCCTAAAAATGCAGGTAATAAAAAAACGGATAATTGTGTAAGGATTTATTACGAAGCAGGTTTTGGACCTTATACCCAAAATGGAAGCAATACGACCACTACTACTGACTGGGTTACTGCTATGCATAATAATATTTCAACATTGTACGCAAACGAGAATGTTAATGTAGCTTTAAGCGGAGTTTATGTTTGGACAACTACTGATCCTTATACAGGATCGCCAAGTGCAATTCTTAACCAATTTAAAAATACCAGAACAATATTTAATGGAGATCTTGCCCAATTGTTAAGAAATCCTGCTACCACAAGTATTGCTTTTGTTAATTCTTTATGTACTAATTTCAGATATTCTTATTGCGGGGTCAACTTCACCTATCAGAATGTACCCACTTACTCATGGAATATAGAAGCTATGACCCATGAACTAGGGCATAATCTAGGTTCACCTCATACCCATGCTTGTTTCTGGAATGGAAATAATACCGCTATTGATGGATGCGGGCCTGCGTCAGGAAACAATGAAGGATGTACAGCTGCTCTTCCTGCTGTAGGCGGAGGTACTATTATGAGCTATTGCCACCTGGTAAGCAGTGTAGGTATTAATTTTGCCAATGGATTTGGTGTGCAGCCAGGAACACTGATCAGAAATACCATCGATTCAAAAGGGTGTCTTGGTACCAATTGCACAACCTCATGCTCTTCCTCGATTACGAATTTTAATATTGCAAACATCACACAGACCTCCGCAAATGCAACTTTCACCGATGCCACTTCAGCATCATGGAAGTACAAACTCACTACCACTAACGGAACAACAGTATCTACAGGAAGTGCAGGTACACCTTCTTTTAATTTTACTAATCTTCAGCCGGCTACTTACTACAAACTTAATGTAGGTACTGATTGCAGCGGGCCTAATGCATTCCTTGTATCAAAGCTCTTTTTAACAGATGCAGCATGGTGTGATGGCGTTCAGTTTACAGATACAGGAGGTGCTGCAGGTCAGTATGGGGATAATGAAGAAATTATAAAAACATTTTATCCTGCGTCAGGTTCTGCGATGACAATGAATTTTACAGCATTCGATCTTGAACAGGGTTATGATTTCATGTACATATATAATGGTCCTTCTACCGCTTCACCATTATTTGCGAATGGAAATAACCTGACAGGGACTACGGTTCCGGGTCCGTTTACATCTACAGATCCTTCAGGAGCGATAACGGTACGATTTGTTTCAGATGGAGGCGTTACCGGAAATGGCTGGAATGTGAATTTCTTATGCAGTGTTCTGGCAGTGGAAGAGAGCAGTATAAAAAACAGTTCAATAAATATCTATCCTAATCCTGCTAAAAATAAGATTACAATTTCTTCCCAAGAAAGATTAAAAGGGTATAAAATATATGATGAAGCCGGAAGATTGATCCTTTCAGATTCTTCATTAAAAGGAACTCAGTATGAAGTTAACCTTTCCTCTGTGCAGACAGGAAATTATGTAATAAGCATTGAAACTGAAAAGCAGACAATCAGCAAGAAGCTGATAAAGCAATAATTTCTAAAATAAATTGATAAAAAGCCTGAGATTCTCAGGCTTTTTTATTATTTTTAAAGTATAAATAAAGCATATAAAGTATAAATAACCGATATTTCGGCCTAAGTTTTGCTTATATTCAGGGGAATAATTTTAACTTTGCAAAAAGATTTATTGTCAAAATGACCAACCCATTATTTTATGCAAAAATAATTCTGTTTGGAGAATATGGAATGATTGAAGATTCCCAGGGGCTTGTAGTACCTTACAGCTTCTATAAAGGGACTTTGAAATTTTCAGATTTAAATTCTGAATTTGAGCTTAATTCCAACAGACATCTGCAGAAATACTCAGACTTTCTTACAACGCTTGATCTATCTGACGATTTTAAGTTGGATATTGAGTGCCTGAAAAATGATATTTCAAACGGACTTTTCTTTGATTCCAATATCCCGCAAGGATATGGAGTGGGAAGTTCAGGAGCTTTAGTAGCTGCTATCTTTGAAAAATATTCAATAAGTAAGCTAAATCCTGATAACATTTCAAAAGACAATCTTAAAAAGTTAAAAGCTGTTTTCGGTGAAATGGAAAGCTATTTCCATGGCAAAAGTTCAGGAATGGATCCTTTGATCTGCTATATGAACCTTCCGATTCTTATTGAAAATAAAGAAAACCTGGACAGGGTAGATATTCCGGATGGAGAAGAAGGGAAAGGAGCTATTTTCCTGATAGACTCTGGAATGACTGGAGAAACCGGACCTATGATTCAGATTTTCTTTGAAAAAATGAAAACAGAAGGATTCCGTAAGACGCTGAAAGAAGAGTTTATCCGGTACAACAATGCCTGTATAGAGTCTTTTCTTAAAAAAGATATGAATCCATTCTTCAGAAACTTAAAAAAACTTTCTCACTGGGCGTATGAGCATTTCCGTCCAATGATTCCTGAAAGTATCTTTAATATCTGGAAAAAAGGGCTGGATTCCAATGCCTATTATCTGAAACTTTGCGGAAGCGGAGGTGGTGGTTATATTTTAGGATTTACCAAAGACTACGAAAAAGCTGAAAAAATGCTTGACGGCTTCCAAAAAGAAGTGATTTACAGATTTTAAAAAGATTGGAATGAATTCTGAAAAAGAACCTTTCCAATCTAAAAATTTCATCTCAAAATCTCTATTTTACAGATTTTCACAATTCGTGGGCTTTCTGCTCGGAGCACGCTTTTTTGTAGCAGCCTTGTTGACATTTGCCCTGTATGTTTCTACTTTTTTCCTGTTTAATCAGGATGAATCTTTCGGTAATTTTGTATTTGATTTTAAAGTACACGGTATTATTTTCTGTACCGTTCTTACCATTCTGGCAGGAGGCATTATCAATCAGTTTTATGATTTGGAAAAAGACCACATCGTAAAACCTTTCCGAACCCGAATCCAGAGTTTCATCAAACAAAAATATTTCTTATATGCCTATTTGGGATTGAGTGCTATTTCTTTAGGTGTAGCATGGATGATCTCCCACAACGTTTTTATTTTTTTTGTAGTCTATCAGTTTTTTATGTGGTTGTACAGCCACAAACTGAGCCGGATACTGATCTTAAACAACTTTACCTTTGTAAGCCTTACGTTATATCCATTTTTTGGAATGATGGTCTATTATGAAACTTTTTCAAAGAAGGTATTTTTGATGGCGGTCTTCCTGTTTCTGATCCTTTTATGTATTGATATTGTAAAAGATACCCTTACAAAAACCGTTGATAAAACATTTGGATATATTACCATTCCCAATTATTTTAAAGGCAGAAATACAAAAATTATTTTGATCTCCCTATTGCTTATTATGATGGCCGTTTCTATGAAAATTATTACCAAAACCGGAATTTCCGGATTTATGGCATATTACTTTTCCGGAGGGCTGCTAGTCATGATTTTCTGTATCTATCTTTTTTTAAATTCAACCAGAAGGAGTAACTTTCTTATTCTGAATGTATTACGGTTCTGGGTTTTTGTAGGAATTATTGCCATGCTTTTAAACGGAATAGAGCATAAATTGTAAAAAAAATCTTTAAATAAACTGAGGTTATTATTACATTTGCATAATTAAATTTAATAAATAGGAATGCCCATTTTTAATGATACTAAAGTCGCATTTGCAGACAAGTCTGATGCACAATTGAGAAAGGCTTACTGGATGTTTAAAATGATTGAACAACCCGCTCTTACAAGCCTTGGAACATCTGTTCTTAATTTCACGGTACACAATAATTTTCCTTTCGTTACAGGAATTGTAAAAAACACTTTATTTGAGCAGTTTTGCGGAGGTGAAACCCGTGAAGAAAGCATGAAAGTGGTAAAACAGCTTTTTAAAAGGGGAGTTGGAAGTATTTTTGATTACTCTATTGAAGGAAAGGAAGATGAAGAAACCTTTGATGCAGTATGCAGAGAGATTAAAGATATTGTAAGATTTTCTGTAGGAAATCCGGCGATTCCTTTTATCGTTTTTAAACCTACCGCTTTCGGAAGGATTGATCTTTATGAAGCCGTTGGAAAAGGGGCAGAGCTTACTACAAGCCAGAAAGAAGAATGGGAAAGAGTGGTAAGAAGATTTGATGAGGTATGCAGACTTTGCCACGAGAATGATAAAAAAGTAATGGTAGATGCTGAAGAAACCTGGATGCAGGATGCAGCAGACCATCTTTGCGAAGAGATGATGGAAAAATATAATCAGGAGAAGCCTATCGTTTGGAATACCATCCAGATGTATAGAACCAAAAGACTTGAATATATGGAAGCAAATCTTCAGAGAGCAAGAGAAAAGAACTACTTCATTGGGTATAAGATCGTTCGTGGTGCCTATATGGAGAAAGAGAGGGCCAGAGCAGCAGAGAAAGGGTACGAGGATCCGATACAGCCAAATAAAGAAGCTTCAGATAAGAACTATAACTCCGGAATCGATTTTGTGATGAATCATCTGGACAAAGTATCAGCATTCTTCGGGACTCATAATGAAATTTCTTCAGAATTGATTATGGATAAAATGAAGGCCAAATCTCTGGAAAATGATAATCCACACGTTTATTTTGGACAGCTTTACGGAATGAGTGATAATATTACATTCTACCTGTCCGATAAAGGATATAACGCTGCGAAATACCTTCCATATGGACCAGTGAAAGATGTTGTTCCTTATCTTACAAGAAGAGCAAGGGAAAATACTTCTGTTGCAGGACAAACCGGAAGAGAACTTGGCCTTATCAGTAAAGAGCTTCAAAGAAGAAAAAAATAATAGGATAAAAATAGATCAAAAGCCCGCAAATTTTGCGGGCTTTTTTTATTAGAATTAATTGAATAAAACATACTGCTGATGACCAATATAGAAGATATTTAACTTAATAATCAATTTATGATTGTTAATGAATTTTATTTATTTTAAAATATTGTATAATATAATTAAGCTTTCTTTGTAGATTTCATTTTTATTTTTTACATTTGATTAAATCATAAAAACTAAAACAATGAAAAAAAATCTACTTGTTGCTGCTTTACTGGCAGCTAACTTTTACTTCTCTCAAACTTATAGTAATGGAGGTTTAAGCACTGGAGTAAACACGAAAAGCAATGTTACTGCACCAGCAGGATATACTTGGTCTGAATTACAGAATAATGCAGGAAATACTACAGAATCTAATACCAGTCTTGGGTTAGGCGGGACTTTTATCTCTGCCGCTTCAAGTCTTTTCCTTGCTGATGACTTTACGATTCCCGTGGGTAGTTCATGGCAGATCAGTACGATTGATTTCTTTGGCTATCAGACAAGCTATACAGGGACTACTTCTCCGTTTAATACAGTAAGAGTTAATATATACAGCTCCGACCCCTCTGTTGCGGGGGCGGTAAGTGTGTTTGGTGATGATACAACCAATAGATTCAGTGCAGGAACTGATGCCAACATCTACAGGATTGGAAATACGACTGTACCCCTTGCTACAACACCAGCCACTAACAGAAAAATATGGAAAGTGACAGCCAATACACCGGTTACCTTAACTGCAGGAACATATTGGGTAAAATATCAACTGCAGAATGTTGTGACGGCTACGGGAGGCTTTTTACCACCGGTTACGGTTGTAGATTCACGAGGGCTTCCGGGTTTTAATGCTAAGCAGTTTAATGCGATTGCGGGAACATGGGTTTCTATTATAGATGACGGAAATCCTACAACTGCTCCGGATTTCCCTTTAGATATGCCTTTTGTGGTTACTTTTACATCTCCTACACTGGGAACCAAAGAGATTATTCAGTATGATAATAGAGTACGGGTATATCCTAATCCGGTAACTGATCATTTCAGGATTAACAATCCGGAAAAAATGAAAATAACTACTGTAGAAATTATGGATCTTTCCGGCAGACTTATAAAAACATTAAATGCTGCTGAAAGCTATAACGTCTCGGATCTGCCAAAAGGTAATTATATTCTTAAAATAAAGAATGAGAGCGGACCTGCGAAAATTACAAAACTTATCAAGCAATAACTTTAGTTTTCTTCTTCAAATATTTTTTTACCTGACCAATTTTCTCTGGTCAGGTTTTTTATGGCTCAAAACTTTCGAATTTTCCGTTTTCATAGAACAGAACGATACGTTTTATTTTATCAGTCTGATTTCCAAGTATTTGCCCCAATATCTGATCGCTTGAATTTTCTAATCGCTGAGAATTGGATATTTTTTCCGGAGCTTTATCCTGGGGCGGTAAAAACGATTCTCCGGGGCTTGATTTTGGAGCTTCAATTTCAGTTTCGCTTCCGAATTCGTCATCATCATTCATCATCGTAAACAAGTCGGGGAGAGGAGTCGTTTTTACGATTTCCTCTTCTGCATGTTCAACTCTGATTTCTGTGTTGGGAAGTTCAGATTTCAGCATTTCCCCTTCTCCGGTAACTAGCCAATCCCATAGAAGTTCAGGAAAACGGGATTTTATTTTTATGATAAATTCCAGAGAAGGTTTATTTCTACCCGAAGTAATATGCGAAATAGATGAACGCTGCACATCAATTTCATCTGCAAATTCTGAAGGAGTAAGATTGGAATACTCTATAACTTTTGAAATTCTATCGTTTAAACTCATAAAAATAAGTCATTAATTATATTACAAATGTAAATAATAAAATTTACAAATGCAAAATACAAATGTAAATAATTTAAATACTCATTGATGTACAAATGTAAACTAAAAGTAAAGTATTTTAAACCAATAAATTACCATTCAGTTACATTTGTATCTTTTCAATACCTTAATCAGCTACAGACCTTATTTATTCAATTATATTTCTTTAAGTTCGGGTCTTTTTTTGGTTAAAATACTGTTTAAAAATGTAAACTATACCTCTTTAAGAGCATATTAAGTGTATAAAACAACCTCTTTATGTTTGTTTACATTATTAATTAACAGAAACCTGGTATCAGGTTAAAAAATCGATTTAATAAGCCTTTATTGTCTATTAAATACCGCTTTTAAAGTATTACAAAGGTAAATTACTGATGTAAATGCCCTTTTAAACCTCAATGAAGGGGTTGTTTTAGGTTCATTATGATCTTTCTTAAACGACTAATTTTATGAAGATGTAAAATTTCCTGGAAAAGGATAGATTAAAGAATTAAAAGTGAAATTTTAAACATTTTCTATGATTTACATTTGTATAAACAAGTAAACATCTAGGTTTTCCACATTTTAAATGTTTAAATAAATAACTCATAAAGTGCTTAAAACCTGCTTTTTTACACTTCAAGTATAGTTATAAATACGATTTATATAAATGCCATAACTTGCTGAAATAGTGATACATAAATATATGTAATTAAATTATTCGCAATCCACAATTTTACCAACAGACAAATTGACGGATGAGGATGTTTAGTGTAGTTACATATGTTAATCCTGTTTTGAAATTTTCAAACGGGTAAATTTAACTCTTGTAAAATATTTTTAAAACGGTTTGGATTTGTAAATTCATGAATTTTGCTATTATTTACAGATGTTAATTTACTTTTTTGCCCAAAAATGGTTAAATTTGATTCTTGTAAATTATTCCAACAATGAATTTTGAACAGATCTATTCTCAAAACCCCGATTTCTCAAATCGTTATATTTCTCCTGAAAAATTATTTTCTTACCTACAGAACAATCTCAGCGATTATATTCAGCAAATAGGAACATCTTATTTAGAGAAGCCCATCTATCAGTTAAGTATAGGAACCGGAAACATTAAGGTGTTAGCCTGGTCGCAAATGCATGGAAATGAATCGAACGCAACCCATGCGATGCTCGATCTATTAAAAACTTTGGATAAAGCTCCGGAGATTAAAGAAGAGCTCTTCTCTAGAATACAGTTAGACTTTATTTTCATGCTGAATCCTGATGGATCTGAAAGATGGACCAGACTGAATGCTGCCGATATTGATCTGAACAGAGATTTTCATAACGAGGCCAGTAAAGAGATTAAATTCCTGAAAAATGCTGCCGCTTCAAAGAAGTATGACTACGCATTAAATCTCCATGAGCAGAGAACCATTTTTACAACAGATGGTATCCACCCTGCTACACTTTCTTTTTTGGCTCCCTCAGAAAATGTAGAACGTACAGTTACTGAAAACAGGAAAAAGTGTATGGCAGTAATCGGAAGTGTTTATAATCATTTAAAAGAAATGATCCCCAATCAGGTCGGGAGATATTCTGATGAATTTTATCCTACGTCTACAGGTGATAACTTTATCAGGGCAGGAATGCCTACTATATTATTTGAAGGCGGACACTTCGTTAACGATTATACAAGAAAAGGGACCAGAAAATATTATACTATAGCTCTTTATTATGCGCTGAAAGCAATCAGTGAATTCAACTCGGATATTACAGGATGGGAGACTTATCTTGATATCCCTGAAAATAAGGATACCCATTATGATATCGTTTACAGAAATGTAAAACTGAATACGGAACATGAATGTATCTTAGACATTGCGGTTCAGTACAGAGAGATGAAAGAAGCAGGTAAAGATGAAATTTCCTTTATTCCTTTTGTAATGGAAGTGGGAGATGTGAAGGGAAAAAAGGGCTGGCTGGAAATAGAATGTACCGGGAAGAAATTTATATCTGCTACTAAATATCCTAAACTGGATGCAGTCGCGGAATTTAAAATAGAAGATTAAAAAATTCAAAGTACCCAATACATTTTTAGACATTGAATCAAAAGGTTAAATATACTATGCAAAATTTACTGACATTGTTAATCTTGACGATCACGGGACTGTCTTTAAAGGCACAAAACCAATCATCAATACCCTATAAGCCGAATGACAGCGTAATGGTAACTGTAATAATGCGCCATATACAGGAAAACCCTGTAGATTCTATTCAGGCGAGGGTAATGAAACAAAAGTTTTATCAGAAACTGGATAAAAGCCACACCCGAATTGTATCGTGGAACGTAGTAATGGGGATAGGCCAGATTATTACTTTACGATTCAAACCTGAGTATACGAGAGAAGTTAATCAGGTATTTGAAAGTGGAGCGTGGGGTGGATTCAAAACAGAATTTTATCCTTCATATGATTTTCTGCCTGTCTATCCGGTTATGCTGGAGAAAGAAAAGAAACAAAGTAAATAGGATAATAATCATCTATATAAAAAAGCGTTCTCAAAATATATTTGAGAACGCTTTTTTTATTGTTTGAAATAGATTAGTTGATAACCTTAATTCCGTTAGCTACAAACCTGATTTCCTCTTTTGGCTGTGTAATCGCGTCAATTTCAGACTGAGGCTTTTTTGCATCTTCAGCATAGTGCTTCTGCTCATTAACAGATATTACTTTTCTTTCGGCATTTCCTTCCAGCACCACATTTTTCCCTTTTAAGGCCGTAGGTACAAAGAAAGCGTAATCTTTCATCTTTACGAAGAACTTTGAATTGTCTTCCGTCTGAATAGTAAGCCAGCAGCCTTTTTTATCGCAGACATCAGTTACTTTTCCTTTAACGGCTATATTTTCAACCTTTTTGTTATCTTTTTTAAGCTGTTTGTTCAGTTTATCTACGGTCACAGCTTTAGCTTCAATAGAGGAAGCTACCTCACCCCCATAGGTATCACCTACCAAAGCTTTTCCTGCAGGTGGTCCGCTTTCCTGTGCAAATGCTAAAGAAGAAACACTTACAGCAGCGACAAATAATATAGTCTTAAATTTCATTTTTAATATTTTGTCAAAAATACTAATTAAAATCGAATCATAACCGAATAATAAATGATAAAAAACAGGTGTTTTAAGGAAATTTCAATAAAATTCAAAATGAAAAGCAGATTTGTTTATATTTGAGCCCTATACTTGACTATGCAAAAAAAACTGAAACTATGGGATGCCATTATGCTTGTAATGGGGTCTATGATCGGAAGTGGGATCTTTATTGTAAGTGCTGACATGATGAGGAATCTGGGATCCGGATTCTGGCTGATTGCCGTATGGGTAATTACAGGGGTGATGACGGTAGCCGCAGCCATAAGCTATGGGGAACTTTCTGCTCTGTTTCCGAAAGCCGGCGGCCAATATACATACCTGAAAGAGATCTTTGGCAAAAGAATGGGTTTCCTTTATGGCTGGGGACTGTTTACCGTAATACAAACGGGTACTATTGCCGCAGTGGCAATGGCTTTTGGAAAGTTTACCGCCTATATTATTCCATCACTTAACGATGCCGCACCTATATTCCAAAGTGGTGAATTTAAAATTACCTGGATCCAGATTCTGGCTATTGCTGTAATTCTTCTCCTTACCTATATTAATACGAGAGGAGTACAGAGTGGAAAAATCCTTCAGAATATATTTACAGCCTCCAAAATCATAGCATTATTAGGTCTTATAGCACTGGGCTTTATAATGGTTGATTTTTCACATATGTCTGAAAATTTTAGTCTGGGAACGGATTCCTTTAGTAACCTTAAAAAAGATATAAGTGGTAACTTTCTTAAAGAAGGATGGCAGTCTATCAGCGGAATGACCTTGTTGGGAGGCATTGCAGCTGCCATGGTAGGTTCTGTTTTCAGTTCCGTAGCCTGGGAAAGTGTAACTTTTGTTTCAGGGGAAATTGACAACCCAAAGAGAAATGTAGTGAAATCAATGATATACGGTACTTCTGCCGTAATGACTCTTTACATAGCAGTGAATTTTGTATACCTTAACGCACTGGATAGAAACGGAATTGCTTTTGCCATCAATGACAGGGTTGCCGTTGCCGCATCACAGAACATTTTCGGAAGTGCAGGGACAATTATCATAGCATTATTGGTTATGGTGTCTACATTTGGATGTAATAACGGACTGATTTTAGCAGGAGCTAGAGTTTTTCAGACCATGGCCAGAGATGGAATGTTTTTTAAGTCAGCATTAAAAAATAACAAAAATGAAGTGCCGCAAAATGCTTTATGGATGCAGGGGGTCTGGGCTTCTATCTTATGCCTCAGTGGACAATACGGAAATCTGCTGGATATGATATCCTTTGTTATCGTCCTTTTTTATATGATTACAGTTTTTGGCGTTATGTATTTAAGAATGAAACAACCTAATCTGGAGAGACCTTATAAAACATGGCTTTACCCAGTGACACCTATCATTTATCTGGTCATCGGAACGTGTTTCTGTATCTTACTTTTAATTTATAAGCAGCAATATACATGGCCGGGGTTTGTATTAGTTTTACTGGGCCTTCCCGTATACTATCTTATTAACCGGAAAAAGTAGACAGCTAAACTATGTAAGAATAGATAATCATCATAAGGGCTTTCAATTTGGTTTGAGAGCCTTTGTTTTGAATAATATTTCAATGTATTTTGATAATTATTTAGTGAAAATGTGTATTTTGGTATCTCGTTTTTAAGTAAACGGGACCATGAAGAAAAATTAATACATTATGGATACACCAAATTACAGAATGCCTTTCGTGCCGTCTACTTTAATGACCGAGGGCGGAAGTATCGATACCTGCGATATGGGAGAGAGTATTGCTCACAATATTATGCTGCTGATCACCACCAAAAAGGGAGAGAACAGGTATGATGAAAACTATGGAAACGATGTTTGGAACCTGGAATTCGATAATGGAGTGACAAGTGCTATCTGGGAAAATGTTTTTGTAAAAAGCCTTAAAAGACAGATTCAGGAATATGAGCCCCGAATCGTCAGTCCGCACATAGATGCTCACATCCAATTTGTAGAACACAGCTACGATACCAAAGAACACACCGAAATCAAAAAGAAAGTAAGAATTGCCATCAATGCAAAGATGGAGGAAACAGGAGAACGCTTCAGCTTTTCAACAGAATTGTTCCTGAGTCCTATGTCTATTGATTAATATTTTTAACACACAGAAAAAATATGAATTTAGATCAGAATATTTATTCCAAAGAATCTGTAAAAGCCAGAATGCTTCAGAATGCAACTAAAGTATGGGGACTGAAAAGCCCGCAGTCTTTAGACCCTTTTGTAAAATTATTGATAGACGCATTCAGCACGGAAGTTTTTAAAGCGAATAACGAAATACAAACGGTGAATGCCAGGATTCTGGAGAAACTGGCAAAACTCCTTACTCCGTCTATATATACCCATCCTATACCAGCCCATTCTGTTGCTTTTACGCAGCCTTATGAGTCTTCCGAAATTTTATTGGAGCATACGGAATTTTTCTTTCGTAAGCAGATGACTTCTACTGTAAAATCAGAATCGGATAAACAACTTAATATTCCTTTTACTCCGGTAGGGAATGTAAGAATTAACAAAGTGCACACTTCTATCATGTTTGTAGGAAATACGTGCTATAGCATTGATGACAGATTCAACAAAATTCCTATTGCAAGATTTCAGGGAAGACCTGAAGATTACAGAAAAATTACAATTGGAGTAGATGTGAGCAAATATGTAAGCGAAAAATTTCCTAAATATTTGAGTATATTTTGTTCCAATCCTGCTTTTGAGCATCTTGATTTTGTATATAAGCTGCTGCCTTATATTAATGTTTCCAGCAACGGAAACCCTTTATTTGTAAGAGAAGGGCTTAGCTACCTTACAGAAAGCCCTGCAGACGGCTATGAGCAGATGTTTAAAGAACAGTCTATCAGAAATAAGGTCATTGAAGATATTAAAAGCATCTATCGCCATAAATTCATTGAGATTACAGGAATTTCTAACAGTCTTTTTTCTGAGCCCGGACAACTGCCGCAGAACCTGGATTTCCTTACAGATAAAGAAGAAATTGTAAAATATTTAGAAAATAAACAATACCTGTGGCTTACTTTTGAGTTTCCGCCTCAGTTTTCCGCCGAAATACTGGATAACTTCTCTTTCGTTCTGAATGCTTTCCCAATCTACAACAGAGGTTGGAAGAAAACAGAATACAGTCTGGATATTATGGGGAATAATATTCCTTTGGTCACAGACGAAGGCGAGCATTTTCTTTACGTAGATGAAGTTCAGGACGGTGATGGAAGAAAGTATAGTGAAATTCCATTCACGCCGGCAGATGATCTTAAAAAAGGATTGTATACAGTAAGGAAAGGAGGGATGGAGCGATTCACCAATAGAAATGCTGTAGATATGATTGCTAATGTTCTGGAGCTTACCAGAGATGAGATTGCCGCATTTTCCCTTTTAAACAGAGATAATGTAAAAGGAGTTCTTAGCGAAATGTCTGACAAGATGAAATCTATGGTGCAAAAAGTAAATAATGCCAAAAGAAATATCAGACAGGAACTGAACTATGTGATCATGGAACCTGTAGAAAAAACAGATCACACCTATGCTGCTTTTTGGGTAACCCATTGTACCCTGGCCAATCATATGCGCCCCGGAACAGAACTCTCCAATCAGTTGAAATCACAGACCGTTATACTGCTTACAGAAACATTAGGAGGAGCCGAAGAACAAAAAGGTACAGACAGTATACAGGCCTATAAATATGCTTTGACAACAAGAGATAAGATCATTTCCCTTGAAGATGTCAAAAATTACTGTCGGATGATTCTGAAAGACGAGCTGAGAGAAGTAAGAGTAAGAAGAGGAACTATGATCAGTAACAGACCCAAAGAAGGTTTTGTAAGAACCGTTGAGGTGGAGATCGTCCCACAGAATTATTCTTTCTATGGAAGAGCATACTGGGAAAATATGTCCAATATCCTCAGAAACCAGATTATTGCCAAAGCGATAGATGGGATTGAGTATATTGTAAGAATAAGCAATGAAGATATTGAATTTCAGGATGCATAATTGAACACCAAAACTTAAATGAATAAAATATGAAAAAGATTATGATATTGGCTATGGCTATATCTTTGACAACTAGTGTTGTAAGTTGCAAAAAAGGAGCTGATAAAATGGGTAATACCATTTTAAATCTAGGAGGAGAATCAGATGCCAATGCAATTATTGACTTTAATAATAACTTTGTGGATTCTTATAAAAACACAACTAAAAGCTTGGAAAGATTCTTAAAATATGCGGATGATGTAGTAGCCAAATCCAAAGACGCGAAGTTTATGGTATTACCTCTAATGACCACAACAATGGATTATACTCTCTCCAGAATTAAAGAAGTTCCGTCAGGTTTTGGGAAAGATAAGGCTGCCATTGAAGCTGATTTTAATATCTATAAGGCTAAAAAAGAAAATATAGAGAAAAAAATAGAAGAGCTTAAGTCATATATGAATTCTGAAGATTATAAAGATGATAAAGGAGCTAAGGCAGAAGCAATCAAAAAAGAAATTGAAGCCGATGCTGACGCTTTGTATACTTCAGGTGAAAATGTAATGGCCAGGATCAAGCCTGCTACTGATGTGGCTGAAGAGGTTATTTTAAAGGATCATCCGATGAAAGAATATATTATGTCTTCCAAAAATGTAATGAATTCACTGGATTCTGTAGTTGATCTTTTAGGCAGACAATATACAGGAAAGTTTAATGAAGCAGAGGCCCAGAAAAAATATGATGAATTTGCAAAACTGGTCGAAGCCAATTCAAAAATGAATTTTAATGTTAAAGATCAGCAGTATTCTTATAAAAAGTCTCAGTTTGAAACTTTTAATAAAACAGCTTCAGGCTTTTTAGATAAATACAGAAAATTAATAAGAGATTCAAAAGAAGCAGGTAAAATCCCGGATATTGATCTCCAGCAGATTGATTCTTCATATGAATCAGTGCTTAGTGCATACAACACTTTTGTAAAATAACTTTTATTTTTAAAGAAAACCAAGAATTGGTTTATAAGATAAGGATGCCGTAGAAATACGGCATTTTTTGTAATCAATTTTTAAAAGAGATTTATTAGGAGTAGGCTGAAGACTAAACTTAATAATTTGTAGGTCATTAATTCTTCATACAAAAAAGAAATTCAATAGAAATGAATATCAAGACGTTCTTATTAGTATCTGGTAAAAGGAAAGTCTGATTATAATAATTTTCTATCCCTTATAATAAAAAAAATTCCATAAAATTCCGTAATTTTGCACGTTGTGATTTTCAGGCAAAATCCCTCCAAATTATGAGCAAATCAACTGAATATATAGAAGTTTACGGAGCACGTGAACACAATCTGAAAAATATTAATGTTAAAATTCCACGCAATGAATTGGTTGTTATCACCGGTCTTTCAGGAAGTGGAAAATCTTCACTGGCTTTTGATACTATTTTTGCAGAAGGCCAGCGTCGGTATATAGAAACCTTCTCTGCTTATGCACGTCAGTTTTTAGGTGGTTTGGAGCGTCCTGATGTAGATAAAATTGAGGGACTTTCTCCCGTTATTGCCATTGAGCAGAAAACAACCAATAAAAATCCCCGTTCCACTGTAGGTACCGTTACAGAATTGTATGATTATCTGCGTCTGTTATATGCTAGAGTTTCTGATGCTTACTCCTTAACTACAGGACAGAAGCTGGTAAGCTATACTGAAGATCAGATTCTGGAGACGATCAAAGAAAACTACAAAGGAGAAAAAATCATGCTGATGGCACCTGTAGTACGATCTAGAAAGGGACATTACCATGAACTTTTTGTACAGATGGCTAAAAAAGGCTATGGACAGGCAAGAATTGATGGCGAATTACAGGATATTGAATATGACCTGAAACTTGACCGTTATAAAACCCACGATATTGATATTGTAATCGATCGTTGGATTATCGGGGAAAATGCGTCTGAGAGCAGAATGGAAAAATCATTGCGTACAGCAATGGAAATGGGTGAAGGGATTATTGGAATTCAGAAACTGGGAAGTACTGCTATTGAATACTTCTCCAAAAACCTGATGGATGCAGAAACAGGACACTCTTTGGCGTTACCTGAACCCAATACATTCTCGTTCAATTCACCTAAAGGAAGCTGCCCGAACTGTAAAGGACTGGGAACGATCAAAAAAATCAATACCGACTATTTCGTTGATAATCCAAAACTATCAATTAACCAGGGTGGTTTACTACCATTAGAAGATATTAAATCCAATAAATGGATTCTGTCACAGATAAAAAATATTCTGGAGATCTTCGGGCTGGGATTAACAACTCCATTGAAGGATATTCCGGAAGAAGCACTGGACTATATCTATAACGGATGTCACAAAGAATTTAATAAAGACCTGAAATACGCAGGGATCACTAAGAAAATAAAGATCAGTTTTGATGGTCTGATTGCTTTCATGGAAGAAATGATCGATGAAAGAGAATCTTATGAAGCAATTTTACTGGAAAGACACTTTACAACAGAAGAAACCTGCCCGGAATGTGGAGGAACCCGCCTTCAGCCTTCAAGCTTAAGTTTTAAAATAGACGGAAAGAATATTGCTGAGGTAAATGGATTAAGCTTAGCAGATTTAAAAGACTGGCTGGCTGACGTTAAAGATAAATTCTCTGAGAAAAACAAAATCATTGCCCACGAGATTTTGAAAGAAATAGAGACCAGACTTCAGTTCCTGCTGGATGTTGGTTTAGATTATCTTAGTTTGAGCAGAAGCTCCAAGACCCTTTCAGGAGGAGAGTCACAAAGAATCCGTCTGGCAACTCAGATTGGATCTCAGCTGGTCAATGTATTGTATATCCTTGATGAACCGAGTATCGGACTTCACCAGAGAGATAACGAAAGGCTTATTCATTCTTTGAAAAACCTTAGAGACATCGGAAACTCTGTATTGGTAGTAGAACATGATAAAGACATGATTCTGGAAGCCGATGAGGTGCTTGATATTGGTCCGAGAGCCGGAAAATTTGGCGGAGAGATATTGTGGCAGGGAAAACCAAAAGATTTATTGAATGCAGATACTATTACTGCTCAGTATATCAATGGGAAAAGAAAAATTGAAATTCCTGCAGAAAGAAGAGTAGGAAGCGGTAAAAATATAGTACTAAAAGGAGCTACAGGAAATAACCTTAAAAATGTAACGCTGGATGTTCCGCTGGGAAAACTGGTGGTGGTAACCGGAATTTCAGGAAGTGGAAAATCTTCTCTGATCAACGGAACTTTATATCCGATCCTTAATAAACACTTCTATAGAGCAGTTCAGGAACCTTTACCTTATAAAAAAATTGAAGGTCTGGATAATATTGATAAAATTGTAGATGTTGACCAGACACCGATCGGTAGAACGCCACGTTCCAACCCGGCAACATACACCGGGATGTTTACAGACATCAGAAACCTTTTTGCAGAACTGCCGGAAAGTAAAATCCGTGGTTACAAGCCGGGAAGATTCTCTTTCAATGTAAAAGGAGGAAGATGTGAAACCTGTCAGGGTGGAGGATTGAAAGTGATTGAAATGAACTTCCTTCCGGATGTATATGTTCACTGTGAGACCTGCAACGGGAAACGTTTCAACAGAGAAACCCTTGAGGTTCGTTATAAAGGAAAATCAATCTCTGATGTTCTGGATATGACGATTGATGAAGCCGTTGATTTCTTCCAGCCCATCCCTAAGATTTTTGCAAAAGTAAAAACATTACAGGATGTAGGATTAGGATATATTACCTTAGGACAGCAGTCCACAACCCTTTCGGGAGGTGAAGCGCAGCGTATCAAGTTAGCAACTGAACTGGCAAAAAGACAAACCGGAAATACCCTTTATATTCTTGATGAGCCAACTACTGGACTTCATTTCGAAGATGTGAAAATCCTGATGGAAGCCATTAATAAATTGGTGGAACTAGGAAACTCATTCATTATCATTGAACACAATATGGATGTCATTAAGCTTGCAGACCATATTATTGACGTTGGACCGGAAGGAGGAAAGTATGGAGGGCAGATCGTAGCACAGGGAACTCCCGAAGAAATTGTAAAGTCTAAGAAAAGTTTAACCGGAAAGTTTTTGAAGAGGGAACTGGAATAAAGATTTTATATGAAAACGCTGTTGCAAAAGAATGGAAGAAATGCGTGTTATTTCGAAATTAAGGAAGATGGAGTCTTTGTTAAGAACAGTTTTATAAAAGAGCTGCATGAATATAAAGTCCATTTTTCAGAGATCTATGATGATGAAACAGTATTTAGAAAATCAAAAGATTGGGTACTTTTATTAATCACCTTATCTGTCGCGATGAATTCAATATTGCTCACTATTGTGATTAATATGAGCTATCATCTTTCCATGTCAGCAGGAATGGTAGTTTTCATTATTGCTCTCTTGCCTGCATTTATTGTAACCGCATTGTGTAATAATGAATTCAAGACGGTAAGTTCCAAAAGTCTCGCAGCAGCAAAACCAATTAATTTCTCATATTCAAAAAAAGAAATGGAAGAAGTTGATGCCTTTATTGTCGAAATCAGAAAGAATAGAAAAGACTATTATTTGAAAGAATATTACAGAGTAGACAATCTGATTCCTGTCCACACACAGATCGCAAGGATTCACTGGCTTTATGAAAGTAAATATATTACAGAAAGTGATGCGCAGTTTATTATTGATGAACTTGAAACAAGAAGAATAATCAAAGGACAATAATCCGCCTGAATATATAACAAGTCACATAAAAGAATTTGCGAAAGCAGATTCTTTTTTTGTCCAGATCATTTCTTAAGTGTTAATTGAAGCCGGTAAAAATAGTTAATTCCCTACAATTTGTATTATTATTGGATTGCCAATATTAATTTTTCAATTATTTTAATATTTTATCTTATTTATAATCAGTTGATTATGGGCTAATGTTAACTAAATATTAACTGAAAGTGAATTTAATATGAATTATTTTTAATAACTTTGGTTAAGAGATCCAAAATAGGATTAGTATAATATTAAAAACCAGATTGTTATGAGAAATAAAATCCAGCTATTGATTGCTTCATTGTTTGTTTGTGGATTTGCTGTTGTAATGAACACAACCAAAGCACAGACTTCGGATCATAATACCATTGAGGAAATTCAATTGAATAAGAACGAAACTTTTAATGATATCAGAGGAAAACTGATGGCTAATTTCGATCTTACCAATCCGGAATACCAGCAGGGAACTGTCAACTCTGTAGTGAAGTTTGATATTGCAAAAAACGGGAAAATTGTCAATGTACATTCTAAAGGAGACTGCAAAAGCGTCAACAAAGAAATTGAAACCGTTTTAAGCGAACTTGATTACAAAGTAGACCGCAAAAGTCTGAGTGAAAATATGGTTGCATACACTTACGTAATGCCCGTAACAGTAGAGATCAATAACAGATAGTACTTATAATGTATTTTTTTTATCATTAAAGTGTGAATAATGAAAAAATATACTATTAAATTGTAATAAAAATAAACCAGATTGGTTTTAATTTTACTCAACCATAAAATTAAAACTATATGAAAAATTTAAAGAAACTGGCTAAGTCAGATTTAAAATCAGTGTACGGTGGACAGCCAAAACAATATTGCACATATTGTGAGTGGGCAAATAAAGTATTTTGCAGCGAAGTTCCAATCGTTCAGTGTCCATAAAAAACAGGAGGCTGTCTCAAAAGTGAGATAGCCTCTTTTATAATGATGATGGTTTCATTTATGAAATGCTGCAAAATTTCACAGTGTTCCTTTCACAAAATCAATCATTCTTGCTTTAAGATCGCCTGAATTAGCCATCTTCTTGTCAAAAGTGATATTATCTATTTTCCAGCCTTTCTCTGTATTGATCAGATGTACCGTATCTATCCATGTTACTTTTGGTGACGGCATATTATACTCAAATTCTACCTGGGCATCAGCAATTTTATCTTGTATCTTGACGGATTTAATTGTATAGGCTGTAAATCCTTCATACAAGCTGGAGAACATAGCCCCTTCAAAAATTAATGGTTTCTCATCAGAATGATCACTATTTTTCACCTTTTCAATATCTGCTTTTGATGCACGTATTGCATTTTCTAATGTTTCCTTTAAATCCTTTGAAAACAAAGTAGCCGGAATAGTTTGATTGTAAATGACTTCATTAGAATTGCCATATTTTGAATAAAGTTCATTGACTTTCATACGCACAGCATTATCAGAAGAAATATCTGCTGCAGACTTTTTCTTTTCACAAGCCACAAAAAATAAAAGAATACCCAGATAGAAAAATAATTGTTTTTTCATTGTTAAATTATGGTTTTATGAAGATGGTCAAATCTCATACCAATAGAAATACAATTTATTTTACCTCTGGATGCCATACATTTTTAATAATTAAATAGCAGCCAGCGACCAATCAATGCCTGTAAATACATTTTCCTTTGATACATCAATAAAATAGTAAAAAATTAATACATTTGAGTAGATAAAAAAAATTGTGGATTCCATTTTTAACGTAGCTGTTCGTTCCCTCTGTGTTTACCTTTTCATGGTGATCGCGATCCGTTTATTTGGCAAAAACCAGCTTTCCCAGCTTAATGCGGGAGATGTGGTTTTGTTGCTGTTAATTTCCAATGCGGTTCAGAATGCAATGGTAGGCCCGGACACCTCATTGCAGGGCGGAATTGTTGCCGCACTGGTTCTCTTTGTTGCTAATTTTATTTTAAAAAGAATTATGTTTTCCAACCGTTCCTTTGAGACATTCATGGAAGATGATCCCGTAATCCTTATCAGAGATGGGGTAGCAGATCAGGCTGCCTTAAACAGAGTAAAAATTACCCAGAGTGAACTGGAAGAAGCAATAAGAGAACACGGCATTGAAAAGATACAGAACGTAAAGCTTTCCGTTCTGGAAGTGGATGGGAATATCAGTGTGGTTTCTGAAGATGAAAAAAGTAAACAGACCCATTATTCAAGAATTAAAAGAAAAATTAAAAGAAAATACCATTAAATACGATGAATTACGAATTAAGAGAAATGCTTCCCAATGACGAACCCAGAGTACTGGAGATTTTCAGGCAGGGAGTTGATAGCGGTATAGCTACTTTAGAAACTGAAGTTCCAACTGCCGAAGCCTGGAGTATGGAATATTTCCATGACTGCCGCTGGGTGCTGGAAAACGAAAATAATGATGTCGTAGGATGGTGTGCTTTAAAACCGGTAAGCAAAAGAGAAGCGTTCAAAGGAGTAGCAGAAGTGAGTATTTATTTTGATAATCAATATCAGGGTAAAGGATTAGGTTCAGTATTACTTAAAAAGCTGATTTTGGATAGTGAAGATCATGGATTCTGGACATTGCAGACCAATATTTTTTCCGAAAATGAAACCTCAATCAAATTCCATCAGAAAAACGGCTTCAGAATAGTGGGTGTACGTAAGAAAATTGGAAGGCTCAATGGCGGGTGGAAAGATCTTGTTATGATGGAAAAAAGAAGCAGTATAGTGTAATCCTTCGGTTGCTGTGCTCGTTATATACTATCTGTGATAACAGCGTATATCAGACGGAAAAAATGCTAAGAAGATCTAAGGAGGAAGGATAAAAGATGATACTCCGGGCCAGTGAAAAAAAGGAATGGATATTAATAAAAAAATAGAAGATTTAAACCTTTTTTACAGCACTTTGGCATCAACATTGATCCCTTTAATACAGAATTAAAAGTGACAAAAAAATGAAAACTTTGTTTAAGGCTGTAATGGTCATGACATTAATATTCATGCTGTCATCTTGTGCAGCTGACGGATATTATGGAGTAAGTACGCCTGCATATGGATATTACGGACCAAGATACTATGGTTATGGTCCCAGATATACACAGAGAGTATATGTTTATGGTGGACATCACGGGGGATATTATCACCATGGTGGAGGTCATCATAACGGATTTCACAGATAAAATGTAGTACAATAAATAAGCACTGAGAAAATTTCAGTGCTTATTTTATATTTAGATAATTCCGGTTTACATTCTTTGTTTTCTAGGATTCAGAAACGTATTGAAGATCATTACTTCCTGTCCGAATTTACTTTCAATGCGTTCAGATATATTTTTCAGTTCGCTCTCGATAAAATCACTTCTCAACTCATCATTATCAAAGATTAGAAGCAGGTTATAATTCTTTCCGTCTTCTATATAATCACTGTGAACTTCAGAAAGCATATACTTGGTGACATCCATCAGATTTTCGGTCATTAAAACCAGTGTTTCATCAATATAATTTTCCCATTCTTCCAGATTATTTTTCGTGCAGTGGAAAGTTATACTTAATACGCTCATATTTTAAGAATTTTTAAGATTTTGTGGATAAATTCTAGCGCAAAAATCGGCAATTTTTTCGTAAATTAGCCCATTAATAAAAAATCAAAATAAATAATTTTCAGCCTTTCAGCTAAAGGTTTGACTATCATTATAATAAAATTTGTTTATGCAAAAAGAAGGAGAAAGACTGATTCCTATCAACATTGTTGATGAAATGAAGTCATCTTATATCGATTATTCGATGTCAGTTATCGTTTCAAGAGCGTTACCTGATGTAAGAGATGGCTTGAAACCCGTTCATAGAAGAGTGCTTTACGGTATGTATGGACTAGGGGTTTTTTCTAATAGAAAATATTTAAAATCTGCGAGAATTGTTGGGGATGTTTTGGGTAAATATCACCCGCACGGAGACTCCTCTGTATATGACGCGATGGTGAGAATGGCTCAGGACTGGAGCTTACGTTATCCTCAGGTAGACGGACAGGGGAACTTTGGTTCCATGGATGGTGACCCGCCTGCAGCAATGCGTTACACCGAGGCAAGATTGAAAAAGATCTCTGATGAGGTTCTTTCAGACTTAGACAAAGAAACAGTTGATTTTCAGAATAACTTCGACGACAGCTTACAGGAGCCAACAGTAATGCCTACCAAGGTTCCGAACCTTCTTGTAAACGGTACTTCAGGTATTGCAGTAGGGATGGCTACCAATATGGCACCGCATAACTTACGCGAATCTGTGGATGCTATCTGTGCTTATATCGATAATAGAGAAATTACGATTGATGAGCTGATGCAGCACATTATTGCTCCGGATTTTCCTACAGGAGGGATTATCTATGGCTATGATGGAGTAAGAGATGCATTTCACACAGGAAGAGGTAGAGTGGTTTTAAGAGCTAAAGTTAACTTTGAAGAAATTGGAAACAGAAATGCAATTATTGTAACAGAAGTTCCTTATCAGGTTAACAAGGCAGAAATGATTGCCAGAACAGCAGAACTTGTTAAAGATGAAAAAATCCCTGGCATCCACGAAATCAGAGACGAATCAGACAGAAAAGGACTTCGTGTTGTATATGAACTGAAAAATGACGCGATTCCAAATGTTGTTCTGAACTTACTCTATAAATATACAGCCCTTCAAACCTCTTTCAGTGTAAATAATATTGCATTGGTACACGGAAGACCGGAGCAGCTGAATGTAAAAGATATCATTCATCACTTTGTAGAGCACAGACATGAGGTAATCGTTAGGAGAACCAAATTCGAGCTTAAAAAAGCAAGAGAAAGAGCGCATATCTTAGAAGGGTTCATGAAAGTGATCGGGTCTCAGAATTCTCTCGATAAAGCGATTGCAATTATCCGTCACAGTGCAAACCCACAGGCGGCAAAAGATGGCTTGATTCAGGAATTTGAACTTTCTGACATTCAGGCTCAGGCAATTCTTGATCTTAGATTGGCACGTCTTACAGGGATGGAGCTTGATAAGATCAGAGATGAATACGATACCATCATGAAAGAAATTGCTGATTTAGAAGATATCTTAGCCAGCGAGCCAAGAAGATTCCAGATCATTAAAGAAGAATTGCTTGAAATCAAAGAAAAATACGGAGACGAAAGAAGAACTGAAATTGATTATTCAGGAGGAGAAATGTCTATTGAAGATATTATTCCTAATGAATCTGTAGTTCTTACCATTTCTCATGCAGGATATATTAAGAGAACTTCCCTTTCAGAATACAAAATTCAAAGTAGAGGAGGTGTAGGGAATAAAGCGGCGACAACCAGAGATGCTGACTTCCTTGAATACATTGTTTCAGCTACCAACCACCAGTATATGCTGTTCTTTACAGAAAAAGGAAGATGTTACTGGCTGAGAGTATTTGAAATTCCGGAAGGTTCCAAAATATCAAAAGGAAGAGCCGTACAAAACCTGATCAACATCGAACCGGATGATAAGATCAAAGCGTATATCAGAACTAACAACCTGAAGGATTCTGAATATGTAAACCAAATGAGTGTGGTGATGGTAACCAAAAACGGTACGATCAAGAAAACATCACTGGAGGCTTATTCAAGACCAAGAGTAAATGGTGTAAACGCAATTGAAATCAGAGATAATGACCAGTTATTAGGAGCTTACCTTACTAACGGAACTTCTCAGATCATGATTGCTACCAAAAATGGTAAATGTATCCGTTTCCCTGAAGAAAAAGTAAGAGAAGTAGGTAGAGGATCTATCGGGGTTCGTGGTATTGCTATGGAAGACAATGATGAGGCTATTGGTATGATTGTTGTGAATGATGTGGAAAAAGAAACAGTACTTGTAGTATCTGAAAAAGGATACGGAAAGAGAACTGCAGTAGAAGACTACAGGATTACCAACAGAGGAGGAAAAGGAGTTATTACCCTAAACATTACCGAAAAAACAGGAAATCTGATTGCTATTCAGAATGTGACAGACGAAGACGGATTGATGATTATCAATAAGTCCGGTGTTGCCATCAGAATGGGAATGGATGAAATGAGAGTGATGGGTAGAAATACACAGGGAGTAAAGCTGATCAACCTTAAGAAAAATGACGAAATTGCAGCCATTGCAAAAGTAGAAATGGATAAGGATGTAGAAGATGATTCTGAAGAGAATGAAGAAGGAGTTGAAGGAGAAACTGTAACTGATAACCAAGAAAACAATACAGTACCTCAGGCTGATAACGAAAACCCAGCAGAGGATAATGAGGTTTCTGATTCTGAAGAATAAATTGTACAATAAAATATAAAAATAGTTATTATGAAGAAACTGATTTTAGGAATGGCTATCGTAGCATCTGCCTTTGCTTTTGGACAGAAAAAAGATGCCAATGCTTTGAATGCACAACTTCAGGAAGCTAACAAAGCTGCAATGGATGCCTACAATGCAAAAAATTACGCAGCGGCAGCACCTAAGTTTGTTGAAGTTTATGACCTATTAAAGTCTAGCGGTCAGGATAATAAAATATATATGTATTATGCAGGGCTTAGTCATGCGTTAGCCAATAACAGTGACCAATCTATCAAAATATATACAGACCTGATCAATTCCGGATTTACAGGAGTAGAAACTACTTATACTGCAAAGGAAAAGAAGACGGGACAGGTGGTGAGCTTAGATAAAGCTACCTGGGAGCTTATGAAGAAAAATGCCGATTACAGCGACTTCAAAACAGAGCAGTCGAAAAGTGTAGAGCCGGAATTATATGAAACTCTGTCTTCATTACTTCTTAATGCAAAAAAATCTAATGAAGCTCTTACGATAATTGAGAAAGGGTTAGCTAAATATCCTAATAATGCTAAGCTTAAAGAAGCTCAGAGTACTGCATACCTTCAGTCAGGAAACACAGATAAATTTGTTTCAGGTCTGAAAGAGCAATTAGCAAAGAACCCGAACGATGCTACCAATTGGTATAACCTTGGGGTAATGCAGGCTAAAACTCCAGCTACTGTTGAAGATGCTGTAGCAGCATTCAAAAAAGCAATTGAACTTAAGCCTGATTTCTCTGATGCCTACCAGAACCTGGTATACACTACCATTGGAGATGATGCAGGAATCGTAACAAAGATCAATGCATTGAGAAAAGACAAGCCGGATGAAGCTTCCAAATTGATCGATGAGAGAAGAGAAAGATTCAACAAAGCATTACCTTATGCTGAAGGATGGTACAAGGCAAATCCAAAGAGTATTGATGCAGTTAGTGCGTTAAAAGAAATTTACGTAGTAACTAAAAATATGGATAAAGTTAAAGAAATGAAAGCTAAAGAAGCAGAATTAAGTGCTGCTGCAAAGTAATCGTTTTAATAACCAACTATAAAAACCGGGGCAGAAATGTCCCGGTTTTGTTTTGTTATTATTTGAAATCAAAATAGAATATAGGATCTATCCATTAGCTTAGAAAGAACCAATGAAGTTGATCTCATCCTCGCCTCCTTATAGCATACATTCAGAAAAATTACTTCTTTCAATAAACAATACTAAGCCTTCACTGATTGTACAATTTTTCCTTTCGACTCTTGTATTTGATGTTTTTTATGTTAATTTATTGGCTATTAGTACTTACCTAACAGTGATGCAGAATTTGGTATTATTAAAAAAGATCATAAAATGAGTTCTGATTACCTGTATCTAATTCAAAAACTAAATTTTAAAAATTCTCCTTTTTGCAGAGCTTATCATGAAATTTCACCCTTAAAAATTCTCTGCAATTCCGTATCTTTGAGAAAAATTTTTATAAGATGATCGAGTGGAAAACCGCCAAGGAATACGAAGATATTACCTATAAAAAGTCTAACGGAGTGGCAAGAATTGCTTTCAACAGACCGGAAGTACGTAACGCTTTCAGACCTAAAACAACTTCAGAATTATATGATGCCTTTTATGACGCCTATGAAGATCCTTCAATAGGGGTTGTATTGCTTTCAGGAGAAGGGCCAAGCGCTAAAGACGGTGGCTGGGCTTTCTGTAGTGGAGGAGACCAGAAGGCTAGAGGACATCAGGGGTATGTAGGAGAAGACGGAAGACACCGTTTGAATATTCTGGAAGTTCAGCGTCTGATCCGCTTTATGCCAAAAGTAGTAATTGCAGTGGTTCCGGGATGGGCAGTTGGTGGAGGACACTCCCTTCATGTTGTTTGCGACCTTACTTTAGCGAGTGAAGAACACGCTATTTTCAAGCAGACAGATGCCGATGTTACAAGTTTTGACGGTGGTTACGGATCAGCTTACCTTGCTAAAATGGTAGGTCAGAAGAAAGCCCGTGAAATATTCTTTCTAGGAAGAAACTATTCCGCTCAGGAGGCTTTGGAAATGGGAATGGTGAACAAGGTAGTTCCCCATGCTGAATTAGAAGATACAGCTTATGAATGGGCTCAGGAAATATTAGCAAAATCTCCAACTTCTATCAGAATGCTGAAATTTGCAATGAATCTTACTGACGACGGAATGGTTGGGCAGCAGGTATTTGCGGGAGAAGCAACCCGTTTGGCGTACATGACGGAAGAAGCTCAGGAAGGAAGAAATGCGTTTCTTGAAAAAAGGAAACCGAACTTCGGAGAAGATCAATGGATATCTTAAAATTGTAAAAAGTACAATGTAAAATGTATTAATGACTTTATTAATGTATTTTACATTGTGCATCATACATTTTACATTATAAAAATTATGACTGATTGGATAAAAGCCGCAAGGCTAAGGACTTTACCGCTTTCTTTAAGCGGGATTATTATGGGAGCTTTCATTGCAAAATGGAGGCTTTACAGAGAAGGAGGAACCTGGGACTGGAAAATTTTTGCACTGGCCCTTCTGGTAACCCTTTTATATCAGATTTTATCAAACTATGCCAATGATTATGGCGATGGGGTAAAAGGTACCGATGCTAAAAGAATCAATGAGGCAGAAGCCAGAGCAGTGGCATCAGGGAAGATTACAGCAAAACAGATGAAAAATGCAGTAATTCTTTTCTCAGCACTATCTTTCATGGCTACTATTGCTTTATTGTATGTGGCCTTCATTCCCAATTATATGAATGAGTTTTACATCTTCATAGGACTGGGAGTGGCATGCATTCTGGCGGCTATAGGATATACAGTAGGTAAAAAACCTTACGGTTACATGGGACTGGGAGATATTTTTGTATTTATCTTTTTTGGACTTGTTTCTGTATGTGGAAGTTACTTCCTGTTTACAAAAACTTTCAGCTGGGATATGCTGCTTCCGGGGACTGCGGTAGGTATGATGAGTATGGCGGTTCTTAATCTGAACAATATGAGAGACATCGAAAGTGACAGACTGTCAGGGAAAAACAGTTTTGCGCTGAGAATAGGATTCAAAAATGCAATGATCTACGAAATGATTCTGTTGCAGCTTCCATTATTGCTTATTCTTATGTTTCTGGGGGTAAACGGATTCATTCAGGCTCAGAATTATTATGTTTTCATCGTAATGATCCTTTTGTTCCCACTTTCAAAACTTAGAAGAAATATAATGTCGGTAAAAGAACCAAAAGAACTGGATCAGTATTTAAAGCAGGTAGGAATTATGACGTTTATAATGGCAATTCTTACAGCAGCCGGACTTAATTTATTTAACTAACTCTAAAATAGAATATCGTGAATTCTACTGCCTGCGTTGAAGCTCAAATGCTCATCAGAAAGCCGATTGAAGATGTTTTTGAAGCGTTTATCAATCCTGAAGTAACCACTAATTTCTGGTTTACAAAATCTACCGGAAAATTAGAAGAAGGTAAGACGGTAACCTGGGAATGGGAGATGTATGGTGTAAAATCTGTGGTGAAAGTTAATCAGGTAATTCCCGGTAAGCTTATCAGAACAGAGTGGGGTGAGCCTTCAACAAATGTAGACTACGAATTCACGACAATGGAAAACGGAACACTGGTTGTGATCAGAAGCTATGGATTCGGCCAGACAGGCGAAGATCTTGTAAAAGTGATCAATGACAACACAGGAGGCTTTACAACAGTTTTAGACGGCTGTAAAGCTTATTTGGAGCATGGTATTAATCTGAATCTGATTCAGGATAAATTTCCCAAGAAATAGATAATATGAAGACCTTTGTAAAAATATCTTCCAGTTTATCTGTTATCCTGGGTTTGGTACTTATTTATTATTTGGCTGAAGAGTTGATAGGAGGAATGTCAGTGCTTGAAATTGATTTTATTCCAGCCTTTATTACTTTGATTATTATGGCCAATGCTGGTTTAGGCTTTTATCTGTTCATCGGAAAATTACAGCCAATGAGACCTTTACTGGTTCTTCAGATTTTAATAATAATACCAACCTGTCTGCTGCTGTATGAGTTTTTTTTAAAGCAGCCAATGGGATGTTCTTAAATTAAAAAAGATATTTTAATTTCACTTAAAGTAATAAATCATCTTTATTCAATAAATTCAAAACTAAATTTAAAATGAAAATACAATTCTTAGGGCAAAATTGCTTCTTGTTTACCTACAAGGACAAGACAATTTTAAGTGACCCATTCTACAACTACAAAAAAGCGGAGTCAGGTTTTGATATCGCCGCTCAAAAAATTGATTACATCCTTCTGACCCATGCACATGGCGATCATATTGCTGATGTAGGAGAAGTGTTGCAGCATTATCCGGAGGCTACCGTAATTGGAGTACCTGAAGTATGCGCTTACTTTACATCCGCAAAAAACAAAGATGATGTGAACTTAGGAGGATCAGCAAAAATCGACGATCTTAAAATTTCCATGGTTCCGGCTCATCACACCAGTTCGTTCCCGGATGGGAGCTACGGAGGCGTTCCTGTGGGGTATATTTTCAGATTGCCTGAAGATAAAAATATTTATTTAGCAGGAGATACAGGAGTAATGGCTGATATGGAGCTGTTCCCAAGACTATACGGGAATCTTGACCTTTCTATTCTTCCGATCGGAAGTCATTACACAATGTGCCCGAGAAAAGCTTCTTTCGCAGCAGCTGAGCTATTAAAAACACCGAAAGTAATCGGATGTCACTTTGATACTTTCCCGGCAATTGAAATCAATCATGAAAGTGCATTAAAGCATTTTGCAGATAGAAATGTAGAACTTGTTTTACCAAAACTGGGCGAGACGTTCGAATTTTAATCAATAACTGGATCGGGGTAATCTGAAAATTAGAAAAAATGAAAATGATGCGTAAGGTATTAAAAACAAAAAAAGATAATTATCAAATTACCTCTCTTCTTACTTTAAAACAAAAAAAAATGGCAAGCTACCTAAATCACACCGCTACAACCGATTACCTTTGCTGCGTTCCCACCCTGGAGGATTGTCAGGAGCTAGTTGTTTAGGACTTGCCGTTGCAAAGGTAGGAATAATTTATAAACTTCAAAACTTTATTAAAGAAAATTAGTCGAAAAAATGCAGTAGTAGAGCTAAACAGCTGACATTTAGGGGAATAATTTTTCAACTTTTTTCTAAAAAATTAAATATGACTAAAAGTCCATCAACACTAGGAATTATACTTTTTATAGCTACAATGATCGTTTTCTTCGTAGTATATACTTTTTTCTCAGGAGTTAACTATTTTGATATCTCTCTGAAAGCCAATGCTTTTGTTCTGCCTCTTTTATACGCAGGAGCTGCTTTTTGGTCTGTAAAAATATATTGGAATAACCATAGAGTGGTAAAATTCAAGGATGCTTTCAAAAGAGCATTTGTACCAATGTTTATCGGGGGAATACTTTCCATATTCAGTATTTATGCATTTTTAAACTTTGCGGATACTGATGCGAAAAAGCTGTTGAACTACCAATATGTTCAAAGACAAAAATCAGAATTGGATACAGAATACACGTCTGCCAGAAAGATTTTGAAACATCAGAAGGATATTGATGAGCTGGACCAGAAGTACAAAGAGAGATTACAGAGCTTCACTCCGGAGGCTGTTAAAGGAAAAGATATGCTTACGGCAAGTCATTTTTCAGGATATTTTGCAGCAATTCTTATATTTTACGTAGTTTTGTCAGTGTTTTTCGGAGCGTTTTTCAGAACAAGAACGATTCATCAGCCCGAAGAAACAAATCAAGAATAATTTTTATTAAAATTAAATGAATTTATCTATAGTTATTCCGTTACTGAACGAAGAAGACTCTCTGGAAGAGCTTTTTTCAAGAATTGATAAGGTGTGCACAACCAGTAATTTATCTTATGAGATCTGGTTTGTAGACGATGGAAGTACGGATTTGTCGTGGAGTATCATTGAGAATATGAAAGTACAGTATCCTCAGATCCACGCTATTAAATTTTCCCGAAATTATGGGAAATCCCAGGCGCTTCATGCTGCCTTTGAAAGAACAAACGGAGACGTGGTTATTACCATGGATGCAGATTTGCAGGATTTTCCTGAAGAAATTCCGGAACTGTACAATATGGTAGTGCATGACAATTATGATATTGTGTCCGGCTGGAAAAAGAAGCGTTTTGATAATGTGATGACGAAAAATATTCCGTCAAAACTGTTTAATGCAGCAGCCAGAAAAGTTTCGGGAGTTTATCTTCATGATTTTAATTGTGGTTTGAAGGCCTATAAAAAACAGGTTGTAAAATCTGTAGATGTGTACGGAGATATGCACCGTTACATCCCGGTACTGGCAGCCAATGCAGGTTTCAGAAGAATTACAGAGAAAGAAGTACAGCATCAGGCAAGACCTTACGGAACTTCAAAATTCGGAACCGAAAGATTTGTAAGAGGATTTTTAGATTTAATAACCCTTTGGTTTGTAAGCCGTTTCGGAGGAAGACCAATGCATTTCTTCGGAGCTGTGGGAACTATAATGTTTATTGTTGGTTTTCTTTCTGCACTTTGGCTGGGACTTTCTAAGCTGATAGACGTAGCCAGAGGGATTTACGGGCATTTAATTACCAATAATCCATGGTTCTTTATTGCTCTGACAATGATGATTATGGGAACACTACTTTTTATAGCAGGATTCTTAGGAGAAATGATCATCAGAACAAATCGTGAGCATAAGAATTACAATATTGATGATGTAATATAATGGAGGAGAAGTTACCGAAAATATATTCTAAAAAAGCTGTTTTAGGATTTTCTATCTTTATGTCAACTCTTTTTGGAGGGATATTGTTATACCAAAATCTAATTGAGATCAACAAAAAGAAAGAAGCTTATATTGTATTGGGAATTTCTATTGCAATAACAATATTGACTGCCATTGTTGTGAATATCCCGGAAAATCCTCAGAGCTCATTAGCCTATTTATGTGGACTTGGTGGGGGAGCTTTCCTTGCTTATTACTTTATGCCTAAATATTTTCCAAATGAAGAACAGTATCCTAAGAAAGCTATATGGAAGCCATTAATTATTGCCGTAATTATAGTTGCAATTCTTTTAGCCTTAATTATTTATGGTACTTCTGTTGAAAATAGCTAGACAATAAAAAAGTGGTAATAGCTAATCAGTAATTACAGATTAAAAATAAAATAAGACGGAAAGCACTCTATTTATAGGGTGCTTTTTTTTTAGTAAAAACTTTTAACCCGATCTCATGTTGCAGTTCAGAATTTTTATCATTTCTCTTTTGCTGATTTTTATTACATCATGTTCCTCAAGCAAACTATTGGGTCCCTGGGAATTTGTTGATATTTATGATGGTGAAATTCGTTATGCAGATAGTTTGAAGTCTAAAAATAACAGTTCCAGATAGGGAACAGGAATTTTGACCTTTCCTAAGGACGGTTCCTTTGATTCTATGGGAAATTCAGGGAATTATAAAAAAGAAAAAAAGCTGCTGAACATGAAATACACAGACGGCGCGGATACCACCAAAATGAAAATTTCCTATATCAGCCAAGATTATTTATTCCTATTTTCAGTACTTAAGGCTCCTAAAACCTGGGTTTATAGAAAAGTAAAATCAGACAGAAAATAGGGGATTTTTAAGAAAAACGATCTGAAATATAGATTTTATTCCTATTTAAGGATTACTTTTCTTAGCTTTAATACTTCTGTCTTCGGAATGGCCATCACTTTCATTTGAAAAGCAGAAAATTGAAAACTATCACGTATTTTATTGTCAAAAGACAAAGTTTTTTAGAAATTTAAATCTTATTTTTGTTAAAAATATTGTTGAAAGTCCTGTGACAGATACAGAAAAATCAATCCAGAAATTTTCAGCAGAGCAGATCATTGCGATTATAAATAGATATTTAAAATTGAATATGAAAAAAGTAGTGTACACATTGATGCTGGTTGCAGTAGTTTCCTGTGGAAAAGTTTCTCCAAAAGGAAATATTGAAAAGAAAGATGTGGATGTTCCGGAATTTGTTAATCTGGATCTGGAAGGGAAGTTCCGAGTATTTTACGCCAGAGGTCCGAAAAATTTTGTGGAGATAGAAACGTACCCGAATGTGGCAGGTAACCTTGATGTAGATGTAAAAGACAAAACGCTTGTTATCAAAGAAAAAAGAGGAACAAAAGGAGTGGATTTTTATAATGTAACCATCTATTCAAAATATAACCTTGAAAAAGTATCCGTTTCTGATTCTGTTGAAGTAAATATTTCCAGCGAAATCAAAACTGATAATTTCAGACTTAATATGAAAAATAATGCAAGTTTCATGGGGTCTGTCAATACAAGAAGAGCAGAAGTGGAAATGCACAACAGAAGCCGTGCCAATTTTCTGGGATTATCTAAAGATGCCGTTATAAAGATTTCAGATACAGCAAGTTTAATAGCGCCTTACTGGAAAATCACAAACCTGAATATCGATTCTAAGAATGGAAATTACGCAGAGGTTAATGTAAAAGATTCTTTAAAAGGACATATTCAGAACACTGCAAAATTTATCTATTATAACGACCCTATCAGGGCTTTTAAAATTGATAAGACGACGAAGGTTGAGAATAAAAAACTGGAGTAATCGGAAGAAAAATATAAATTTAGACAGCTTTTTTAGCTTATTTGATACAAAAACGGTCTGATTTTAAAATGGAACTTTATAAACTATAAAAAGAACAACATACAAATATGAATACATTAGAAAAAGCGAAGCTTTGGTTAAGTGATACCTTCGATAAAGAAACTAGAGATGCTGTACAGACACTGATCGACAGCAATTCCCCTGATCTTGAAGATTCTTTCTACAGAGAACTGGAATTCGGAACCGGAGGAATGCGTGGGATAATGGGAGTAGGAACCAACCGCTTAAATAAATATACTTTGGGACAGGCTACCCAGGGACTGGCAAACTATATGCTGGAACAGTTCAAGGGAGAAGAAATTAAAGTGGCCATTGCCTATGATGTGCGTCATAATTCAAAAGAATTTGGAAAATTGGTTGCAGATGTTCTGACAGCTAACGGAATTAAGGTATTGCTTTTCAAAGATCACAGACCAACTCCTGAATTATCTTTCACAGTTCGTGATAAAAAATGTAACGGAGGAATTGTATTAACGGCTTCTCATAACCCGCCGGAATATAATGGTTATAAAGTATACTGGAACGACGGGGCTCAGATTGTTCCACCTAATGATGAAGCCATCATCAACGAGGTATATTCTGTAAAGTTTGAGGAAATCAAATTCAACGGAAATGATGATCTGATCGAGTGGATCGGAGAAGAGCAGGATGATGTTTATATTGATGCTTGTATTGAAAATTCTACCTATCAGAATGTTGGAAAAGAAAACCTAAATATTGTTTTCACATCTATCCACGGAACAACTTACACTACGATACCTAAAGCTTTAGAAAAAGCAGGATTCAAAAAAGTAGATCTTGTAAAAGAACAGATGATCCCTAGCGGAAACTTCCCAACAGTAGACTCTCCAAACCCGGAAGAGCCTGCAGCATTGGAAATGGCAATGGATCTGGCAAGAATTACCAATGCAGATATCGTTATCGGAACAGATCCGGATGGTGACAGACTGGGAATTGCTGTAAGAAACCTGGATGGTGAAATGCAGTTATTGAACGGAAACCAGACCAATACCATCCTTACTTATTATATCCTTAATGAATGGAGAAAGCAGGGGAGAATTACCGGAAAAGAATTTATAGGCTCTACCATCGTTACTTCCGATATCTTCATTGAGATTGCTCATAAATTTGGTGTTGAATGTAAAATAGGTCTTACTGGATTCAAATGGATCGGAAAAATGATCCGTGAAGCAGAAGGTACACAGAAATTCGTTTGTGGTGGTGAAGAAAGCTTCGGTTTTATGACAGGAGACTTTGTACGTGATAAAGATTCATGTGGAAGTATCATCCTGGCTTGCGAAATTGCTGCCTGGTGCAAGGCAAACGGAAGAACAATGTATCAGTATATGATCGAGATCTATAAAGATCTTGGAATGTACTATGAAGGACTGATCAATATTGTGAGAAAAGGAAGAGAAGGAGCAGAAGAAATCCAGAATATGATGAAAAACTTCCGTGAAAACCCTCCAAAAGAACTGGCAGGTTCAGAAGTACTACAAATCAACGACTTTAAGGAACAAACCAGTTTTAATGTTTCTACGGGCGAGAAAAAAGTAATGAACGATATTCCGCAGTCTAATGTACTGATTTACTATACAGAAGATGGAACAAAAGTTTGCGTAAGGCCTTCAGGTACAGAACCAAAGATTAAGTTTTATGTTTCCGTAAGAGACTCTATCTCTTCAGAAGCAGACTTCAGAGATAAATTAAAATCATTGGAAGCTAAAATAGGAGCCGTTAAAACAGATTTAAAACTGGACTAATCTCCTGATAACAGCACATAGATGATAAAAAATATGGTAGCAATTTGCCTACTGTCGGCCGCTGTAGTTTCTTGTAAAAAAGAGACTGCAGTTTCTGACACAAAACCGGCAAATGACTCAATTGTCAAAAACGAAACCAAAGATCAGTATAAACCTATTGATACCGTTTGTACTCCCGCCAACAAAACGGAGGATTACATCACAGCTCTTCAATGGTATCGGACTAAAATTGACAAGGAGATTGCAGGAAACAGCCCGGAACAGAACGACAAAGTATACGAAGACTACCTGACAATAAGAGAGAAATATACAGAATGTCTCAATGATCTGCATACAGATATATTAGATAAGTATATTGATTATCACACAGGACCGGATACTAATAATCTACCGGCCAATGTGAAAAAAATAGCTGCAGAGCTGAATAAAGTAGGCCTGGAATTTCGTGAAATGGGTGAGGGACTTACTGAAATTCATTCATTACCCGGATATTATGAGTCTGTTTTTAAAAATAAAGTAACCCCTGATTATGGTGCTTATATTTCGCAGATGGCGGAAGATAACAAAGAAAATTATGCTATAAACGGAAGTCTGATGATCACCTGGGAAGAACTGGGAGACCGGTTAATTGTTTGGGAAAATTTAATGAATAAATATCCTAAAAGTCCATTAATCAAATCCATAACAGATCATTATTATAGCTATTTGTCGGATTATCTTCTGGGAATGGATAGTAATTTGATTTATGACAGCGAAGAAAGGAAAATTTTTGATGACAAAATGGAAGAATACAACAGAATCATCAAAAAGTACCCTAACTCCAGGACCGCAAAAAAAACTAAAGAACTAATAGCCGCCTATGACGCTCATACCCCTGAGGATCAGATAGGTGAGAAACTCAATTTAAGAAGATAATAGTAGTAAATTTTAAATAAGAATAAAAGTGAAAGTTTCAAAATTAGCAGCGAACCTGATCGGTTCTGAAATTGTAAAAATTGGTAACGAAGTAAATGATCTAAAAGCAAAAGGAGCAGAAATTGCCAATCTTACTATTGGTGACCTGAATTCTAATATCTATCCTATTCCAGCCTTGCTGAAGGAAGAAATTCAGAAAGCCTATCAGAATAACCTGACAAATTATCCTCCTGCAAACGGACTTTTATCTTTAAGAAAAGAAGTTTCCAAAGATCTGAAAAACAGATGGAACCTGGATTATTCTCCAAACGATATTTTGATTACTGCAGGCTCAAGACCCTTGATTTATGCGGTATACAAAACTATAGTGGATGAAGGAGACAAAGTAATATATCCTACGCCATCTTGGAATAACAACCATTATGCTTACCTTACTTCAGCCAATGCTGTAGAAGTAAAAACAAAACCTGAAACCAACTTCCTTCCAACAGCTGATGATTTAAGACCTCATTTGGATGGAGCCGTTCTATTGGCACTTTGCTCGCCATTGAACCCTACAGGAACGATGTTTACAAGAGAGCAGCTTTCAGAAATCTGTGAACTGGTGATTGCTGAGAATAAAAAAAGAGGTGAAAATGAAAAGCCGTTGTATCTAATGTATGACCAGATTTATTCTAACCTAACTTTTGGGGCTGAGCACGTAGATCCGGTTTCTCTTTTCCCGGAAATGAAGGAATATACAATTTATATCGATGGTATTTCCAAATGTCTTGCAGCAACTGGAGTGCGTGTAGGATGGGGATTCGGGCCGGCTCATATTATTGATAAGATGAAAGCTCTTCTTACTCACGTAGGAGCATGGGCTCCAAAACCTGAGCAGGAAGCTACTGCAAAATTCTATGAAAATCCTGAAAATGTAGATACATTTGTGGATGACTTTAAAGCAAAACTGGAAAATAGTTTAAAAGTTCTTCATGGAGGTATTCAGGACTTAAAAGCCAAAGGTCTAGCTGTAGACAGTATTGAACCAATGGGAGCGCTTTACCTGACTATCAAATTAGAATATATCGGAAAAACAAAACCGGATGGAACTCTTATTGAGAACTCTTCTGATCTTGTTTTCTATTTAATCAATGAAGCAGGAGTGGCATTGGTACCGTTCTCTGCATTCGGAGAAGACAAATCTGAGCCGTGGTTCCGTGCTTCTGTAGGAGGATTGGCCACTGATGAGATTAAAGTAATGCTTCCAAAAATGGAAAGTGCATTAAATGCTTTAAAATAAATTTAAATAAAATATCATGCTTCGACTTCGTTCAGCATGACACCGTTAAAACATAAAAATCGTATTAGCAGTGTCAGGCAGACCGGAGTCGAAGTCTTTTTATATAAAAACAAAAACCTATGAAGATTCCACGGAAATATTTTCTTGAAACAAAATATTTGTTTTATTCAACATTAGCCATCATAGCAGTTGTGATCCTAAGTGTCTGGCTTGCAGGGAAAGGATCCCATCGTTCATTATTTCAGAATTCTGTCTTATCTACCTCTGTTTTGGCAGGAGTATTTTTCCTGTTTATAACCTTGGGATTATATTATGGTTTGAAATTAAAAGATAACGTTGGCAGTATTTTAAACAAAGAAAAAATAAAAAAGTTTTCGGATAAAAACCTTCCAAATGGCGGTTTTGATTTTGATCCGCCGGATATTGGTGAAGGAATAGGAGCTGCGATACTTTCTATTATTTTATGGATTATATTTTCCGTAGTGCTTGTATTTCTTTTATCTTTTCTTTTGGTCTGCAGTATTATTTCTTGCAGCTATGCTGTATTGGATCTTTTTCCGTGCGTTACGGCTTGTATTTAAAAACTCTGGAAAGTGTAAAGGAAATGTATTGAAAAGTCTTGGATTAGGCTTTTTCTACTCTCTCCTGTATGTATCCTGGATCTATGGAATTATATTTATATTCAACTATATAAATTAAACAAAGAACAAGAGAGGTTATAGGTATTCTATAGCTATAAGAAGATATTGCTGACACAGAAGACTTCTTGCAATTTTATAAAAAAATTAAATAAACATTAAAAATTAAACAAACATTTTGCACTTACCTTAGATAGGGATTACCTTTGGGGCTTTTATAAAGCTAAGAATTAAATAAGGTTGAAAAAACTACGATGAAAAAATTACGATTTCTGCTATTGCCAGTATCTATATTGGTGTGCTCGCAAGAGGTGGATACATTAAAGGTAACAGAATTACCAATGGAGCCTGAATTACCAAAGGTTCAAACTTATACTTTAAAAGACGGTACCGTAAGAACTTATCCTAAACCTAAACTATTGGATTTTGTGACCAAACTACCAAGAAACTTTATTAATACCAATAAAGATTTTGTAGCACAGGATCATGCCTATTATCTGGGAGGGGCAGTTGCCGCAACCTTGATTCTTTTACCCTTTGACCAGAAATTAATTGACAATTCAAGGGAGCTTGGGGAAAGATGGGGTATGGATAAGGATAATAACTATACCAAACTTGGCGGCGTCTTTAAAATACCAAAGGACATAGGATCTACCTTGTATCTGATAGGAAACGGCTCTACGCTTGTCTTTCTTGGAATAGGTTTCGGAGCTTATGGTTTGATCAAAAATGATTACAGAGCGCAGGCTACCGCCAGTGGATTAATGGAAAGTTTAATCCTTTCCGGAGTTTTCACCCAAACCCTTAAAAGAATTACCGGAAGAGAAAGCCCGTTTATTGCAGAAGAAAATGGCAATAAAGGAGGTGCCTGGAATCCGTTTCCAAGTTTTTCAGCATTTGGCAAGAATACCTCTAATTATGATGCAATGCCCTCAGGACATTTAACCACCTTTATGGCTGGTATTACTGTGATTGCAGATAATTATCCGGATGCAAGATGGATAAAGCCGGTAGGATATACCCTGGCAGGAGCTTTGTGCTTTCAGATGATGCAGAGTAAAGTTCACTGGGCTTCAGATTATCCTTTAGCTTTATTAATGGGATATTTTATAGGAAAAACAATATCAAAAAGCAGATATACCAGTTCAGAGGGTACTGTAGGAACTACAAAATATAAACTCAACTTTATAGCATCCCGCCAATGGGAATATAATATGGCAGGGGTGAAACTTTCTTTTTAAATATGACTTTTTACGGAACAAAGTGAAATAGTTTTACTACTTTTGATCAGAATATACACGGTTATTCCTTCTTATCTTTTGAAAAGAAGGATGGCAGTGTTCAAAAAAATACCTATCTTAATATTTGAATTAATGAAAATAATCGCTGTTATCCCTGCACGTTATGAAGCAAGCCGCTTTCCGGGGAAACTGATGCAGATTCTGGGAGAAAAAACCGTTATCACTACAACTTACCAGAATGTAGTGGAAACAGGGCTGTTTGATGAAGTATTTGTGGCTACAGATTCTGAAATTATTTTAGATGAAATTATAAAACACGGAGGAAAAGCTGTCATGACAGGACAGCATGAAACAGGAAGCGACCGTATTGCCGAAGCCGTTCAGAACATTGAATGTGACATTGTAATCAATGTTCAGGGAGATGAACCTTTTCTCAAACTGGAGCCTTTAAAACAACTGATCGAAGTATTTAAAAATGACGAGAAACAGGAGGTTTCGTTGGCTTCCTTAAAAATACAGTTGTTTGAAAAAGAAGAAGTTGAAAACCCGAATAATGTAAAAGTCATTACGGATAACAATGGCTTTGCCTTATATTTTAGCCGTTCTGTAATTCCTTTTCACAGAGAAGTTTCTTATGATATAAGTTATTTTAAACATATTGGGGTGTACGCTTTCAGAAAAGAAGCATTACTGCAGTTTTCCAAATTGGAAATGAAACCTCTGGAGATCTCCGAAAAAATAGAATGTATCCGCTATCTTGAATATGGTATGAAAATCAAGATGATAGAAACCAATTTCATAGGAGTAGGTATTGATACCCCCGAAGATTTAGAAAAAGCAAGAAAGCTGATTTAAAAATAAGAACAGTACATTCATTTATTGGCAAATTTGCCTTTACAATGCATTAGCATTTCTTACCTTTTTGCAATTTCGCTCAAATCCTCCTATATTTGGAATTATAAATAAAATTAATGAAGAAGTTACTCTTAGTATTTGGACTGATATTTTCACATTTAACATTTGCACAGACGGCAAAGGAAATTATAGATAAAAATATTGAATTGTCCGGAGGGCTTACCAATTGGAAACTTTTAAACTCGGTACTGCTTCAGGGAAAGGTGGTACTGGGAATCAAAGATGAATATCCAATAAAAATATATCAGCAGCGTCCTAATCTTACAAAAACATTGATTACAACCAATGGAAAGGAAACAGCTATTGAAGGCTTTGACGGAACAAAAGGCTATGCGATGAATTATGCAGCCAATAAACTGCAGGAATACCCTGAGTATATTCCTGAAAGTTTTGATAACGACTTCATTGATTGGGAAAATAAAGGATTTGAGGCTAAATATCTTGGAAAAGAAAAAGTAGGAGATATCTACTGTCATAAAGTAGAACTTACCAAGAATGTTAATAAGAATATGTACTATTTTGATACACAGACTTATATGCTTTTAAAAGAAGTGAAAAAAGATGAAACACTCGTATATTTTGATTATAAAAAAGTAGGGAATTTTAGTATGCCTTTCAGAATAGAATCGTCAAATTCTAAGAAAGATGGAGACTATGTTATGATACTAAACAGAATTGATATCAACAAAGTGTTTCCTGCCAATATTTTTAAGTTTTAATTCACCTGCAGCCAACTGCGTAAAAATTGATAAGAAATGAAAAATATTTTTCTAATGCTGCTTTCTTTTATAGCATTTCTGCAAAGCTGCACCAATCAAAAAAGTGAAATTTCTAAAGCTAAAACCAACGAACTTATGGGAAAAACAATATATGACTTTACAGTTGAAAGTCTTGACGGTAAGGAGATCAATTTCGCAGATTTCAAAGGAAAAAAGATACTGATTGTAAATACTGCTTCAAAATGTGGATTTACCCCTCAGTATGAAGAGCTTGAAAAGCTATATGAAGAGTATAAAGATAAATTGGTAGTCATTGGTTTTCCTGCCAATAATTTTGGAGGCCAGGAGCCGGGAACCAATACGGAGATCGGAGCCTTCTGTCAGAAAAATTATGGAGTAACATTCCCGATGGCAGCAAAAGTTTCTGTAAAAGGAGATGATACGGCACCTATCTTTAAATATTTAACAGAGCAGGAGCTAAACGGAGTGAAAAATACAACCATTCTCTGGAACTTTACCAAATTCTTAGTGGATGAAAACGGGAAGCTTATTGATACTTTTGTGAGTACTACAAAGCCAACGGACCATGCCATCACGAAGTATTTGAAGTAAAAATATAAGAATAAGCCCCGAGCTTAGCATATTTCGACTCCGCTCAGCATCGATTTTGATATCCGGTATCGGATATGTCATGCTAAGCGGAGTCGAGGCATTTATAGTCATGTATAATGGGCAGGGAATGATCCAAAACAGTCTGTATCTTTAACTATCAATTACTTTTTCTGCAAAACAGAATATATTTCCAAGTTTGATACTGGAGTAACCATTGCTTTTTATTTTGGAAGAATTGATCATCGCTTTTGCGAGAATATCCGTCGGCAGAGGTTTTTGACTCTCCAGTAAGCCCAACTTATTGGCAAACTTTATAATCCGGCTGCCAAGCACTTCACCTGTTCTCTCAGAATTTTTACGCTCCAGCATTCCCGGGTTAAAAATAGTTATTTTATTGAAATGCAACTGTTTTACAGCTTCTTCCAGTTCTCCTTTCATTTTAGAATAAAAGATTTTGGACTCAGGATTCGCTCCATAAGCCGAAACTAAAATATAATCTTCCACATCATTTTCCTTAGCAGCTTTGGCAAATTCATACTGATAATCAAAATCAACCTTCTTCTGAGCCTCCTTACTTCCGGCATCCTTTAAAGTAGTTCCCAGACATGAAAATGCAACATCTCCTTTTACCTTTTCTTTCCATTCCTCAGGCTTTTCAAAGTTGACAACATGTACTTTAAGCCTTTCATTTTCAATATTAACGGGTTTTCTTACAAAAATATTAACTTCCTCGAAGTCTTTATCATTGAGCAACTGATTAACCAGATCTTTTCCTGTAGCGCCTGTGGCACCGATTACTAAAGCCTTCATAAGAATGTAATTTGATGTAATGATGTTTTCTTTCTTAAATTTACTAAATTTGAACTAAAGATTAAAAAATTTATTAAAGATCAGTTTTATATTTTTAATTTTTAACGCTCAATATTCAATAAAACTCCATGGATGCCAACGAAATTTTAGACTATTGTCTTGCCAAAAAAGCAGTTACAGAAAGCTTTCCTTTTGATAACGAAACCCTGGTTCTGAAAGTAGATACTAAAATGTTTCTGCTGATGGCCCTTGAAAAGCAACCTTTATCTATCAATGTAAAAACAGATCCGGAATGGAGTGCTGAGCTCCGCGAGCAATATCCTCAGATAACAGGGGCTTATCATATGAATAAAACACACTGGAATTCTGTGATGACAGACGGTTTGAAAAGAGATTTGATCTTTAAGCTTATTGACCAGTCGTACGATCTTGTTTTTAAATCCTTGACAAAAAAGGCTCAGAATGCTGTCAATGAGTCTTTGTAAAATAGGGGCAGTTATGGTTAGGTACGGAATTTGTTATCTATTAGTTGTGAAATATTAATTTTTATAGTAACAAAAAAAGAACAAATGAGAAACCACTTATTATTATTTATGGCTGCAGGTACACTAATGTTATCAAGCTGTAATAAACCGGAGGCAAAAACAAATGCTCCTTCTGCTGCTGTTGACAATTCAAACACCCCGTCTGATAATATTAAAATAGAATTTTCAGGGATGGGGGACTTTGTTATCAAAAATCCAAAACTTAAAGTAAGTTTATATGGAGTGGATGAGACTTTAGCAGATGCACCAGCTACATTAATCACTGAAAAAGATTATGAGCAGAAAACCGTGCCATTTGTTATAGACTTGCCAGTACCTAAAGATGCTGAAAGTAAGATTACACCCAAACCTAAAGGGCCCGTGAAGTATTATGTGACAGTAAGCTGGGATTCTGACGGCAATGGAAAAGCTGGTGAAAAAGGAGATATATTTATTGATTATGATAAGAAATTTCCTAATGTGAAAGTGAATAATGAGACCCAGCAGGTCTATTTAAAGATATTGAAATAAATAATATAAGGCTGCTTCCTATCAGGGGCAGCCTTTATTTTTAGCTGTAAATACCCAAAATTCTATGAGTATCTGTAGCCAAAATAAAAGGATTAGATGCAATAAAAGACTGTACATACTAGTACAGCCCCTTGTTTTATAATCGGATTTCAAAAATATATACGTTTTTCATGAGGAGCTCATGATAAATTTTATGAACTCAAAATTATCACACTTTGAAATCATAGTTTTTTGTAATTTCCTTATCCAGATCCAGTCTTTCAATCAGTTTTTCCAGACCCTCAAATTTTATCTCATCGTGAAGAAAATCCCTGAAAGTTACCGTAATTTTTTCATCATAAATATCATCATTAAAATCGAGAATATAGACTTCAACAGTCAGTTTTTCTCCATTTACAGTAGGGTTGGTTCCAATACTCAGCATTCCTTTATACTGCTGGCCTTTTACCACTACTTCTACAATATAGGCTCCCTTTTTTGGTAGAAGCTTAATAGATTCGGTCTCAATATTAGCCGTTGGATATCCAATGGTTCTTCCAATTTTCTTTCCGTGAACTACAGTCCCTGAAACAGAGTAGGAGTAGCCAAGCATCTCATTGGCTTCTTTAATATTCCCGGTCAAAAGGGCATTACGAACTTTGGTAGAACTGATATTATTTTCGTGAATATTAATCGCTTCCATTTGGTCTACTTCAAAATCAAGTTCTTTTGATAATTTTTGAAGCAGTTCAAAATTTCCGGTTTTATTTTTTCCGAAAGAATGGTCATATCCTATAATAAGGTATTTTACATTAAGCTGGTCAACTAAAATCTGACGAACAAATTCTTCTCCTGTTAAGTTCCTGAATTCTTCATCAAACTCTTTAAGGAACAGATTATCAATACCATATTTTTCAACCAGCTCTTTTTTCTCCTCTAAAGTATTTAAAAGCTTTAAATCTTCATTAGGATTAAATACAAATCTTGGATGGGGCCAAAAAGTTAATATTGCAGTTTCCAGATTATTCTCTGTGCCTACATTTATCAATTCATCAATAATACTTTTATGCCCTAGATGTACCCCGTCAAACATCCCTAAAGACAATGCTAGAGGTTTCTGAGAGGAATAATCTGTGAAATTCTTGAAAACTTTCAAAACGGAAAAATTTTGATTGCAAATATAAAGCCTTTATTTTGAATGTAGCGGAGGAATTTTAAAATTTGAAAATGAAATGTTTTGAAACGAAAGGGTATATTGTATATTAATATATAAAGGTGAATCTGGTGATTTGAAAATTTGTTTTTAAAAATTGCCGTAGATATTGAATTTTACATATTATTTATCACAATATGCTTTCTCTGAAAAAGCATGATAAAAATCTTTTTTTTACCAATTGCGGGTTTATGAAGAATCACTATATTTGCACCAAGAAAAAATTTAGCAATGGCAAACCAAATTAAAGGTAAAATTTCTCAAATTATTGGTCCGGTAATCGACGTTGTCTTCACAGGTGTGGAAGCAATTCCTTCAATCTATGACGCGTTAGAAATTACAAAAGAAAACGGTGAAAAAGTAGTTTTAGAGGTAGAACAACATATTGGCGAAGATACAGTAAGATGTATCGCAATGGACGCTACTGATGGTCTTAAGAGAGGTCAAGATGTAATTGGATACGGAAATCCTATTACTATGCCAATCGGTGAGGCCGTAAACGGAAGACTATTCAACGTTGTTGGTGATGCTATCGACGGACTTCAAAATATATCTAAGGAAGGTGGTCTTCCAATTCACAGACCAGCTCCAAAATTTGATCAACTTTCAACTTCTGCTGAAGTTTTATTTACAGGTATTAAAGTAATCGACTTAGTTGAGCCTTACGCAAAAGGGGGTAAGATCGGTTTGTTCGGTGGTGCTGGTGTAGGTAAAACAGTATTGATCCAGGAGTTGATTAACAATATTGCAAAAGGACACGGAGGTCTTTCTGTTTTCGCCGGAGTAGGTGAAAGAACGAGAGAAGGAAATGACCTTTTAAGAGAGATGTTGGAATCAGGTATTATCAAGTATGGTGATGATTTCATGCATTCTATGGAAAATGGAGGTTGGGATCTTTCTAAAGTAGACTTAGAGGCTATGAAAGAATCCAAAGCAGCATTCGTTTTCGGACAGATGAACGAGCCGCCAGGTGCAAGAGCTAGAGTAGCACTTTCTGGTCTTACATTAGCTGAGTACTATAGAGATGGTGGAGAAAGCGGACAAGGTAGAGACGTACTTTTCTTCGTAGACAACATCTTCCGTTTTACACAGGCTGGTTCTGAGGTATCTGCACTTCTTGGTCGTATGCCATCAGCGGTAGGTTACCAACCAACTCTTGCTTCTGAAATGGGTGCAATGCAGGAAAGAATTACTTCAACTAAAAATGGTTCAATTACTTCAGTACAAGCGGTATACGTACCTGCGGATGACTTAACTGACCCGGCTCCTGCAACTACGTTTGCTCACTTGGATGCAACAACGGTACTTGACAGAAAGATTGCTTCATTAGGTATTTACCCAGCGGTAGATCCATTGGCTTCTACTTCAAGAATTCTTTCTCCGGAAGTTATTGGTCATGAACATTATAACTGTGCTCAAAGAGTAAAAGAAATTCTTCAAAGATATAAAGCGCTTCAGGATATCATCGCAATCCTTGGTATGGAAGAACTTTCTGAAGAAGATAAATCAGTTGTTTACCGTGCAAGAAAAGTTCAGAGATTCTTATCTCAGCCTTTCCACGTAGCAGAACAGTTTACAGGTATTCCAGGATCATTAGTTGATATCAAAGATACAATCAAAGGATTCAACATGATTATGGATGGTGAATTAGATCACTTACCAGAAGCTGCTTTCAACTTGAAAGGAACTATCGAAGAAGCTATCGAAGCAGGACAAAAAATGTTAGCTGAAAACGCTTAATAAATTAGACATAAAGATAGCAGATACCAGACATGAGACTTTAAGGTTGTCTGAAATCTGAAATCTGAAATCTTCAAATCTAAATTAAAATGAATATAAAAATTTTAACACCAGAATACGTAGTTTTTGAAGGAGAAGTAAACTCAGTATTATTGCCTGGGAAAAATGGTGAATTTCACATCATGAAAAACCACGCAGGAATCGTTTCTTCTTTAGTAGGTGGTAAAGTAAAGCTTTTCGCTAACTCAATTGATGATGCTTTTGCTAAAAACTTTACTGCAGAAGGTGGGAAAGACTCTGTTTTTTCTTACTCTATCAAAAGCGGTGTTGTAGAATTTAATCATAATAAAGGAATTATCCTTTGTGAATAATTAAATGAAAAGCTAAATATATTTTCAAGAAAGTGTAACTTTGTGTTACACTTTTTTATTTTATGTAAAAGTCTGATTCTATGAAGAAAAGTATAATCATATTCTTTACAGTGCTGGGAGTTTTTCTCCATGCCCAGAATATTAAGACCAGAAGAGGAATTATTAATGTAGACGGAATTCCCGTAGCCAAACTCTCTAATAAATCCAGCGAATATACGTTTATGGATTTAAAGGAAACCCCGCTCTATACAATAAAATTCATTGATAAAAGTATTGTAGATTCAGTGAGAGACAGCTATATTAGTATCAATAGAGTTTATAATAGAGACAAGACTATAGAACTGGATTACTCATCACCTTCTGCATTTTCCGGAGAAGAGAAATCAGCGGTTTTTACTTCCGTGAAAGACCTTAAAATAATTGATAATAAAGGAATCAATGTAAAAAACCTTGATGAAATTTTCTCAAATGTTCCAAAAAGGAAACTTGACAACAAGACCAAAGAAGCTTATGCTATCAGAAAGAAGATTGATAAAATGAATATTGAAGTCAATAAGGTTGGTGAGATTCTGAGTAATGGTGTTCCGGTAGGTTACTTTACCAATTTACCTGTAAGTTTTGGTTCAGATGATACAATCATGGACAAAACTTTTATAGATATTGAAATTTATGATGCTAAAAGTAAATTAATCGGAAGATATATTACCACTACAAAACAGCTGAAAACAGCAGGAGGAAAAAGCTTTACACTTTACAGAGAGATGTCAGGAAGAGCATCCATTCTAAAATATCCTACTTATAAAGCTATTGCAGAGCGTATGGCTATTATGGATCCTAATTTTATTAAAATTCAGGAAAAAGTATCGGTAGGACCTGTTTCAAAGGATACTCCTAATTAATAGAATATCTTCAATAAGAAACAAAAGTCTTAATCTTCTTGTATTTCTTCGGGATGATAAAGAGTATGTTTATTTGCTATTTTAGAAGCTTATGTAAAATTGTGTTTAACCAAAATTGATCATAATAGAAATTGTATTCTATATTTTTCGGAAATGGCAAAGTGGGCATTTTCTTAATTGATAAAAGTTCGGTAATTTTCAAAAATCTGATTTTTTTCTAAAAAACAGCCAAACTCATGAAATTTTAAAAATTCCTGAGAAAAAAACGAAAAATTTTACAAACTCAAAATTACGCCATTTTCCTTCAATTGCTGCATAGGTTTTGAAAACCAGAACAGCTCAAAATCTTCAAAATTTTCTTCAAATTTATTCTTAAGTTGCTGAACTGTAGGTTTCTTCTGATTCTCTATAGAGTTTTCATCTAATATGCCCATCAGCCATGTTGCTTTGTCTTCTTCCAGTTCAACCTTTACAATATTGGTTTTTAAGTGGAATGTAAGAACGGTGTACGTACCAGAATGTTTCTTTTTATTTTTTATGCGATTCTCAGCGATTACGTTTTTGGTCAAAAAGATCACTTTTGAATTTCCTTTGAAATTAAACTGAGCATCTTCCAATAGACAATCATGAATATAATCGGGATGAATAGTTGTTCTTGGAATTTTAAAATCAAACCATTCCTGAAGAGACATTTCAAAATTAACTCCATGCATATAATTGAAAAGAGATTTTTTTAATCCTATGCTGAATTTATTATGATCGATTCCGGTTTTATCTTTGAAGTCTATGTCGTTGTTCGCAAACTGTATTTCCTGTTTCACGGGAATTACTCCAAAGTCTTCAGGGCTTATACCAACCGGGGAATGTGCAGTCATGGCAAACTGGTGCCAGAATCCACTTTGAAGAATTCCCATCTCAAACATCTGGCGAATCATTTCCATAGAGTCTACTGTTTCCTGAACGGTTTGGGTAGGGTAGCCATACATAAGGTAAGCATGAACCATAATTCCTGCTTCTGTAAAATTTCTTGTAACATTGGCAACCTGTTCTACAGATACTCCTTTATCTATTAATTTTAACAATCGGTCGCTGGCAACTTCAAGTCCTCCGGAAACGGCAACACATCCGGAAAGTTTCAGGAGATAACAAAGATCTCGTGTAAAGCTTTTTTCAAAACGAATATTGGTCCACCAGGTAACAACCAGATTTCTTCGGAGAATTTCCAGTGCAACTTCTCTCATCAATGCAGGAGGTGCTGCTTCATCTACAAAATGGAATCCGGTTTCTCCTGTTGTTTTGATCAATTCTTCAATTCGGTCTACAAGAATTTTTGCAGAGATAGGCTCATATATTTTAATATAATCTAAAGAAATATCACAGAAAGTACATTTACCCCAGTAGCACCCATGAGCCATAGTAAGCTTATTCCACCTTCCGTCACTCCATAAACTGTGCATTGGATTGGCAATTTCAATAACAGAAATATACTGATCCAGTTTCAGATCTGTATAATCCGGAGTTCCTACATCAACTTGTTTATAGTCGTGTTTTTTGGAATTGTTTTTATAAACTACTTCCTGATTTTCGATTAAGAATGTCCTTTTAAATTCAGCTTCTTCTGTTGAAATTTCTAAACTTTGGCAGAGAAGATCAAGCGGAAGTTCTCCATCGTCTAAGGTAATAAAGTCGAAAAACTCAAATACTCTTTTATCTTTAACCTCTCTTAGTTCTGTATTGGGAAAGCCTCCTCCCATTGCAATTTTAATGTGGGGATAATGCTTTTTTATAAACTGGGCGCATTTGAAACTGGAATACAGATTTCCGGGAAACGGAACTGAAAAACAAACCAATTTAGGCTGCACCAATTCTATTTTTTCACCTAGAATTTTTAATGTAAATGCATCTATAAATGTTTGCTCACCAGATAGTTTGGAGTACAATTCGTCAAAAGAATTTGCACTTTTCCCCAGTCGCTCTGCATACCTGCTGAAACCGAAATCAGCATCAATATTTTCAACAATATAATCTGAGATATCTTCTAAATAAAGGGTTGACAGATGTTTTGCTTTATCCTGTAAACCCATATTTCCGAAAGCAAATTCCATATCATCCAATTGATTGAAACGGGAGGCTTCGGGAAGAAAGTTCATACTGCATATCTGTCTTGCCAGCGTAGGAATTTTACCCTGCAGAAAAGTAATCACCTGATCAATCGTCTTTAAGTATTCTTCCCTTAATGCAAAAATCCGCCGGGAATTTTCAGAGGCATTAGAAAGATCAATTTCTTTGCTGAAAATTTTCTGAATTCCGTCTTTTGAAAATAATTCTAAAATAACATCAATACCTAAATCAACCTGGTAACTGGAAATATCTTTGGTGTTCAAAAAACCTTTGATATACGCTGTTGCAGGATAAGGAGTATTGAGCTGGGTAAAAGGCGGAGTAATAAGAAGCAGGTCTTTCAACAGAAATTTTTTGCAAAGTTATTCTAAAGTTTTTTTAGAAAAAAATTTTTTGCCCTGATTATAAACAGGGAGAAAAATTCGTTAAGAATAGCAGGATCATTTACCAGCCTGTCTTTTACAATACTCATATCGATCAAATAGTAGTTTTAATGGACAGGGCTTACTTTTTTCCGGTCTCCGATAACGTTAAGACTTACTCCCAAAAGAATGAAGGAAATCCCGATCAAAAGATTATAAGTAAACTTTTCATGGAACATGAGTACACTGATAAATACAGCAACAACTGGTTCTAAAGCTCCTAAAATTGCTACCGGTGTAGAGCCGATATTTTTAATAGCAAATACCAGGCACAAGCTGGAAATTACCGTTGTAAGAAAAGCAAATGTTGTAAGACTAAAAAAAAGAGATAGGGAAGGGATAGCAAAAGATTCTCTCGTCATTCCGGCTTTTGTCATGAAAAATAAAGAGGTAAAGAGCATCGAATAAAAAGATAGCTTAAATCCGGAAACCTTAATATTGGACTTGCTTACAATCACCATATAAAGTGCATAAAAAAGCGAACTGAGCATTACAATTCCCAATCCTGCAAAATTAATCTCGAAGCCATTGCCTTTTAAACATAAAATAATAACTCCCACAAAAGCAAGAAGAAGAGAAGCAACGGATAGTTTCGTAAGTTTCTCTTTAAAAAAGAAAAACATAATCAATGCTACAATGACGGGATAAATAAATAAAACAGTAGAAGCAATTCCTGCAGAGAGAAAATCATATCCTAAAAACAAAAACTCCGAAGAGAAAGCATAGCAGATTCCAAGAACAGCTAATATGAACGCTTCTTTTTTACTGATCTTAAAACTTTCTCCGGAATACAGAAGATAACCACCAACCATTAAGGCAGAAATGAAAAACCTGTAAAACAGAGTTATATCCATAGAAAAATGAGCCTGCTTGACAGGCAGAATAAAAATTGGAATCAGCCCATAGGAAACGGCAGACAGAATCCCAAGTAGATAACCTCTAAGTTTCACTTGTTTTTTTATAATTTTAATGTGTTTATAAACAAAAAAACCACTGAATCAATCAGTGGTTTTTTCTATTTTTAAGATTAAATCGGTTTAAAACTTAATCCCTGTTCCTGTAGTAACAGTTGTTCCTGTTCTTTATAGTAACCACTTACTAGTTTATCATGAATAGCTTCAAATGCGGCCAGAGTTTCATTAATCTCTGAATCTGTATGAGAAGCAGTAGGAATTAGTCTTAAGAGAATCATTCCTTTTGGAATGACCGGATAGACGACTACGGAAGTAAATATACCGTAGTTTTCTCTAAGATCTTTTACCAGCAGAGTAGCCTCCACCGGAGTTCCCTGCATCATTACAGGAGTTACACAGGTATTGGTATCTCCAATGTTGAAGCCTCTGTCTCTTAGTCCGTTTTGTAACTTATAAACATTTTCCCAAAGTTTAGCTTTGATTTCAGGTCTTGTTCTCAACAGCTCCAATCTTTTCAATCCTCCTATTACCATTGGCATTGTAAGAGATTTAGCAAAAATCTGAGATCTAAGGTTGAACTTCAGATATCTGATGATTTCTTTGTCACCTGCAAGGAACGCTCCGAAACCTGCCATAGATTTAGCAAAAGTTGAGAAATATACATCTATCTGATCCTGGCAGTCCTGCTCTTCACCAGCTCCGGCTCCTGTTTTACCAAGGGTTCCGAATCCATGGGCATCATCTACCAAAAGTCTGAAATTATATTTTGATTTAAGGTCGCAGATCTCTTTCAGTTTTCCCTGCTGACCTCTCATTCCGAAAACCCCTTCGGTAATGACAAGAATTCCTCCTCCTGTTTCTTCAGCCACTTTGGTAGCTCTCTGAAGGTTTTTCTCAAGACTTTCCATATCGTTGTGCTTGTAGGTAAATCTTTTACCTGAGTGAAGTCTTACTCCATCTACAATACAAGCATGAGAATCCATATCATAAACAATTACATCATTTCTACTTACCAAAGCATCAATGGTAGAAACCATCCCCTGGTAACCGAAATTCAATAAATATGCTGATTCTTTTTGTACAAAGTCTGCCAATTCTTTTTCTAACTGAAGGTGCTGCTCCGTTTCTCCAGACATTGCTCTTGCTCCCATCGGATAAAACATTCCGTATTCTGCAGCAGCATCAGCATCTGCCTGCTTTACTTCAGGATGATTACATAATCCTAAATAATCATTGGCACTCCAGAAAATTACCTCTCTACCTTGGAACTGCATCCTTGGACCGATAGGCCCTTCCAATCTTGGGAAAATAAAATAGCCTTCACCATAATCTGCAAATTGTCCAAGAGGTCCTGGATTTTCTTTTATTCTTTCAAAAATATCCAACATTTTATATCGTAATTTTAAGTAAAAAAGCCTTTTTTGTAGAACACGCAAAAGGCTTGATTTATATTGTGATTTATATATTCTTATTTGATAAACTCAGTCTTGAAGACTTCGTCATAATTGTGAACACAATTGTTGACAAACCCTTGTTCTGCCATCCATTTATCGCTGTACACTTTAGTGATGTATCTTGAACCATGATCAGGATAGATCAGGACAATCATATCGTTTGCCGTCAGCTCATGAGATTGTGCATACTGCATTAATCCCTGAGTAACCGCTCCGGTGGTATATCCTCCCATGATAGCTTCCTTCAAAGCAATCTCTCGGGTTCTGTAAGCTGCCATTTCATCATTTACCCTTACAAATTCATCTACCTTATCGAAAAGAAGGGCAGAAGGGATCAGGTTTTTCCCCATTCCTTCAATCTGATAAGGATGTACATCTTCCTTGTGAATTTCTCCTGTTTCATGAAAGCTCTTCAAGATAGAGCCATCCGCATCCACTCCGATAATTTTAATATCCGGATTTTTTTCTTTCAAAAACTTTGCTGAACCGGATAACGTACCTCCAGTTCCGGTACAGGCAAAAAGGTGAGTGATCTTACCTTCTGTCTGTTCCCAGATTTCAGGACCTGTGGTCTGATAGTGGGCATCAATATTCAGCTCGTTAAAGTATTGATTGATGTAAATGGAATTAGGTGTTTCCCGGGCAATTCTTTTAGCTACTTCATAATATGATCTCGGATCATCTGCAGGTACATTGGCAGGACAGATATACACCGTAGCTCCCAATGCTTTCAGATAAGCGATTTTCTCAGGTTTGGTTTTATCACTTACTGCAAGAATACATTTATATCCTTTGATGATACATACCATCGCAATAGAAAACCCTGTATTTCCGGAAGTAGTTTCTACAACTACAGAATCTTCTTTTAACAAACCTTTTATCTCTGCGTTCTCTATAATATGAAGTGCGATTCGGTCTTTGGTGGAATGTCCAGGATTATATGATTCTAACTTGGCATAAACGGTTGCTGGAATATCTTTTGTAACAGTATTTAGCTTCACCATAGGGGTGTTTCCTATCAGGCCAAGGATATTATCGTAAACATTACTCATTATTTGTTATTTTCAATAAAAATCTGACTGCAAAAATACAAAAAAATAAATAATTACTAAACTTTTGTTTGATTTCTAGGGCGTGTTCAGGTAAAAAAAAATTTTCGTATTTTCAGTTTTAACATCTCTATGGTCGCAAATACCACGCCAAAATTTTTAAAATTTGTTAAAACCCGCATAAAATAAGATAAAAGCCTTATTTTCGCATAATTGATTTAATACTATGAAAAATTGGACTTTTAGGCAATGGAACACCGTTTCAGGATGGGTGATTTTCGTCATTGCGTTTTTCACGTACTTGTCCACAATAGAACCCAATTTCAGTTTTTGGGATTGTGGAGAGTACATTTCTTCTGCAGTAAAGCTTGAAGTAACGCACGCTCCAGGAGCGGCTTTATTCCAGATAGTGGGTGCCGTGGCAGCCATTTTTGCATTAGGGAAAGGCGAGAATTACTCCATCGTGATCAACGCGATGTCTGCATTGTTCAGTGCGCTGACTATTTTATTTTTGTTTTGGACGATCACTCATTTTGTGAGAAGACTTTTAAACAAGGATTTTGAAGAAATTACTAAACATCAGGAAATCTCCATTTTATTTGCAGGAGCAGTTGGAGCACTTTGCTTTACATTCTCAGATACATTCTGGTTTTCTGCGGTAGAAGGTGAAGTTTACTCAATGGCTTCAATGTTTATCGCTCTTTTGGTCTGGTTGATTACGAAATGGGAAAATGAGTATCAGGCAGCAGACAGTGAAAGATGGATTATCCTTATTTTCTTCGTTTTAGGACTTTCTGTTGGGGTACACATGATGTGTATGCTGGCAACTCCTATGGTATGTCTTGTATATTACGCAAGAAACTACAAGTTTACATGGAAAAATTTCATCATCGCTAATCTGATTACGCTGGCGATTCTGATCATTGTTTTCAAAATTATTTTCCCTCTGATCATGACGATGTTCGGAAGACTGGAAATATTCTTTGTAAACGGTCTTGGACTTCCTTTCCACTCAGGAACAATTGTAGCGTTTATTCTGATGGCTGCCCTTAGCTATTTCATTATCAGATATGCCAGAAAAACAAAAAGAAATCTATATCAGACTATAGCTTTATCTGTAGTGTATATGATTATTGGTTTCTCTTGCTGGATGGTAATCCCAATCAGAGCGAATGCTAACCCGCCAATGAACCTGAATGATCCGGATACTGCAATTGGTATGCTGGATTATTACAACAGAGAGCAGTATGGTGACTGGCCTACAATCTACGGACAAAACTATACCGCGTTCCTTGATGCTAACGGAATTGAAAAAAATGAAGACGGAAGCTTTAAGACAAAGAAGACCGGTGAAATCTACGAAAAAGATGAAAAAACCGGAACGTACAGAAAAACTGGAGACCGATTCAATTATGTATTCAACAAGTCTCAGGTAAGCTTAATGCCAAGAATGTTCAACGAGGATAAAGATGTAATGGCCAACTACATTTCAATGTATGGAGCGCCTGATTTTACATTCAATTATGCGAATGAAGATGTGGCAGACAATCCCCAGGCTAAGCAGATTTTTGATGAACTGAGAGCGAAGTATGAAGATAAGTCGATTACTGCTTCTGATTATCTGAAAGTAAAACCTTACAATCTTATCAACGTACAGAAGCCTTCTTTACTTCAGAATATGGATTATTTCATTTCTTTCCAGAACGGATATTATTTTGTAAGATATCTGATGTGGAACTTTGTAGGAAGACAGAACGACCTTGAAGGAAACATGGAAAGTACGAAAGGAAACTGGATTTCCGGTATCCCTTTCATTGATAATGCTATTGTAGGAAATCAGGATAAAATGCCTGCTAAATTTAAAAATGAAAGTACAGTAACCTTCTTCTTCCTTCCATTGATTTTAGGATTGATTGGATTCTTTTTCCAGCTGAACAGGGATTTTGGAAGATTCTATGCATTACTGTCCTTATTTATTATAACCAGTGTGGGAATTGTTTTTTACACAGGAGTAAAACCTTTCGAACCTAGAGAAAGAGATTATGCAATGGTAGGTTCATTCTACGCTTTTGCGATCTGGATCGGACTGGGAGCGGGAGCTATTTTATGGTTCTTACAGTTTAAAATAAAATCTAACGGAGCTAACATCGCTTTGGGAGTTGTATTATTAGGAGTTCCTTTTATGATGGGCTTCCAGAACTATAATGTTCATGACAGAAGTAACCGTTATACAGCCTATGATTATGCTTATTCAGTTTTAAAATCATTACCGAAAGATGGCATATTGTTCGTTTACGGTGACAACGATACTTATCCGGTTTGGGCAATCCAGGAAACGGAAAGATTCAGAGATGACGTTAAGGTAGTAAACTTTACTCTTGCGTCTACACCCTGGAACCTTGATCAGGTGAAAAGAAGAACTTACAATGCAAAGGGAATTCCTAGCCAGCTTACACACGAAGATTACAGAGATGGTGTAAACGACCAGATCTATATGATGAAGAAAGATGACTGGGAAGGAGTATTCTCTATGTTGAAAGAACAGGGAGTTCCGGATACGGAGTTCAAGGATTTCAGAAAATATCTTACACAGGATTCTTTAACATTGAAAGAAGCAATCAACTTCATTAAGTTCAAATCCCCTGAAAAAGATCAGCTACTGAAAATGTACTTCGGAGAAGAGAAATATGAGAAATATAACATCCTTCCTGTAAACAAATTCATCCTTCCTGTAAATAAGGAAAATGCATTAAAAGCAGGGATCATTAATCAGGCAGACCTTCCTAATGTAGCCAATCAGATTATGATTACTTACAAAGGAAATACTCTTTATAAAAATAACCTGATCCTGATGGACCTATTGGCGAACTTCGACTGGAAACGTCCAATCAACTTTTCATCAGGAGGAATCTATGACAGTGAAAATATTTTCTATCTTAACGATTATCTTCAGTTTGACGGTTTCAGTTACAGATTAGTTCCAATTCAGACACTGCCTACACCTGATGGTGATATGGGAAGAGTAGATGCCAATTCTCTTTATAATGTGGTGAAAAATTTCAGATGGGGGAACTTTAAAGATCTGAATGCTCATTTTGACGAAACAGCTACTTCTAATATTATCAGCTACAGAATGTCAGCAAGCAGAGCTGCTTCAGCACTTGCATTAAGCGGACAGAAAGCAAAAGCAATAGAAATTCTGGATCTTGCAGCAAAAGAAATTCCTGCTGAAAAATACAATGATCCCCGTTCACTAAGCTCTATGGTATCAGGATATATTATTGCAGGACAGGAGCAGAAAGGTCTTCAGCTTGCAGAAGTGCTTAAAAAAGGAATCTTTGAAGAATACGATTATTACCAAAGCCTTTCTAAAGCTGACCAAAGCTATCTGAGAAGACAGATGAGAACAAAGCCAATGGAATATTCTCTTGTAGTTTCAGCAGTTACAGATGCTTATACTAAAATTGGACAGAAAGAAAAAGCATATGCTTATCTGGTAAAATCTATAGAGCCAATTGATAAGAAGTTCAATGATTTTGTAAAAGATCTTGAGCAGATGGGCAAAGAAAAAGCGATGAAAGAATCTGAAGAAGTTCAAAAGATCACGCCATTCTATCAGTATCTATTTGATGTAATGGAACCTTTTGATTCTACTTATTCGAAAGAAAAAGAAAATCAGATTACCACTGCGATTATCAAAGCAACAAAATAAAATACTTTTAAAAACGGAACTTCGGTTCCGTTTTTTTATTATTGGGAATCCTGAATTTTAAGATTATATTTGTGGAATTAAAAATACAGAATGCCCGAAACACAAAATAGCAGGTTCCCAATCTATGCCGTCATTGTTACGGTTCTTTTTAAACTTCTTTTTTTACTGACGCACTACATTCAGGAAGATGCATTTATCACCTGGAGAGTAGCACAAAATCTTTTGGATTATGGAGTAATAGGTTTCAATGGAGATACCAAAATTTCTGCGTCCACTACACATCTGTACGTTTTTGTGTCCTACATTTTTAATCTGGTTTTTGGAAAAGAATATTTTATAGAACCTCTTTTGATCTTCAATTCAATACTGTTTACAATAGGGACATTATTTCTGTCTCATCTGGTTCTTAGAAACCCCTGGCATAAGGCTGTTTTCATATTTTTAGTCGGTATTCTGCCGTCGGCAATTAAGATTTCAATCCTTGGAATGGAATACGGAATTCTGTTTTTTCTCGAAATGGCACTGCTGTATTACGGGTTCAATAAAGGTAAGAAATGGGTGCTGACTCTTCTTCCGGTTCTGATTATGTTTACAAGAATTGATACAGTTATATTCTTAGGAATTGTATTTCTTGTCGATATATTCTGGAACAGAAAAATCAGATGGAATTATATTTTCGGAGGTATTCTGGGAGGGGTACTTACAGTCGCTTTTAACTGGTTTTATTTCGGAGAAGTGGTGAACAATACCATCACTGCAAAGAAGCTTCTGTATGAAGAGAGCTTTACTTTCCAACAGCATATCGGTTATTTTTTCAAAAGTTTTGGGAACTTCTGGGGAATGCTGAAGCTTCCGGGAGATTTCAATCCTGTGACCGTCATTGTCCTTATTTTTGAACTTCTTTGTTTCATTTACCTAATCAGACAGAGACAGAAGAGAAACTATTTTTTATGGATCATCTTTATTTTCGGATGGACAAAACAAATTCTTTTTATCTCTCAGAAAAGCCTGTTCGACTGGTATTACTGGGTGCCGCAGCTTCTGCTTTTCGTTCCGGTTCTTATCTTTGTACTGGAGCAGAAAGAGAAGAGAAACCTATGGCTGTCTATGCTTACTCTGTTTTATATCCTTCCGATGCTGGCATTCCAGACTATTCACTGCATTGCTACCGGAAATGGTGAGTGGAACTACAGAAGAACAATCGGATTATTTTTAAATAAATACGAAAAAGATAAAAACCAGTGGATTTTGCTGGAACCTGCTGGCTATGTACCTTATTTTTCCGGATTAAAAACAATTGATGAAGTAGGTCTGGTAGACAAGCAGATTCAGGAAGAGATCAAAAAAGATAAAGTTAATTACTGGATCAATACCGTAAAAGCCAGAAAACCAAAATACCTACTTTCTTATAAAAATCTTTACGAAGGAAATGATGCAGATTCTGAATACTATCAGACGCATTATAAACTGTTAAAAGAGTTCAGAGTGAAAGACCACCTGAACAGTGATAACAAAATTTTAGAGAAAATCTACCATCTGAAACCTTCCGGAACAGATTATAATTTATACATAAGAGTAGATTAAAAATAAAAATTAAAAAATCAGAGAGGTAAAATTATGATTAATCTTTAATAGTTATACCTCTCTGACACCCTCTAATGACACCTAATCCCTGAAAAAATGAAATACTGTGCTTTTCTCCGCGGCGTTAACGTAAAAGGAACCAACATGAAAATGGCTGATGTCTGCCAGGTTTTTAAAGAAGCCGGAATGGACGGGGTAACGTCTATTCTGGCCTCCGGAAATATTGTTTTTTCTTCAGATAAAAATGCCGGAGATTTAAAGTTACTGTTAGAAAAAGCAATGTCAGAGCGTTTTTCCTATGAAGCCTTTCTGTTTATAAAATCTCAGGAAGAAACAGAGGTTTTCTGGAACAGTATTCCTTTTGAAACCAATGAAGGATTTCATATTTACGCTTTCGTAGGAATTCCCGGGGTAGAAAAAGTTTTGCTGGAAGAGTTTCAGAAAGCGGCTCAGGTTGAGAATGAAAGGGCTGAAATCGTTAACGATATTTTTTACTGGAAGGTTCCAAAAGGGAATACATTAGATTCCGTGTTTGGAAAAGTTTTAGGAAAGAAAAGCCTGAAAGACCAGTTCACCAGCCGGAATATCAATACATTTGAGAAGGTTTTAAAGAAAATGAATGCCTGACGATCTATGGTTGTGAATAGCAGAAAAAGTCTCTTTCAAACTGCGGACATGACTGCAATATTCTTCCAAAATTCACTTACTCCCTTTCGGAAGTACCTCGACCTGGTTATATAACCGTCCGGAGGGTCTTTGGAAGCCCCTCTGCCCCCTTAGGTAAGTGGCTAAAGGTACTTAGGTAAGTGCCTCGAGGCTCTTAAGAAGGGGCTCGATACCGTTGAGCAACTGGCTGGAGACCGTTATCCAAGTACCTGGAGACACTTCAGAACTCCCTAAAGCAATAATCTGTTGCTGTAATCACATCCGGAAAAGATAATTTTGGATTTATAGTAAACAGTCTAGCCCCAAACAAAGGATAAAAATCCTTCCCCAATGCCAAGTCGCTGTTGTCCAGAGTTTGAAATATAAGATCTCCGTTCTGTCTTTCTCTTTTATGACTTCCGGTTCCCGAATCTTACATCTATTCCCGTCAAATAATTTCCATTTGTGAAACTTTCTCAGTATTTTTACTGAACTTTTTAATGACAACAGTATGATTCAGTATTTAGATAATATTCAGCACAAAGATTCAAAGAACTTTTTCCTTATCGCAGGACCTTGTATTATTGAAGGTGAAGATATGGCGCTTAGAATAGCTGAAAAAGTTATAAACATTACAGACAAGTATAATATTCCTTATATTTTCAAAGGAAGCTTCAAGAAAGCCAACAGAAGCCGTGTGGATTCTTTTACCTCAATTGGTGAAGAAAAATCTCTTGAGATCCTTAAAAAAGTAGGAGAGACGTTCAATATTCCTACCACAACGGATATTCATGAAAATGAACACGCCGCACTGGCCGCACAATATGTGGATGTTTTACAAATTCCTGCTTTCCTTGTACGTCAGACAGATTTATTGGTAGCAGCTGCAAAAACAGGTAAATGTGTTACCCTGAAAAAAGGACAGTTTCTTTCTCCGGAATCCATGAAGTTTGCCGTTCAGAAAGTGACAGATTCTGATAATCAGAAGGTAGCGATCATTGAAAGAGGAAATTCTTTCGGATATACAGACCTGATTGTAGATTACAGAGGAATTCCTACGATGAGAGAATATGCTCCCGTTATTTTGGATGTTACCCATTCATTACAGCAGCCTAACCAGAGCTCAGGAGTTACAGGAGGAAGACCGGATCTTATAGAAACTGTTGCCAAAGCAGGAATTGCTGTGGGAGCAGACGGAATTTTTATTGAGACACATCCTACACCGGAAACGGCATTATCTGATGGCGCTAATATGTTAAGACTTGATTTATTAGAAGATTTGTTACAAAAATTAACAAGAATTAGAGAATCCATTTTGTAATTGTTAAAAAAACATTAATTTTAGAAATTCTAAAATATTTCTTTTGAAAAAACTAGTTTTACCGCTAAGCCTTATGGTTCCTGTACTGCTTTTCTCCCAACATAGGAAAAAGGATACAGTGACCACTAAAGTGACCGATATAGAGGAAGTTGTCTTCCAGAAAAAAACAACCGGAAGAACCAACGACCTTACCAATGTAAGAATTTCAGCAAAAGAAGCTAAAGCAGTAGCTTCTATTAATGGGGGAATTGAAGGGTTGCTAAAAACATTACCTTCCGTAAACTCCAATACTGAGCTGTCTTCCCAATACATGGTTCGTGGTGGAAACTATGATGAAAACCTTATCTACATTAATGATATTGAGATCTACAGACCTTTCCTGATCAGAAATTCTCAACAGGAGGGGATGAGTATCATTAATCCCGATATGGTTTCCAGTGTGAATTTTTCTGCCGGAGGATTTGAAGCCAAGTATGGTGATAAAATGTCTTCTGCTTTAAATATCTATTACCGTGAGCCCGAGAAATTTGAAGTTTCGGGAGAAGCAAGCTTAATTGGGGGCAGACTGACAACCGGTCTGGCTTCTAAAAATAAAAAGTTTACCGCTTTATTTTCCGGAAGATACAGAAACACTAATCTTGTTCTTAATACCTTAAAGGAAGACACGGATTTTAACCCTACCTATTGGGATTTCCAATCTTATCTTAACTATCATGTCAATGACAAATTCTCTGTATCATTCATAGGATATTATTCTAAGAATGATTACGAAATGATTCCTAAGCAGAAGAGTGTTACTTTCGGGAGTCTTCAGCAGCCTATTACCGTTAACATCGGATATGGAGGTAAGGAGAATGACCAGTATAAGAACATGATGGGTACAGTTTCTATGAACTATAAGCCTGCAGACAAATGGAAGCTTACGTTGGATGCTTTTGCCTATCAGAACAGAGAAAAAGAATATTACACCATACAGTCAGCCTATGAATTGCAGACATTTGATCCTAAGACTCAGGAGCCTGTAGCTTCTTATGACGTTGGCGGGCAGATAGAGCATGCCAGAAACGATTTATTTGTAAGAACTTACGGAACACAGTTCAGGGCTAAATTTTCTCCTAATATAAATACCGATATCGAAGTCGGCTTTAAATACGAGAAAGAAAACCTTAAAGACCTTACCAACGAATGGAAACTTGTAGACTCTGCAGGATACAGTCTTCCAAGACCGGAAATCATTGATCCGAGAACCGGAGCTACAGGAGACCTTAAGCTGGCTTATTATATTGCAGGACAAAATAATATAGAACCTACGAGGCTTTCGGCTTATGCGCAGTATTCACAGAAATTTTACTGGGGAGCCAGTAAAGTATTTGTAAATGCCGGAGTGCGTGTTGCCAACTGGAGTTTTAATAAAGAAACCATATTCTCACCAAGAGCTCAGTTTGCCATAAAACCGGACTGGGACAGTGATATGTTGTTCAAAATTTCAGGAGGTATCTACTATCAGGCTCCTTTCTACAAAGAAATCAAAGATCTTGATGGTAATTTCAACCCGAATATAAAATCACAACGCTCTATCCAGGTAATTCTAGCCAACGATTACGAGTTCCAGATGTATGACAGACCGTTTAAACTGACAACGGAACTTTATTACAAGAAAATGGATAACCTGATTCCATATTATATGGATAATGTAAGGATTCGTTATGCCGGACAGAATAATTCTAAAGGATATGCATACGGTATTGATACCAGATTGTTCGGTGAATTTGTTCCCGGAGTAGATTCTTGGTTATCTGCAAGTTATGCGAGAGTTTATGAAAACATTGATGGGAGAGGAGATATTCCGAGACCTACCGATCAGAGATTAAGATTTGCAATGTTTTATCAGGATTATATGCCGCAATTCCCTTCTATGAGGGTGAATCTTACACTGGTATATGCAATGGGACTTCCAACGGGAGCGCCTGTTATGTTTAACAGTAACGGACAGCCTGATTTTACTTCAGCATACAATTACCAGAAAACACTTCCGTCTTATAAAAGAGTGGATATCGGTTTAACAAAAGTATTTATTGATCCGAAAGAGAAGAGCAAGAGATCCGGCTTCTGGGGTAACTTCGAGGAACTGACATTAGGCGTTCAGGTATTCAACGCATTTAATATCAACAATACGGTTGCCAACCAGTGGATCACAGATTATAATTCTACATCCACTAATATGTATCCGGTTCCGGTACGTCTTACAGGACGTTTCTTTAATGTAAAACTGGAATTCAGACTGTAGAACTGCCTTTGATTTTTCAATACTATTGAATAAAATCTGCCCAGCCTCCTAAGTCTGTGAGAAATAAAAATATAGAAAAAGCTTCCGAAAAATATTCGGGAGCTTTTTTGTTTTCCGGAATTTTATAACAACAATACCAAATTTTATAACAACGGTTTCATAGATATTTCTAACTTTGTCCTGTCAATGAAAAAGATTCTTGCCATATTGTTCTCTATTTTCTACTTCGGGTTTTCTTCCGGAGCAGCTTTCAGCGTTCATTATTGTATGAAAGAATTTGTTTCTGTGAGTAAGAAAGTAGATGACATCTGCGGAAAATGCGGCGTTAAAGATAAAAAAGGATGCTGCAAAACAGAAATAAAAATAGTAAAAGTAGATGATTCCCAAAAGTCTGATTTTCTTAAAATCGATTTTTTAAGTGCAATCTCAGAAATTCCGGTGAAACATCAGTTTACGGATATTGACAAATCTTTTTCGGCTACGAAATTTACTCAGATCCAGATCAATGCACCGCCCGAATACCGCCCGGTACCGATCTACATCAATCATTGTAATTTTAGAATTTAGAATCTGTCAGTCGTTTCCGGTAGTGTAAAAATACTGCTGCAGACGATATGCCCTGACGCATTTATCTATGCGTTGCCTATTTATTATTCTTTATAAAAAATTAATTCTAAAATTTAAAACAATGAAAAAGTATATCATTACAGCAGCCTTATCTCTATTCTCAATTATTTCACTTTCAGCACAGTCTAAAAAGGATGCGCAGGTTTCTAAACTGTATCAGAATTACATCGCAATCAAATCAGCGTTGGCTTCTGATGATGCTGACAAAACTTCAAAAGCAGCAAACGAATTTATAAAAACAGCTTCAACCATTGATTATAAATTAGTCTCTGAGGGAAATCTTAATGTTCTTAGAAAAGATGCCTCTGTAATTTCTGACGCAAGAAATGTAACTGCGCAAAGAGAAACTTTTTTAAATCTTTCAGACAATATGATTGCGCTGACCAAAGAGTTCAAGGTTTCTGAGAATCCAGTCTATGTACAGTATTGCCCTATGGCAGACGGCAACTGGCTAAGTGACGAAAAGCAGATCGTCAACCCTTACTACGGGAAATCTATGCTTTCTTGCGGAAGTGTAAAGTCAGAAATTAAATAATTATTGTATTATTCTTTAAAATAATGAGTTGTATACCTCGAGTTATCATTAGCTTTAAGGTATACAGCTTCTAAAAAGTTCGAAATATTATGAAAAAACTAATAATGTTTCTGCTTCTTTTATTCTCTGTTTTTACTTTCGCACAAACTGCAAAAACGTATTATACCTGTCCTATGCACCCTGAAGTAGTCTCTCCAAAACCAGGAGACTGCCCGAAGTGTAAAATGACTCTGGTAAAGAAAACGGTGGTTATAAAGCCTAAAGCAGCCGCTCAGCCACAGGTGAAAGCTGTACCCAAAACAGAGCCCAAAATAAAACCGGCAGAGACAAAAATCAATAAAACCAAAGTTGAAAAAAAGAGTGATTTAAAAAAAGTAAAGAAGACTCAGGAGCCTAGTAAAGCTAAGATTACAAAGCCTTCAATACTTCAAAAATCACAGATTTTATTCCCATCTAATCCTCAATCCCAGGCTAAAGCTTCTTATACCTGCCCGATGCATCCGGAAGTTATTTCCTCTCAACCGGGAAACTGCCCGAAATGCGGGATGGATCTTATTGAAAAAGAAAATTATCAGCCTAAAGCTGAAGCTCAGAAAGAAGAAAAGTCTGTTTTGAAAAGAAATTCTGAAAACGGGAAAGTTACTTTTGGAGGAAAAACAGTTCGCTATGATCTGTATGTAAAAGATACCATTGTTAATTTTACAGGAAAAAACAGAAGAGCGCTCGCTATTAATGGAAAGCTTCAGGCTCCTACTTTATATTTTACGGAAGGAGATACTGCTGAAATTTACCTGCACAATATGCTTAAGGAAAACACAGGACTCCACTGGCATGGCGTCATTCTTCCAAATGAACAGGATGGCGTTCCGTATCTTACTACTAAACCTGTAAAGCCGGGCGAAACTCATCTTTATAAGTTCAGAGTATCTCAAAATGGAACGTACTGGTATCATTCTCACGAAGCTCTGCAGGAGCAGATAGGAATGAACGGTATTCTGGTTTTCAAAAAAGAGAAGGAGAGCCAAAAACCGAATATAATGCTGAAATTCCTGTACTGTTAGGAGACTGGAGTGATGACGATCCCATGCAGATCGCCCGAAGACTTCACATGGCCAATACAGACTGGTATGCAGTGAAAAAAAATGCTGTACAGAGTTATTGGGAAGCTATCAAGTCCGGAAATTTCGGAACGAAAGCCTTAAATGAATGGAAAAGGATGGAAGCAATGGATGTAAGTGATGTATATTACGATAAATTCCTGATTAACGGGACTCCCAGCTCAGACTATTCCAATTTAAAAGCGGGTGATAAAGTGAGATTAAGAGTGGCAAATGGCGGATCGTCTACTTATTTCTGGCTGAATTACGGCGGCGGAAAAATAAAAGTGGTAGGAAATGATGGTAATGATGTAGTTCCGGTAGAAGTTGACCGTTTGATAGTAGGGGTTTCAGAAACCTATGATATTGAAGTGACTATACCTGAGAATAAAAGCTTTGAGTTCCGAGCGACTTCAGAAGACAGGATAGGGCATGCTTCACTTTGGCTTGGAGCAGGTGAAAAGGTGGAAGCTCCCAATCTTCCAAGACTGATGCTTTTTGAAGGAATGAAAATGATGAACGGGATGATGGAGATGAGCGGGAATATGAAGCCGATGAACATGACAATGGGTAATCAGATGATGGATATGAACGAAGTAATGTACCCGGAATTATCTGAAAACCAAAGAAAAACTACTGCAAAGCACATCAATGAGATGATGGGAGTGAAGAGTAGAGAAGAGAAAAAAGAGGGCCACTCTCAGCATTCAGGGATGGATATGAAAGAGGAGAAAACCATTAAAAGACTGTCGTACAATATTTTAAAATCTCCGGAAAAAACAATTCTTCCAACAGACAGTATCCGTGAGATAAAGTTTACTTTAGAAGGAAATATGAACCACTATCTGTGGACATTAGATAATAAAACGGTTACAGAAACGGACAAGATCATGATCAAAAAAGGGGAGATCCTTAGAATTAAAATGTATAATAACTCTATGATGCGGCACCCGATGCACCTTCATGGTCATGATTTCAGACTGATTAATTCAAAAGGGGAATATTCGCCATTGAAAAATGTGGTAGATATTATGCCCATGGAAACGGTAACGATAGAGTTTGCGGCTAATCAGGATGGTGACTGGTTTTTCCACTGTCATATCTTATATCATATGATGGCAGGAATGGGAAGAATTTTCAGTTATGAAAATTCTAAACCGAATCCACAGCTTCCGAACAGAAAACTGGCATGGAAAAACTTTATTCAGGATAATAAAATGACCAGTTCTATGGCGATGCTGGATGTAGCAAGCAATAAGATACATGCTGAAACAATGACGATGTTCGGACCAAGATGGGCGAATCTTAATGAGTTTCATTCTAACTGGAATTTTGATCATTTTGAAGGAAGCGCTAAAGTGGGAAGATTCCTAGGGAAATTCCAATGGGCACTGCCTTATGCAGGAGTCAGAGTTCAAAAAAATCATGAGATTATGGAAAGAAAGATGGCCGAAGATATGGGAATGGATTTTCATGGTAAGAAGACCTGGTTTGGACAGCAGAAAGCTTCAAAAAACAAGTTTGCATTCATTGTCGGGATGCAGTATGTATTACCTATGCTGATTACTGCTGACGCAAGTGTAGATCAAAACGGGAAAGTTCTTTTAGAGTTGAGCAGAGAAGATATTCCGCTTTCCAGAAGGCTGAGAGGAAACTTCAGTGTCAATTCAGATGGTGAATTTTCTACGGGAGTGAGATATATCGTTCAGAAATGGTTATCTCTTTCAGGAAATTATGATAACGAAATGGGATGGGGCGCTGGCCTTACTTTTACCTATTAATTAAAATCCATTATATATAAAAAGACTGTCTCATTGAGGCAGTCTTTTTTCTTAACCCAATTATTTGTAAAGAACTGTAAATAATTATAATCATCTTTGTTATTCTGTGAAAATCTATGGTCTAAAAAAATTACAAAACATAGAGAGGATCAAAACAAAAGCCACCTCAATATTGAGATGGCTTTATTCTATTTAAATCAGATGTCTTATTTAGAAGCTTCTGCAGTTTTTTTCTTTTCTGTTGGGGTGTAGGTCACCTTTTTTATATCAACGGTCATTTCTTTCAGACGTTTTGCCACATTTTCAGGCATTTCTTTCTGATACCTTCCTCCAATGACTTCTGAAAGGAATTTTTCTGCTGCGGCATTCATAGCCATGCTGTTAACCGGTTTGCGGAATCCGTGGCCCTCATCATCAGCAAGAATATAGTCAACCTTTTTACCTTTATCACGAAGTGCAATGACAATCTGATCGGCTTCTGCCTGCTTTACCCTGGGGTCATTAGCACCCTGAACAATCAGCAATGGCTTATTGATTTTATCTACACTGAATAGGGGACTTGCATCATGCATTAGTTTCTTACCCTCCTCAGTTCTGGGGTCACCTACCATTCCGTATAGGAAAGCACGTCCGGATTCCCAATACGCAGGTACTGAATCCAGTAGGGTAAACAGGTTGCTTGGTCCTACAATATCTACTCCGGCAGCATACACATCGGGCGTGAATGCAAGACCTGCCAGTGTAGCGTATCCACCGTAGCTTCCTCCCATAATGGCAACCTTATTTTTATCAGCAATTCCCTGATCAATCAGATATTTTACTCCCCACGTGATATCATCCTGCATCAGTTTTCCCCATTGCAGGTCTCCTCCGTTCTGGAACTTTTTACCATAGCCTCCGCTTGCCCTGAAGTTAGGCTGTAATACAGCGTATCCTCTGTTTGCTAAGAATTGTACTACTGAGTTATATCCCCAATAATCTCTGGGACCTTTTGGGCCTCCGTGAACTAAAACAACTACAGGAACATTCTTTCCGGTTGACCCCACGGGTAGAGTCAGATAAGCAGGAATTTCAAGTCCGTCGCTGCTTTTATAGCTGACAGGAGTCATAGGAGCCAGATACTTTTCTACTTTTTTCAGTTCTGCTCTCGGAGTATACTGGAAAATAAGCTGTTGGGTTTTAGGATCAAAGAAATGAGCTTCGGAAGCATATTTATCACCTCCTACGGAGACTAGAAATTTAGAATAATCATTCGTTGAGCTGGCAAAGCTGACCTCTCTTCCAGGGAATTTACTTTGTAAGAATTTATAGTTGGCTTCCCACGCTTTGTCTTTCCAGTAATATTCGGTTTTATCTCCGGTATAAGAAGTGGAAATGATTTTTCTGGTATTTCTGTCCATAAATAACCCTCCAAAATCTACTTTGCCTTTAGGATCGCTTTCTACTTTTGTGATTTCCTTTGTTTTTGGGTCCATCAGGAATAATGCCGACTTGTCCAGGTCTCCTTTATTAGTAACCAGGTAGAATTTAGAATTATCTTCATTCCAGCTTGTAATGTATGCATTTTCAGTTACCAGTGTCTCATAGATAGGGCTTAGCTTCTCGCCCTCTTTATAAAAGAAGGTCGTAGTTCCTTTATCGTCTGTTTTGGATAAAACTCTCAATTTTTCATCCCAGTCGAAGTCATACCCTGTAATACGATCTTTATTTTCATAGATTTTTTTCAGTTCTCCGGTAGAAATCTTCAGTGAGTATAAGTCATGCCATGCTTTATCACGGTTGTTGAGCCCTATCATCAGCTGGTCAGGATCTTTTCTGCTTATCAGATAGATCTGGACTGCCACTTCTTTGAGAGGTGTTATATTTCTTGATGCGGGAACTCCGTTGGTTGCTTTTGCCATAGGATCTACCGCAAAAACGTTCATATTTTCATCGCCATTATTGTCTTTTACATACAAGATGTATTTTCCGTCTTCTGACCAGAAATAGGCATTAATCGGACGCTTGCTGTCTGTTAATGGACGTGCTTTTTCAAAAGGTTCATCAATCTTTTTTACCCAGATGTTCATGATTCCCCCGTATTCTTTTGTAAATGAGATCCATTTACCATCGGGACTCAGCTGTCCTCCCGAAATTTCAGGGTTTCCAAAGAATAACCCCCTGTCCAGTAATGGAGCTTCCTGCGCTTTTGCCGTATTAACTCCTATCAATAAGAGCAGTACATAAAAAATTCTTTTCATAGTATTTGTTATTTGATTGTGATGAATAGATGATTATACTTTTTTACATATTCTTTTTTATGGTGATTTTTTCAAAGCTTTACATTTCCAGTTCTATAATTTTTCTTGCCATCTTTTGATGAATGCTCTCAGGAATCATACTCATCAGGAAGTTACGCAGTGTATTTCCCCGTTCCCATTGAGAAAATTTCCCAATACTACGGCTTGTACTGACAATATAATCCACCTTTTTCCTTCTTACATTTTGAAACGCTTCAAAAACAGCATTAAAGTCCCTGTCTTTCTCCAGCAATCTGCCGATAATATAAGCATCTTCAATCGCCTGGCAGGCTCCCTGTCCCATATTCGGAGTCGTGGCGTGTGCGGCATCACCAATCAGGCACAGGTTTTCAGAATACCATGTTGGAATAGGAGTGAGGTCGGAAATGTCATTACATATCAGATTTTCTTCAACAGTGGCTTCAATAATATTTAAAATTAAAGGATCAAAATCATGATAAATATCCCGTAACTTTAAAGAGCTGTCAAAGCTATTCTCATTGATACATGCATACCAGTATACTTTTTTGTCAGAAAGTTTGACAAAGCCAAACCGTTTTCCTTTTCCCCATATTTCGAAGGCCTCCTGATGGTATTTCTCCGGCAGATCAAAATCCAGCAGGCCACGCCAGCATTTCTGGCCTGAGCTTCGGATAATTCCGGTTTTTAAAATCTGCTTTCGGATAGGGGACTTTATACCATCCGCTCCAAAAACTATTTTACTTTCAATTTGAATTTCGTTTTTAAAATCTAAGACGTAATTTTCTTTTTTCTCTATTTTTTCTAAAGAATGATCCAGCTTAATAGAATCAGGATTTAAGTTTTCAGCCAGAATCTTCTGAAGATCGGCCCTGTGGATGGCTACATTACAGGAATTGTACTGGTTTTCAAGTTCAAGTACCTCTGTTTTGGAAATAGGTCTTAAAGATTCATTGGCTATTGTAATTCTGTGAATTTTATTACCGGCGTTTTCAATTTTTTCTTTCAATCCCAATTGGTCAAAAACCTGCATCGCATTAACGGCCATCATTATTCCGGCTCCCACAGGTTTTATTTCAGGAGCAGATTCATAGATCGTAAAATCATACTGATGCTGCTTCAGAACATTCCCTAATGTAAGTCCGCCAATTCCGGCTCCGATGATTGAAATGGTATTCATGAGATTGATTCAATGCTTGTTGATATAAAACTTATAACGCTAAAATATAGCTCTCTGATACTTTTTTAAAACCATATTTACTGAAAAAATTATGGGCTCCATGATTGTTCACACCGCTTTCCAGTAAAATGAAGCTTATGTTCCAGCCTTTAGAAGCCTGAATGGCTTTCTCCAAAAGTTTGCTTCCAAGAGACTGCCCGCGTACCGACTGGTCCAACAGCATATCTTCTAAAATCGCATACTTTTTAAAAGGGCTGTTGATCACATTGAAAACCATCATTCCGACAATCTCTCCGTTCTCATTTTCTGCAATTAAAATATTCAGTTTAGAACTGCCGTCAGAATTAAAATCTGTAATGAGCTGCTCTGTTAATATCACTTCGAGATCTGGATTCCAGTGATGAGAATCTATCGCTCTTCCGGACATCATTTCGCCATGGGAAATATAGGAATCAGTTTTATGGGTGATAAAAAAGTCTACCAGTTCTTTTACACGTGCTTTATCAGTGAGCCATTTTGTAGTATATTTCATAAGTGTTTGGTTTTAAATATTTTTCTTCTCAACAGGAGGTATCATATCTCCCGGACTAATGGTGTACAGCAGAGGGGGATAAACGAAATCCAATGATCTGTTTTCCTGACCTCTCAGTTTAAAAAACTCTGATTCCTGTTCTTTGTCCGCTAATGTCAATACTTCTCCGGAAGGAAAATAAGGCTTTTCATTATTGAACTGAACAGATATTTTCGACTTTCGGAACGTAATTCCCAGCCATTTATTATCATTGGCCGCCTTTTTTGGATCAGGTGCTGTATTCAGCACAATTTTATGCTGAAATTTTCTGTTGGTTTCCACAGAAAATAAAATAACAGAGTTATGGTGCAAAATAATTTCAAATTCTTCATCTGTTAATTTATCTTTCACGACAAGTTTTCTCAACTGAAAATCTTCCAGTTCGTCCGGCTGCTCATAGCATGAGAAAAGTCCTATAAAAGAGTTACTTTCTAAATCTAAAGCCTGATCGGAATGAAAACCCATCTTGGAGTAAGTAGAATCATACACTTCAATTAACGCATTGTCAAAATACTGTACCGGTATTTCTGTATTTTCGGATAAAAGAGTTGCATTAATCTGTTCAATAAGTTTCTCATGAATTTCCGAAAACGCAGCTGCCGGAATATGATATCGGGTCGTGGTTCTTACAATTGAGATATCTTTACCTTCCACTTTTACCAGATGATTTCCTAGTCTTCCTTTTCCTGTTAACTCAAATTCAGCTGAATGGAATAAATCCATAAACATATTACGGTCTAAAGGAAGCTGTATTTTTTGAAAGTCGCTTCTATTCATTTTTTCTATTAAAATATAGGTTTCTCATAATCTCCTGAGTTCATGCTGAAATGAACTTTGCCATATTCTATCATGTTTTCAGTGCTGTTTTCTTCATAATAAGAACTTCTTAGCTCTTCACGAAGTTCCGGGGTCATCTCTTCAAGCTTAATATAATGGCCATTTTCTTTTATATAAGTCTGATTATCGGTATGCATCGCTTCCACATTAGAACAGCGGACTACATATCCCATTCTTATCGGGATTTGATTAACGCCCAAAACTGAAGGTCTGATTTCATGAGTATACAGCCTATTAGTAGAAAGGGGAATAAAAAACGCAGAATTTGGATATAAGGTAACGGTAAACTCTTTTTCCAATGAATCGTCTTCAACTGTTTTTTTCAACCTGAAATGAAGTCTTGTTAAAGCACTTGTCTGTTTATAACACCAGTCGAACCTGTCAGTAGCTGAAGGTTTTAATTGTTCTGTATTTGAACGGTCATAGAACGTACAAAACGCAATAAGCCCTTCTTTAGGCATATCTTTCGTTTTGTCGGAATGGGCTTTTATTTTGGCTTTTACTTCCTTATCAGAATCAGTTACTTTTTTTTATTTTCATAAATCTGTACAAGAGCATGGTTCATGTCTGTGCTGTACTCAAAAGTATCCTGTACACATTCATTCAGAAGGTTGATAATATTTGTATCAATTTCACGGAAATTATCGGTAGGTCCTGTTAAATTGCTTGAACATCGTAAAAGGTTGTAGTGAAAAGCTTCTTTTCCTTCCCCGGTAATTTCTTTGGTAACTTTACTCAGGTAGATTCCTTTTCTGAAAGCCTTAACTTCTTTGTTAGACTCTGTTAATTCCTGAAAGTCGTGTTGAGATTTAATGGTATCGAAACTATAGTCATCACCAAACAGTTTTCTGTAATAAACTCCGGCATTGCTGATAATAATGGGAACTTCTCCCAAGCTTACTGTTTTTAAAAAGTTTCCAGGATAATTATCATCATTCACCGAAAGTTCTTTTATAACGGATAAATACAGAGTGTTTTCTTCAAGGCTCTTAAGGTCTCCGCAAACATAGATTTTTTTACTGCTTACATCAGTAGTTATATCAGAAAGTCTATTGACAACCGATCCGCAAAAATGATCCATTAAATATTGAAGCTCCGGATTGATATCATTATCCTGCTGTAGAACAACAAGAATATTTTTGTCTCGAGTAATTTTATTTTCAGATGGTAGAGTAGTCATTGTTTTTTTTAATAAGCTATTATAAGGTATTAGTTGAATACATTTTTAGTTTTGTTACAAAAACTTATGAAATAGAATTTAGATTCTTAAACTCTTTATCCCCAGCTCCTGAACTTGTTATCTATAATTTTTGTGATTTCAAGAACTTTTTTCTTCGCACTTTCATTATCCACCCTGTATTCAGTAGGTATCTTGTCGTAATTCATAATTTCATCGTAAGACAGAAATCCTTTTAAATGATATAATACTCTAAAGATAATATGGTCCATACGCCAGCAAATAGAAGGTTCCATATTTTGTAATTCCTCATTTTCTGTTATTCTGCTTTCACCACCAATCCAGATACTTCCATCAAATTTGAACGCAATATTCTTATAATCTGATTCAGATTTATCATATTCAGGATGATTAAAGAGTATTTTCCATCTTGGAATTCCTGAGAAACGCATGCTGCAAAATATAGGCTGGAATAGTTTCTTACTTGTATCTACATCAGAAATATTTTTTGGAAGTTCGGTGTAAAAATGATCAAAAACTTCAATAAGATGGCCCAGATTCGGTTTAATAAATTCAATATAACGGGCAATAACAAATCCATTTTCATTCGATTGACTGATTGAGGGAATATAGAACAGATCTCCCGGTTTGGGCTTTATTAATGATTTCATTATAAAAATATTTTAATATTGATACCTATAAAAAACGGAGCCTGAAAACAGACTCCGCCTATAAAAATTTTTACGCTAAAATTATTTACCTAGGTAAGATTTCAGGATCTTGCTTCTGGTATTGTGTTTTAGTCTCTTAATTGCTTTTTCTTTGATCTGACGAACTCTCTCTCTTGTTAGATCGAAAGTCTCACCAATTTCCTCTAAAGTCATTGGGTGTTTTCCGTTCAGTCCGAAGTATAATCTTACCAAATCCGCTTCTCTTGGAGTCAGCGTATTCAATGCTCTTTCAATCTCAATTTGTAGAGATTCAAGCATCAGATCTTTATCTGGACTTGGAGATTCTCCTGAACGTAATACATCATAAAGATTAGAATCTTCACCTTCTACAAGAGGTGCATCCATAGACAGGTGTCTACCGGAGTTTTTCATAGATTCTTTAATATCTTCCTCGCTCATGTCAAGAACTTCAGCCAATTCTTCCGGAGAAGGTGGTCTTTCATTTTCCTGCTCAAGGTGAGCGTATGCTTTATTGATTTTGTTGATGGAACCAATTTTGTTCAACGGAAGCCTTACAATTCTTGACTGCTCAGCCAATGCCTGTAAAATTGATTGACGGATCCACCATACTGCATAAGAGATAAATTTGAAACCTCTAGTTTCATCGTACCTTTTTGCCGCTTTCATCAATCCTAAATTACCTTCATTGATCAAATCGGGTAAAGAAAGACCTTGATTTTGGTATTGTTTAGATACAGAAACTACGAAACGAAGGTTGGCTTTGATTAATTTCTCCAGTGCAGCTCTGTCGCCAGCACGTATTCTTTGTGCCAATTCTACTTCTTCGTCCGCAGTAATCAGTTCCACTTTACCAATTTCCTGCAAATACTTGTCTAATGAAGCAGTTTCCCTGTTGGTAACCTGCTTAGTGATTTTTAATTGTCTCATTTATTTTATCCTCAAAAAAGAGTTACTATATAATATACGTTTGAAGAGGTGAAAAGGTTACACACTATGCAATCTTTTTTGTAAAATATATAAGATAAAGGGTATTAATAATTTCCGAATACACATCAATTAATTGATAATTAAAACATTATGGTTAATTCTTTTTTTTGAAATTAAAACAGATATTAATTTCAAAAAATAGGGACATTTGGTATTTTAAACAAAATTTTACCCTCTGTAATTTTAAAATTTTGAGCAAAAAAAAACGAAACCGAAGTCCCGTTTTATAATTTCTATGTTGAAATAACTTTTAACTTTCAATTAAAAAAGTTCATTCAATACTTTTGCCAGTCTCAGACCTCCGTATAGAAGCTGTCTTTCCATTGTATCATTAAACTTATATTGGTAGTCGTAAGATAATTTTGAATCGTTAGGAGTCTGTGCATAGATCTTGTTTGCGATTTTGTGAGAATCGTATAACCAGTCTTCTACTGTTCCCGATTGAATTTGCTTTACCTCTTCTTTAGATTTAATATCTAAAAGTTTAGAATACTCAGTATAGCTGTATTTTTGAGAATCAACTAATTTTCCATCCCAAACTGAGTGTAAGTTGGTTTTCTCGCCAAAGTAAGTTACATTGATTTTGTTTCCTCCCAAATCGTCAGCTCTTCCCACGTGTAAAGGCTGTGCAAGGTCTCCCATAATGTGAATAAGGAAGATCAAAGCAATTTTTCTGTCTTTTTCAGAAGTGTTTTTGTCTTTGATCTGGCTGGATAGGGTATTAACCTGTGTGTAAAGACTTGGTCCTGCCTGTGCTTTTAATTTCTCTTCAAAAGCTTTAAAGTCAGTCTGTGGATCAATGTTTACATAGTGCCATGATGAAGCCTGTTTCCATGTTCCTGTAGTATCAGATTTAATGAAGTCTGGCCAGTTAGCCCAATAAGCAAGGCGTTCCCTGCCCATTATTTTTTTGATCTCTCTTCTTGCCTTTCCGGAAAGGTGGTTCTGTGCAATATCTGCAATTACTCTATGTCCGGTAAGTCCCCATGCATAAGAATAAAGCGAAGAGGAAATGAATGCTAAAATCAGAATTTTAGAATAAATACTTTTCATTTTAAATAACAATTTTCAGTCTGCAAAGATACGTCCCACTTTCGGAATGTGCGTTAATTATCTTGATTTTATTCTATAATATGATGTTAATAAAAATTAATCTAAATAAGATAGGGAATTGTTACTAGGTTTGGGAAGAATTTTACGAGTGTATATAGTAAAGGACGGTAAATGCAAAATAATGACTCAAAAAGCTTGAAAATTTCAATTTAGAACGTTGAACATTCCTGCTCATTACCGTATTTTCACGGAATTTAATTGATTTTTTTCCGGGTAATATTAATAAATTAGTACTTTTAGGATAAATTATTAATGAAATATTTTTTCAAACTTGCGAGATATATTATCTTTACAAGTCATAATCACAGGAAACACTATGTATGAGAATAATATTGTAGATATGCATTACAATAAGCTGCAGACAGATTATAAGGCTGAAGCAGTGGCGGTTAACCTTTTAAAATATCATCGGGCAGTAAGCAATATATTCATTGAGCGTGTCGGAGTAAACGACCGTGCTTACCTGAAGGATATTAAAAGTATTTCAAGCAGTTATCTGGGATTTGATGAAGAAGTATTTACGCTGGAAACTTACAGGGAGGGTATTTATGATTATCTTCCGGAAGGGCTGTTTCATCCACCTTCACTTGGAGCTTCCAGAAAAAATGTGGATACTGTAGTAAGGGAAATCCGGAAGCAGAAAAGGGTAGAAGAAGATGCACGGAAGTTTTTCCGTCCTTTTGAGCTGGAAGTCTTTTTTACGGAGATCAGCGCATTGCTTAAAGAGTCGGAATATGACATTACAAGCAATACAGATTCACTGCTGGAAACGGTAAGTGAACTTTTGCCGCTGATCAAGATGCTGGATAAGCATAATGCCTATATTTTCATGCATATTCTGCCGTTTTTTCATCAGATCAGAGGAGATAAAAAATGGTTTGAGAGATGTATGACCGCCTTTCTTCAGGTACCGGTGGAGGTTAGTTTTTCGCCCAATATTATTGATGGGATAGAGAAAAATGATGATTCTATGCTGTTGGGAAACTCACGATTAGGGGTCACCTATATTCCAAGTGGCAGGCATATGGACGGGCAGCGGAACTGGGTAGTCAATATAGGCCCCATTCCTTATGAGGAAATGAAAAGATACATCCCGGGAAGTCCGTTCAGAAAAGTTCTTCAGACGCTGTACGACTATTTTCTTCCGGTAACAGTGGATGTGGAAGAGAATTTTGTTACAGAAAAGGAGGAATATTCTTTCAGTCTTGAAGATGATGAAAGAAATGCCAGCCGCCTTGGATACTCTACGTTCCTCTAATTTATTTTATTATATTTACAATTACCAACAAAGTATAAATTCGAAAAGAAACAAATGGAAATCTCTTCAGTAAAAGGTATTTTTTTAAGGTATATCCTAATGCCTTTAATCGCAATTATTATGATGGTTATACTGGGTGTAATCAGGAGAAATAAACCTGCGATAAAAATTAAAGTAATTATTGTATACGTCCTTCTATGCAGTTTATGCCTGGCTATTCCCGGAGTTTTTGGATTTGCCGGAAATCTGTTTAATCCGTACTGGTATCTTATAGCACAGGTTATCTACCTTATTTTCGGGATTATTCATGTTAACTTACTACACCGGTATTTCAAAAAACATATTGAATCTCTGGCCATGAGTATTCTGTTTGAATCTATATTGTCACTTACATGTATTGCTCTGGGCGGATTTCTTTTTACCCTGATCTTTAACTGGATGAGCAGAGGAACAGGATATGCGGTAATGGCTGCAACAAGTATGCTGATTTTTGTGGTTCCAATGGTATTTTATTACTGTTATATCCAGTTTATCAGTATTCCTTTTGATATCTATAAAACCTGGAGATATTCTCCTGATCAGAAACTTCCTGATTTTGAGGGAGCAGATTTTGACAGATTAATGGTTTTGAATGTAGAGTTGAGCAAAAAATTAGAAGATACCAACCGATTCAGAATTAAAGCAAAAACACTTCCGACCGGAGTTAATTTTGGAGACTGGTTCTACAGAGTAGTAGATGATTACAATCACAAAAATCCCGGTTCTGTTATTCATCTTTCAGACGATAGTAATGAGCCGTATTACTGGATATTTTACACTAAAAAATCGTTTTTTAGTTTTAGAAAATATATAGATTTCGACCAGGATATTACTACAAACAACATTTCTGAAAATGAAGTGGTGATCTGTAAGAGAGTCATTCAGCATGAAGAGGAGGGAGTCGCAAGAAAATCATAACCACAAAAATTTAAAAAGTATTTAACATGATACAGCCTATTAAACATTTTGCAATCAATTGGGTAGATGGGATGAAGGTTTCCCAGAGACACCTTAATGATCAGGATAACTTCTTAATTGACACTATAAGAGACTCCAATTCCATTGGAATCACTAACTATAATTATGGGCTTCTGCCTATCTCTAATGAATTTACGGACCGTACTATTTTTGATGTTCACAACACGGCCACCAATGATGTGCAGCTTGTGATAAAGCGTTGCAGCGCTGTTACCATGGCGGGTTATCGAATTGAGCTGACAGACAGAAGGGTCAGTGTAAAATCGCTGGCAAAATCCATGAATGAAGAGCAGGCAGACGGAGAATACTATATCCTGATTTCTGTAAATCCTTTTGACAAAGTACCTTTTGGGGATATTGATCCGGAAGAAATTCCACCACGCCATCCAAGCGCACAGCCAAACCACCATATTGAATTACTTCCCGTAACTTCGCTGAACAGCAGCTATTCCGGAGGGAATTATCTGATTATAGGAAAAGTTGATTTAAAAGGGAATATTGCTCAGGTAGATTCCAATTTTATTCCGCCTTGTACATCTGTTCAGAGTCATCCGGCTTTGGTAGACTATTACAGCAGCTTTGCAAAGTCTATCGGGAACCTTCAGCAGTACGCTTTTAAAATCATTCAGAAAACATCTCATAAAAATCAAAATACTGCCTTGGCACAAAACGTAAAGTTTCTGTGCAGCACCATGGTGAATACCTTTGGTGATATGTATTTTCAGTTTAGAAATATTACCCCTTGGCAGCCTCCTGTATTTTTGATTGAATCTTTTGCAAGACTGGCGCTTCACCTATATAACGCAACGCAGCTTCTTGTTCCTGCTGAACTGGAAGAAATGCTCAACTACAGTTTAGAGTGGAGTGAGATTGCTCCTCATACGTTACTGAACCAGCTTTCTATTGTAGCAGAAACCAATTATGATCATCATAATTGTGGTGAGCCTTTGCTTTATACTCAACAGATGCTGAGAAGTTTGGAAACTATTTTTTCTAAGCTGAGCGAGCTCGACTATATTGGTCAGAGAAAAGAGAATATCATTGTTAATGAGCAGGAAGTTTCTACCAACACAAACCCCAAAAGAGGTTGGAGTGTTTTAGATTAAAATAACTTATTTAATATAATTCCCGGATGAAAATTCGGGAATTTTTTTATTACCAGCGAAAAAAAATAAAGTAAATTTACGTTTTACAGACTTATAATAAATGGATTTAAATGCAATAAGAAAGGACACACCAGGATGTTCAGATAAAATATTTTTAAATAGTGCCGGTTCATCATTAATGTCTATGATTGTGGTGGATACTGTTGTGAACTACTTATATGAGGAACAGCAGTTCGGAGGCTATGAAACAATTAATAGAAATTCTGCCCTAATCAATGAGTTTTATAAAGAAGCTGCAAAATTGATTAATACCCAACCAGATAATATAGCCTTTGTAGCAAGCTCTACAGATGGCTATGCAAAGGCCTTATCCAGTATTTCTTTTAAAAAAGGTGACTGTATCATTACGACCAATGATGATTATGTATCCAATCAGATTGCTTTTATTTCCTTGCAGAAGAGATACCATATTGATATCGTGAGAGTGGCTAATCTCCCGGATCATGAACTGGATCTGGAAGATTTTGAAAGGCTGATTAAAAAACATCAGCCTAAATTAGTTGCAGTCACTCATATTCCCACCAATTCCGGGCTCATTCAAAACGTAGAGGGGGTAGGAAAGCTTTGTAAACAATACGATATCCTTTACCTTGTAGATGCCTGCCAGTCAGTAGGCCAGTGTGTTGTGGATATAGAGAAAATTGGCTGTGATTTTTTAACCGCTACAGGGCGGAAATTTATGAGAGGCCCCAGAGGAACAGGTCTTTTATATGTTTCGGATAGGGTCTTACATACTGAAATGGCTCCCTTATTTTTAGATAATGAAGGAGCAAAATGGACCGCTTTTGAGGAGTATCAGCTGAGCAGGACGGCAAAAAGATTTGAACACTTCGAAAGATCCAGTGCTTCACTGCTTGGTCTAAAAGAAGCTTTAAAATATGCCAACACTCTGGGAATGAATAATATTGAAAGATATAACCGGGAGTTATCAGGAAAACTGAGAGTAAATCTTCAGAATATGGGTTTCAGGGTATTGGACAAAGGGAATAATCTAAGCAGTATTATTACTTTTTGCCAGCAGGATGGCAATACTGAAACCATTCAGAAAGTACTGCGTGAAAACAATGTATTCTTTACCGTAAGCAATAAAAATAACGCGTTAATTGATTTTACATTTAAGAATGTGGATCATGCCATCCGGTTATCTCCTCATTATTTCAACACCTTAGAAGAAATAGAAAGAGTATCCCAACTTTTGGCGCAATAAATAACAAAGCCCTGGTAGATTAGATACCAGGGCTTTTATTATGTAAATTTTGTCTCTATTTTTTATCCAGAAGTTTCTGTGTATGTTCTACGTGGCCGCCTCCTTTCCATTCGTCATGTCCCGGAATAATAAGGGTTGCCTGTGAATATTTGGATTTCAGTTTTGCCATAGTCTGTGGCCATGCAGCAACATTGGCTTCTCCGGTATATCCCAGATCTGTTGCCGTTCTGCTTTTTACAAGACATCCGCCATCCAGGATGTTATATTTTGGGAACCATACCACTACATTATCTGCTGTGTGTCCTTCCCCCAGAAAATCAACAATAAATTCTTCTCCACCTATACGGTACGTTTTTCCTGTTTTTATAATTTCTGTAGAAGTAGCTTTTCCTTCTTTCTTCAGCAGCTCATTGGTCTTTGCCGTTGCATAGGTTTTAATTCCTTTATTGTTATAAAAGCTTAGATCTCCGGCTCTGTCAGAATGGGAATGCGTAGCAAATACAGCAATGACAGGTAGATTGTGGCGTTTTTTAATAGTATCCATCAGACTTTGATACTGTGTTTTCTGCCATGGAACATCAAATAATACAACGCCTTTTTTGGTAATAAGATACACTGCATTGGTGGAATATTCCTTGCCTCCGAAAACACCAAATGTTTTATAAATATAAAAATTGGGTTTGATCTGCGGTTCAATGACAAAGTCTCTTACCTGAGCGCTGGCAAAAGTACTTAGCAGCATCGAAATAATAAAAAACGGAATGCTTTTTTTCATAATTTTTTTAAGATAGTAATTAAAATTCTAGTGTTGGTTAAAAAGAATATTCTAAACAGAAGATTTTACAAACCTACTTAAAAATAAATTTTCAGGTATTTCAGGAAGGGAAGTTTAACCGTTTTTTAACAGTTATACATGTAGAGACACCATCTCTTTAATAGTAAACCTCACAGGTTTAGAATCTGTGAGGTTTATTTGTAATGGTTAAAACTACTTCTTAACCAATATTTTTTCAGTTGCTTTCTTACTTAAAATTTCTGTCTTACCATCGATTTCTATAGCCATCGATTTATCAAAGTTCTCAACCTTAAGGACTTTTACTTTCGTGTTAAGGAGAAGCTTTCTATCGTTCAGATAATTTAAAAAGGCATCATCAGAAAGAGTTACTGAAGCGAAGACTACATCTTCACCAGGTTCACAGCTGCTCAGTTTCTGAAGGTCCTGGGAAATAATATTTCCGTCTTTATCAGGAATAGGTTCGCCGTGTGGATCAAATTTAGGATAGTCCAAAATTTCATCCATTTTGTCGAAAAAAACCTGAGAATGTACATGCTCCAGCTGTTCTGCAATTTCATGGACATTTTCCCAGCCAAAATTCATTTTCTTAACCAGAAACATTTCGGTTAATCGGTGTTTACGGACTACCAATGCAGCTTCCCTTCTCCCATTTTCTGTAACGATTAAGGGTTTGTAGGTTTCATAGATGACCCACTTTTTGTCTGCAAACTTCTTCATCATATTATTAACACTCGGCATTTTTACATTCAAAAATTTGCTGAGTTCGTTAATCGTAACCTTTCCTTCATTGTCAACTAAGTGAAACAAAGCTTTCAGGTAATTTTCTTCTGTTAGGGTTGTTCTCAAAATGTTAGATGATTTTCACTACAAATCTAACAAAATAAAATTGAAATTTTGCTCTTGTTATTTTAACTTTTTTTAATTTTACAGTATGAAATTTTCATTCAAAAACGACTATTCAGAGGGCTGTCACCCGAATATTCTACAAGCACTTACAAAGACTAATTTTGAACAGCAGGCCGGATATGGAGAGGATAAATATTCTTTGCAGGCAAAAACACTGATCAAAGAGAAAATTAAAAAGCCTGATTCTGAAGTTTATCTGGTCTCGGGAGGAACACAGGCAAATCTGATTGTGATATCTGCAATTTTAAGACCTTACCAATGTGTAATATCTGCAGCACCAGGGCATATTTTAAATAATGAAACTGGGGCCATTGAAGCCACCGGACATAAGGTATTAAGTATAGAAACTGAAGATGGAAAGCTAAGACCGGAACATATCCTTCCTGTTTTGGAGGGCCATAGCAATGTTCCGCATCAGGTAATGCCAAAAATGGTGTATATCTCCAATTCTACAGAACTGGGTACCATCTACCTGGCAGAAGAGCTTGAAGATCTGTCTGATTTTTGCAAACAGCATCAATTGTATCTGTTTATGGACGGGGCGAGATTGGGACACGGGCTGACGGCAGAAACAAGCGATCTTACTATTGAAAAAGTGGCTGAACTCACAGATATATTCTACCTGGGAGGTACTAAAAACGGAGCTTTAATAGGAGAGGCTATTGTGATTAACAATCCATGTCTTCAGGAATATTTTGCCTTTAATATCAAACAGAAAGGAGCTTTACTTGCCAAAGGAAGGCTTCTGGGGATTCAATTCCTTGAGCTGATGAAAGACGATCTGTATTTTGATCTGGCAAAACACGCCAACCAGCAGGCTATGAAAATGAAAAAGGCAATGCAGGGAAAAGGTGTGAAGTTTCTTTCAGATACTTATACTAACCAGATTTTCCCAATTTTAAGCAATGGTCTTATCCAAATTTTATCAGAATATTTTGATTTTTTTGTCTGGAAAAAGATTGATGAAAACTTTTCAGCAATTCGTCTTATTACTTCCTGGAGTACGGGCGATGAAGCGGTAACCCGTTTTATTGAAGTCATTGAAAGAGAATTGTAATTATTCTAAATATACCACATCTTTATCCAAATTCTATGGAACCTGTTTTCCCGACGATTTATTCAACACTTTGCTCTACTGCGTTATCATCACTGATTACGGAAAAGTATGGACTGGAAAATGTTCAGTGCCATTTTTTAGTTCGTGGAGTAGGTGATACCTACCGTGTGGAGTGTTCAGAAGCCTGTTTTATACTTAGGGTTTATCGTTCTTCCCACCGGAGCTTATCACAGATAGAGGAAGAAGTAGGCTTGCTGCTGGCATTGAAAGAAGCACAGGTGTCTGTATCTTATCCCATTGCTGATGCTTACGGGCAGACTATTCTGAAGATCAATGCTCCGGAAGGGGAAAGGCATGCTGTATTATTCTCTTACGCTCCAGGGCAGTCATCCGGGCAATTGAATACAAAACAGCTTCGTGCATTAGGAAATGAAATGGCCCGTTTTCATAATGTATCATCATCTATCCAATTAGGAAATACAAGATGGAATTTTGATCTGGAAACCACTTTATTTCAACCATTGAAAAAGCTGGAGTTTGTTTTTTCGGAAAATCAGGAAGATTATTTTTGGCTGCAGAAGAAGATTGATCAGCTAAAAGATAAATTCTCACAGATTGATACTTCTTCATTTTCAAAAGGATATTGTCATTTTGACTTTTTGCCTAAAAATTTTCATTTTGAAAATGATTCAGTTACACTTTTCGATTTTGATTTTATGGGGTATGGCTGGCTGGTGAATGATATAATGACCTTTTGGCAGCATCTGGCCTTACATGCATTTGTGGGTAAGATGACGCCTGAAGAAGTACAGGATGCTTACCACACTTTTTTAGGCGGCTATCGGGAACACCGCTTTATCAGTGATCAGGAACTTGCTGTGGTCCCTTACCTGACTTTCGGATTTTGGCTTTTTTATATGAATTTTCATACCACACATGATCAGTTTTACGCATTTAGCCAAACTTCACAGCTTAAAGCATACATTGGGATTCTAAAGAATGTAGCAGAGAAATATTGGGACAAGGAAGATAAACTATAAAAATATAACAGCTGTTCCCCCTATGAGGAACAGCTGTTATACTATACTTTAATATCCGAAGAATATTATTTCAAAGCTTTGGCTACAACTTTACAGTCTGCCGTATTCATCTTCTGTCCGTCTTTGTAACTGATTTTTTTCTCGTCAGCATATTTAGACAATCCATCTTCCTCTTTATGGTCACCAATTCCTTCTGTTAAACTATTATTCTGTTGAAGGAAGTAGATATCTCTTTTGCTCTTCTTGCCTTCAGAGGTAAACTCATAAGTCAGTTTCAGGGTATCTCCGGATTTGAAACCCGTCACATCACCTTTAGAGCTGTCTTTTTCGCTGTTTTTATAAGCTAGTTTCCCGATAATAGTTCCTAAATTATCATCGATAGAAGCAAAAACACTGTCTTTTCCTGTTGCCCCTATATAACAATATGATTTGGGTCCCAGCGTGTCTACCACAGGTTCTGCCACTGCAATAGTGTCTTTTTCAATTTTCGGAGCCGTAGTTTCAGTTTTTTTGTTGCAATTGATCATCAATACTGAAATAGCACCCAGTAAAATTAATTTCTTCATATCCTTAGTTATTTAAAATCAAATTTTGAAGTGCTAAATTAGCAATACTATTTATATATTAAAGAATATTCCGGATAAATAAAAGTAATTTCCTGAAGTTTAAAAAGAGCAGTACAACGAATTGGGCACGAAAAATGATTGATAATACTTTATTATTAAATTCATTCATTATGAAAGAAGCTTTCAAGGCGTTAAAACTGGGGTTGTTATTTTTTGGATTTTATTTTTCAATGGGTCAGGCTCCTCAAAATTATATTTATACATCATCCGGTGATCTGCAGAATATTGAAAAAATGATTGCCAGAAAAGATATCGGTGGCGTACAGATCGTTTACAACTGGAGATCGTTGGAAACCTCAAAAGATATTTACGATTTTTCGGGAATTGAAAACGATTTAAAATATCTAACTTCATTAGACAGAAAACTCTTCATTCAGCTTCAGGACAGATTTTTTGAACCGGAAGCCAGATATGTTCCCGATTATATTTTAAATGAAAAAGAATACACCGGCGGGCTGGTTCCTCAATATGATAATCCGGGCGAAAATAAACCCATCGGAAACGGCTGGGTAACACAGCAGTGGAATCCTGCAGTGCAGAAAAGATATCAGAAACTGATTGCTGAACTGGCTAAGAAATTTGACGGAAAGATAGAGGGAATTAACCTTCCGGAAACCGCCATCGATATTGATGTGAAAAAAGATAATGCAGGTTTCAGCTGTGACCGGTATTTTCAGGCAGAACTGGATAATCTGAAATTTGCAAGAGCTGCTTTCAAAAAATCTTACGTTTTGCAATATGTCAATTTTTTCCCGTGTGAATGGGAAAATGATCATCAGTATATGTCGAGGTTATTTGAATTTGCTGCAAAAAATAATATAGGATTGGGAGGACCGGATATTGTTCCGAATAAAAATGCCCAAATGAAAAATTCCTATCCATTTTTCAATCAATATAAAGGAAAATTGCCTTTAGTGGCGATGGCAGTTCAGGAACCTACGCTGACTTATAAAAATCCAAAAACCAGGAAACCTTTTACCAAAGAAGAGTTTGTAGAGTATGCCGAAAATTATTTGGGTGTGAATGTTATATTCTGGAGCATAGAAACTCCGTGGTTAAAAGGTTCTGACTTTTGATATAATATTAGGCAAACATAAAAGGCCACAAAAGTTTTATAAACTTTAAGCTTTTTTTAGTTTAAAGTGTTGCGCATATAAAGTATACTTAAGTTCTTAAAAAGACTATTATTTATTCCTCCGGAACTCTCATATTCTTAAACCTTTAGACTTCCTCTAAACCCTCTCGCCGCATAATAAGAATCTGCTCCATTATGGTACATGAAAACAGTATTGTAACGGCGGTCACAGAAAATAGCGCCTCCCAGTTCGCGGATGTGCTTAGGTGTTTGTATCCAGCTTGAGGTTTTAAGATCAAATTTCCCCAATTCCTGAAGTTCACGGTATTGCTCTTCGGTTAGAAGTTCAATACCCATTTCAGCAGCTTTATCGATGACGTTGCTTTCCGGTTTATTGGCTTTTCTGGAATTCCAGGCTTGATGATCATAGCAGAGGCTTCTGCGTTTCGGGCTTTCCGGAGAACAGTCGAAGAAGATGTATTCGTCTGTTTTTTTATCGTAGTGTATTACATCGGGTTCGCCTTCCGTTTCTTCCATTTCGTTCAGCGACCATAGTTTTTCGGGTGCTGCTTCCAGTTTTGGTTGGATCTTTTCCCAACTGAAGTTTTTATGGCGGCTCATATTATTCTCAAAGCGGGTTTTAAGTACTTTTAAAAAACTTTCGCTTTGTTCAGGAGTTAATGTTTTCTTTTTCATATTAAATTCTGTTTTATAGTTTGTTGTATTGTGTTGTTGGAAATCGCAAAGGCGCAATTTTCGCCAATGAGGGTTTGTTTATGGGCAAGGATTTTATCTTCGATAAAATTTCTGACTCTTTATCTTTAAAATTATTCTGAAATTATTTTATTGGGTTTAAATGTTTTATAGAAACGGAAGGTTTTGTGATTTTATTAAACCTTTAAATAACTTTTAATATTCAAATTATTAATCAATAATAGTGATTTTTCTATCTGCAGGTCTGAAATACCAGGAAATAAGAACCAGCACAAATAATAATACTGCGGGAAAAGTTCTTCCTGCTGGGTCACTCACAATCAGATGGGAAATTACAGCTCCTGACATGACGAAGAAAAAGCCGGCATATGCCCATTCTTTTAATAAAAGACGTTTCGGGATCAATATGGCAATAACGCCCAGGATTTTCCAAACTCCAATGATGGTCATCAGATAAGAAGGATAGCCGAGATTGGTAAAATTGAGCAATTCATCTTTACTTTTCAGCAGTTGGACAATGGCGGTGGAAACCATTCCCAGAGCCATCCATAGGGTAAATATCCAATAAATAATCTTTGTTCTTTTTTGTGATTGTTGAGGGGTGTTCATGATCTGTTTTTTTTATAGTTAGTCGTTTAATCCTATTCCGTCCATTATTTGTGGAATGCATTTTTCAATGCGGGCTTCACGGGTTTTAGACTGCTTGGCAGATGAAAAGTGGAGTAGGTAGGCTCTCTGTCTTCCTGGCGTTAAAGCTTTGAAAGCTTTTTCTAATGAAGGATTCTGATCCAGTTTACTTTGAAACTCTTCAGCTATTTCAAATTCTTTTGTTTTCTTCATTTCAACTTTAGCGCCTGATTCTTCAATTTCAACGGCTTGAAACATATAAGATCGAAGAACTTCCTCCAGATCATTGATTTGCTCTACATCAGTAAAACGAACCTGTCTTGCAGCCTGTACATTTTCAGATTGCTGAATCAAAATCTGATCAGGATCTTTCATCAAAGCTCCTTTAAAGAAGAGAATTGCACAATATTCTTTAAAACCGTGGATCAGGAAAATATTTTTCCCTTCATAGGTATAGCAGGGACATCCCCATTTTAAATCTTCTGCAAGCTCAGTGCTTAAGGCAATTGTTCTTAATTTTTCAAACTCTTTTTGCCATTGCTTGGCATCATTAAAGAAAAAATTAACTTTTGGATTCATGTGTTTTATGTTTGAGGGTTTCTTGAGTATTAGGGTATTAGAGTGGGAGAGTATTGTGTTTTTGGATGAGATTATCTCTATAATTGACAACCTGAAACCTACTATCTGCTACCTACTATTTCCTGTAAACGATTATGTGCCATATTAATACCCTTTGCAAAAGGCATTTTCAGATGTTGGTCTCTGAAATCTACCGATTTATATACAGTTTGAATGGTAATTTTACTCGTTGTATCTGTTAGCTTTTCAAATTCTAAAAACTCGATCTGAACCGGAAAAGGTGTATTTTCCATTTGAAAAGTTCTTATGATTTTCTCATTCTGAACAATATCATGAATGGTTCCGTTGGCACTGAAAACTACACCGCCTTGAGGATTTAAGGTTTCGAAACGGTAACTTCCGTGTTGTTTGTTTTCGAATTTGGTGACTTTGGTTCCCATCCATTGCTCGAAAAGTTCAGCTTCTGTATAGGCTTTGAAAAGGAGTTCTATGGGAAGATCAAATTCTCTGGTAATGAAAATTTCCTGTTTGCCGTCTTCAGCTTGGATTTTTGTTTTGAGTTCCATGATTTTTGGTGTTTGAGGGTTTCTTGGGTGAGAGGGTTGGAGAGTATGAGAGTGAGAGAAAATTGATACTATTTGAAGTCTATTATCTATTCGTCTCTCATCTTTTATCTCTTTTTATCCTTTTTTCAAGTTCTGATACGCTTTCATCACACTTTCCAGCTTGTTGAACTTTTCGTCCCACATTTTGCGGAATGGCTCTATAAAATCTGCTATTTCTTTCATTTTATTGGGATTGAGGTGATAGATAACTTCTCTGCCATTTTGTTCAGATCTCAGCAGTTCACATTCGGTGAGGATCTGGAGATGCTTTGAAACGGTAGGTCTTGCCGTATCAAAGTTGGAGGCTATAGCTCCCGCTGTCATCGACTGTGCCGCCACCAACATCAATATAGATCGTCTCGTAGGATCTGCAATTGCCTGAAAAACATCTCTCCTTAAATTCATCGTGTAGTTATTTGACTACAAATATATGTGTAGTTATTTAGCTACGCAAATATTTTATGTAAAATTTTTGATTTTAATAAAAAAAGCTCAAAAATGTAGGGAAATACATTTTTGAGCTCTGTAATTTTAAATTTTGAATAAAGAAGTAGGCTTACGATCTTACTTCCAGATCTTCAACTATATGGATGGCTTCCTCCAGATAGAGATCTTTTTTCAGGTTTTTAACCCATACTTCCGATTTATTTTTGAATATCTGCGAAAAAATTAATCATGCAGGTGCTTCTTTCCAATCCCTGTCGGAGTCTTGGGCTGATTCCTCCAGTCCCGGAGGAAAAATGATTTTGACCATATTTGCAGGAATAGCAGAGTTTGAAAGAGAACTGATTATTGAAAGAACTTCAGCAGGCAGAAAGCTTGCACAGAAAAATGGAGTTGAATTTGGAAGACCCAGTAAATTTAGTCCGGAACAGATAGATGCTGTTAAAACCCTTATTAATAGCGGAAGTCCTGTTAAGCAGGTAGCTGAAACATTTAAAGTCCATTCTGCTACAATTTATAGAATTCTCCAGAAATTAGATAGAAATAACATTGAAGCTTAAAAAAGAATGACATAAAAAATATCCCGGATTTTGAATCCGGGAATATAATTTATTGTTTTAATAAGTTTATTGTTTTTTTAGTAGGCATGGTCGTTTGGAAATTGCTGCAATCCTTTTGTACTATATCCATAGCTGGCAAAAAATAAATTGACATTTGATCAGGTGTTTCTGGCTTTATTCGTAAATATAGATTTCCATAGTCTATGCATCCTGATTTTTCACCTGAAAAGGTGACTAAATATGCTTTAAGATCTGGTTGAAAATAAATTCCCCAATTTGCGTCATTATCTGACTTACTGAAATTATCAAATTCTACAGTACTATTCTGATCAATTATTTTAACTCGTCCTATCAACATATCCCATTTAACATCTGTATATTCACTTTGGAAATTTTCTTTTTTTATAAAATTAAATTCATAATTTTTCCCTTCTAAAGATCCCTTCCAGGTTCCTACATATTTATTAAGCAGATTATTTACATCTTTTACATAATTGTAGTTTTCTGGGCAAACTGTTGGATTAAAACGGCATTGCGACATTAATTCGAGGGATACCATTTGTGCATTGAATATTCCTGAATATGCCATTATCATGATAAAAAGTATTTTTTTCATATTATTTAATTTTAATTATTAAGGACAATCTGATTCTTTTGTTTTACCGTCAGGTCCTAATTTTATTTCAGTCGTTTTTCCCATCTGTTGTATTCTGTATAAATTTACACCCTCAATTCCCATATTATCTTTTAAGAATTTTAAAAAATCTGATGCTAAATTTTTAGAGTTTTCCATTTGTTTTATATATGGATCTGAAAAAGTTTTCATTTGGTCATCGGTAAAAGTTTTAACTTGACCTGCTGTTCCTGTAAACCTTATCTGATAAATAGAGTTAGTGCTTACCATTACTGCATAAACATCATTTAACGGCCTTCCTGCTGCCTGGGCATTAGCAAGCATATCCATAAAATAATCAACATCGGCAGGAGAAAACATTTTTATTCCGGTTCTAGTAATTTCATTTCCAGCATCATCAAAATAGGTAGTATTATCAACATGGGTATGCATATAACCACTAACGTCTTTATAAACAGTAGCATCAGGAAGTGAAAGGGAGTTCGAGCCTTCGTTAGTGGAAGCTTTACTATGATAAGTAAATTCTCCATTTGCTTTCTGAGAATAGCCTGTTTCTTTTTTCTCTCCCGTTTTTCCTTTAAGGTCACTGATATTCTGATTATAAGCAGCTGTACCTTTTTGCCCTTTTATTTTACTGCAAGGATCATTCCCTGGAGGATTATTAGGAATAATTATTACCCCCGGAATAGGAATCGTTGGGTTATCCGGCGGGAATGGATTGGTTGGACCACTGCCTCCAGGATTAGGAATAACAACAGGCCCTGTATCAATTGGATTTCCTGGAGTCCCAATAATTAGCCCACCATTCCTGTCATGACAGGCTCTACATGCTGGAGCATCAGCAGATCCTGAACCACTTTTAGCTACTTCGTCTATCATTTCTCCTCTTACGATCTGCTTTTCATAACGCATTGAGCCTTCCAGGGATGTATAAGAAACTTTTCCGGTCATTTTTCCCATAATTTCATGAGCAGTCAGATTGTAATCTGAAGGAGTAAAATCAGAATTTGACTCAAATTTCCATAAATGCCCGGAAACTTTACCATTATCTATTCTGAAAGTAAGCTCTTCAATAAGCCTGTTTCCTTCATTTTTGACCGGTACTGTAATAAGAACAACGGTCCCTTCATGTTTGTACTCTCTTACTTTTTCCCATTCAATAAGCTTTCCAGCAACCATATCTTTTCCTCTCATGTATTCATTTTTGATATAGAATACCGGATCCTGCTGAACATTGGTGATCTCAGTTTCCAGGGACTCATGTATACAGGAGTGGAGAGAAGAAAGGAAGAGAAAGCTTCCAGCTATAAGAGCTGTAAAATAATTTTTCTTCATTTTTTATAAATGTGTTTTTTTAATGCGCCAAAACATGACATATTAAAAATTTTCGAGGGCAAAAATATAAAATTAATTCTATATATGGTGAGAATTTAATATTAAAAAGATTAGTTTATTTTTCGTGACTGAATCCAATTCATTTATAAAACCTATCAGATGGTTAATACTTATAGATTTTATCCTTAACCCGGTTTTTTTTTACTTTTCGTGAGCTGACCCCTAATTAGAGAAAAAAAGTATTGAAGCCCAAAAAATAAAAATTGGTAAAAAAATATCCCGGATTCAAAATCCGGGATTATAATTTATTCGAAGAGAATACCTCGAGGTAATTTATTGTTTTGTTAAATTAATTTTTACACTCGTTGGTATTGTCGTTTGAAAATTAGTACAATCCTGTTTTACTATATCATTATCCGGTACAAAAGAAATTGTCATATTGTTTGGTGTTTCAGGTTTTATCCGTAAATTAAGATATCCGTAATCAATACATCCTACTTTAGCCCCTGAAAATATTGTTAGGTATACGGTCAAATCTTTATAAAAGTTATCACCTAGATTAGCTTCGCTATCTGGTTTATTAAAATTATCGTATTCCACTATCCCATTCTGGTCTGTAATTTTAACTCTTCCTATTAATCTATCCCATCTAATACCTGAAGATCCACGTTCAACATTTTCTTTTTTAATAAAATTAAATTCATAATTCTTACCATCAAATGTTCCCTTCCATGTTCCAACGTATTTGTTTAAAAGATTATTAATATCTTTAACATATTCAACATTTTCAACACAAACTGATGGATCAGCTCTACATTGCGCCATAAATTCCAAAGATACTGTCTGGGCATTTATTACTTTCGACAGTGTAATTATTATAATAAAAAGTATTTTTTTCATTGTATTCAAGCTTATTAAGAGCAGCAAAAAAATCATTTTTAAAATTGATGTTGTTGCTAATATTACTTAAGTTATATTGTAAAGCTTCATAATCATTGTTACCCTCCCAAATTTCTGGAAGTGGTTGTATATAGAATTCATCATTTTCAAAGCCATCTTCCCAATGTGGTTTATTTCTGATTTTTTCTATTGCATTTTGCCAATAATCATCTATAAAGTTACCATAGCTTGTCGGCATTCCATGAGCAAGGTCAAAACCATTCCCAATTAATATTATACGATTTATAGTTATTAGTTTCTGTAAAAGAGTTTTTTGTTATCTTTTCTCAATCAACCTCTCCAACTTCTCAATCATCTCCTTCTGCTGCTCCAGCATACGCTCATAAAGCTCTACCATTTTATCAAGAGGATTAAAAGTACAATGGAAATTTGCTTGTCCACCGTCAGTAAAAGTATTTGCAACAGCGCTATCGTGGAAAGTATTGGCTATAATATTGATTGCTGATTCCTCATCAAAATTCTCAATCGCTTCTGCAGGAACTTTGAGGATTTGTGCTACCTGCGCCAGAATATCAGATTCTACGGTTTCTTTTTGCTCTAAAAGGGAGATTTTCTTTTGGTTCCAGTCATCGCCCAGTTCAAAAGCTAATGCTTCCTGTTTGATCCCCAGCATTTCGCGGAAACGCTTTATATTTCTACCCTGATGTATTTTCTTATTTTGCATATCTGTGTAACTCATAATAACAAATATAAAACTTTACGTTCTAAAAAGAAAGCCCTATTTATCAATAAATTTTATTCTAAAATATCCATTGCTTCGAATAAAATATCTGTTCATAAACTGAGATAGCTCCCTTATTATTTCGTGATTTGCTAAAAATAACAAATATGAAAAGAAAAAGAAGAATGAGCCAGAACAAATATAATGAACTGCTCAATCGGAACCTTACGGTTTCCCTCAAATCGTTTTCAAGAGCATATGGCAAAATAGTGTACTTCCCGGAAATAAGAATTGCAGGGAAGTGGGTAGAGCAATGTGGTTTTCAGGCAGGAGATAAAATACTGGTTACGGTGAGCAGAAACCAGATTATCCTGGAAAGGGAAGTAGATTATGAGGGATAAATGCTATTTTTGAACCATTGCTATTGAGTCCTGAGGATTAGAACAAGCAGTGAATCAAACTCAACCTAATCAATAATGAGAAATAACGTCAGTACCAGATCCATATTTTTTGTATTACTATTCTTTTTATTTTCCTGTAAGAGACAAGATAATCAGGAATGTCTGATAAAACTTAGAGAAAAACTGTCTCCAAAAGTAAATGCTGAAAATAAAATTGGAGAAGTGATTAACTTAAAGGAAGATATTCATTGTTTTGATTGGGATTCTTTACTTATTATGATGCCAATTTCTTTGAATGCGGAAGCGGAAAAAGAGTTAGGAATGAAATTACCTATATGTGATGATTTTACCTGGGAGTCTGATAATACCTCAATGTTTTTATTTGTAAAGAATAAAAAAGTTGTTTATTCTATGCTTCAAAAGGCCACTGTAGACAGAGAAACTTATGATGCGGCTCAATCAGTAAAGGCTTACTATTTTCTTAACTTACTTAACTCCTATGGAAAAGGAAAATATTATGTTATCATTCCAAAAGAAAAAGCTGTATTTGAAACTTATCCTATGGTATATCATGATAAGAATGGTAAAGAAATGACAAATCCTAAGTTTGGCCTTGGTGTAAAAATTAAAGGAAACTAGAATAATAAATGAAATTAGGTTTCAATTTCCAAAAAGAATAATAAAAAAATCCTGGATTAATGATCCGGGATTTTTTTCTATTTCCTTAATATTCTTAACTGCTTAATCCTTCTTAATGGTTCAAATATTTTATTAGAATTTTAAACGCAAAGTTTTCAAAGAAAGGTTTTTATATTTTTGAGTAGGCTAAGGATGGGCAAGTGGACTTGCCTGATGAAGCGGATGATAGTCGTACGCAGATTTAGGAGATTGCGCAGATAGAGTAAACATAAGAATCTTCGATATCTGCTTGATCAGCGAGATTTTTTGAACCATTAAGGGTACTTAAGGTTTTAAGTGAAGTTAAGACTCAAATAAATTTGAGTTAAGCGTTATGCTTCTTGAATATCTTTAGATCTTCTCTTAATTATTCTTAACAACTCATCTATTCTTAATGGTTCAAATATTTTATTAGAATTTTTAAACGCAAAGTTTTAAGATAAAGGCTTTTATATTTTGGAGTAGGCTGAGGATGGGCAAGTGGACTTGCCTGATGAAGCGATGTGGATCGTTTTTCTTTATTGTTTTATAAAAACTCCGATGTATTTTCCACAGTATTGTACAACAGAAGTTTTAATCTTTTTTTTATGACAAAAATCCTGATATGCAGAATTGTCGCCAATATCATCACTGATAAATACGGCACCGGGTTTCAATCTTTTATAAATTTGATGATAAGCCCACATTCTTCCGTAGTAACTTTTATCAGAATCGTAGTGGAAAACATCAAAAAAAGATACTTTTTTAAAGATTTTAGGCAAAGATTCTCTATCTGCAAAACGAAATAACTTCCAAAACTTTTTGAGGTTTTCAGGAACAATATAGCCTACATAGCGATCTCCATCCTGAGCAAGATAAGGCATATCTGAGCTATATAGCGTGCCATTTCTTTTTTTTATTGAAAGCAGTATGGCTAAAGAAGACCATCCATAAGCCACTCCTGTTTCAAGAACGTTTTGTGCTTTGGTAAATTCACACGCATAATAAATAAGCTCCAGGGCACCAGGCCCGCCCATTGTGATAGGGCATTCTTTTTCTTTTAAGTTTGCTTCTTTCAGCGTATCAGCATATATCTCTCTGAAATGATCAGTATCCATGGAGAAAAGCCTGGAAACGGCCTCTTTTTGGGATACCGCTATGGAAGCAGCCCAGGAATTTGTTTTTGCTTTTCCTTTGAACGGGCTTCTTCTGTTGATTGTGTTTTTAATAATTTTTCTGCCCAGTTCGGGATAAAGAGCAGGTCTTTTAAGATAAGCTACAAATGTTTTGAGAACTGTTGACATATCATTGATTGTGTTAAAGTTACAAGACAAATGTATTTTTTTTAAAACCACATTGCATTGAGACAATATTAATTTTGAAATCAAATTTGTTTATAATCTTTTAATAATATATACAGTAATTAATCAACAATAAATCGTATTTTTTATTTAAACGTACATTTTCAAAAATAGATTTCTTTTTTCAGTAAGATAAAGATGAGCATATGAGTTTGCCTGATAAAACGGAGAATGATCTCTCACAGATTTTGGGATGTGCTGTTTTTTTTGGACTATAGTCATGTGCGATATCAGCCTGACATCGCACATGACTATAGTCTTTGATTTTTATGATACAAAATCTGTATTTACCTGTTTAAGGTTACAGTCGTTTCTTTATATTTAAGGCGGAGTTTTTGTTTTTTTGTTTACAAAAATGTCTGTCCAAAAATATGTGGAGTACGGTTATAAAAACGGCGATCCTTTTTTGCTTTTTCACGGGTAGGTATTGCTTTTCTATTAACACACCAAAAAGTGTGTTGTTTGATGAGTGCAAATGTATAAATAATTTTGTATAAACAAAAAGATAAATGAGTCGAAATTATTCTACTAATTTTTCATGGTCTGTTGTTGTCAATACATTGTAGGGCTTTGTAAAAATACAAAGCTCTGGTTATGGTAAGCACGATAAAAAGACAGCATTTACTGTATCTTCTTCATAGGGAATGCCTGTCTGGCCATTTTTCCGTTCATCATTCCTGAGATTTCAGCAAATAAAGAATCTTTGCGGATCTTTTTGTAAGTAATTATTTGGGGAAAGTCATTCTCTTTATTCTCAAATATAAGTGCATGGGGCATGGACGTAGAAGTTGATACAAAATCAACAGGCTGTTCATTATGCTGACCTTTTACAGATACCATATAGTGCAGTTTTTTATCTTTTTCTACCAAGCGGACAGATTCAAAAAGGATGGTGTCTTTTTGTTTCAGATAATAACTTTTTCCTTGAAGTTCGGTATCACTTTTTCGGGTCCAGGTTTCGTAGAGGCTTCCTTTGGAGGTTTTTGCTTCCCAGGTTCCGAGAAGCCATTCAATTTTTTTAATTTCACTTTGTTGTTGTGTCCAGCTGGCTGCAATGGATACACCGATCATTGCAAGGATTAATTTTGTTTTCATTGTCAGATGATTTTATTTCAGCAAAATTGAAAATAAGAACGGTCTTAAAATTGTAAAAATGCGACATCAGGAATCTTTTCTGTAGAATAGAAGAGACATTTGCAGCGTATCTCCGTAAAATTCTTTGGGGGTAAATCCTGTAAACTCCTTAAAATCTTTGATGAAATGAGCCTGATCGTAATATTCGGATTCGTAGGCGAGTGCTGTAAGACTGGCATATTCTTTATTGAGAAGATGTTTGATTGTCGTTTGAAGCCGGATGGTTTTTGAGAGCTGTTTCGGACTCAATCCAATAGCTGAAGAAAACTTACGTTCCAGTTGTCTTCTGTTGATATTGGTCTGTCTTGAAAGTTCATTGACTGATATTCTTCCGTCGACATTCAAAAGAAAATCCACGGTAGATTGTACAATTCTGTCAATGGTTTCTGTATTAAGTCTTTTCAGTAGAAACGTTTCTACAATATTTATTTTTTCCTGTACTGTTGAAGCTTTCAATACGTTTTCTTCTAATTCAGCGCCCTGTATTCCGAAGAGTTTTTCCAGCGGAATGGCCTGATCATCCATTTCTTTAATAGGAATTGTAGCAAATGGAATGAACCCATCATGATGAAAGCGAACAGAGAAAATACCGGTAATACCTGTGGGCTCTATTTTCAAGGGTTCGGTCAACTGTCCAAAAACACAGCTTCTAGGCTGTAGAACTGGTTTCCCATCAATATATTGATGATAAAGGTCACCATAATGAATGATCATTTCCATGCAGCCATCCGGAACAATGGTTTGTACCTGCGGAACGGCTTCTCTGGGGCTGTCCAGAGTCCAGTAGCATTTTATGATAGAAGCCAGATCCGGCTGTGGCTGGAAGGTTTGATAATCCATTGTACTCAATATTCTAATCTTGTAAAATTATTAAATAAAAAATAAAATAGTAGAATGCTGAAAATGAGAAATAAAAAGTGTCAGATGATCATCAGATTAATGTAAAAAACAGAATTCTTTTTTTTAAACAAGGAAGGAAAAATTGAAATATCTATGAGGTTATTAAAACGCATTGAAACTATGCAATGGGTAAATTAGCCTATCTTTGAAAAATATTTTATTTAAACACTAATCAATAATATCAAAAAATGAAATTTTTGCTAGACCTTTTATTTCGTATTTTTCAGCTGTTTACAGAGCCTTATTTCCTAGTATTTCTTGCGGTAGTAAGTATAGCCCTGTTAAAAAGAAAAAATAAGCGTAAAAATCTGAGGACAGGAATCTTGATATTGGCTGTTTTAATGATTATCTTTATAGGAAATGGTTTCTTAGGCAAACTAACCTCCGGATATCTGCAGAAAAGTTACGTTAATACTTCTAATACTAAAGATACATCTTCTCAGAGTGCTGTTATTGTAGTATTGGGTGGTGGTGTGATAGATTTTGACAATACCGAAACACTGCATACCATGTCTTATTCCAGAATCGTCAAAGCTTATCAATTGTATAATCAATACAAGAAAAATAATCAGCCCTGTAAAATATTGATTTCAGGAAAGGGAAGGGGACATAAGAGTGAAGCTGAGCTATTCAGTGAAAATTTTAAAAGTATGGGGGTATCAGATTCTGATCTTATCAGGGAAGATAAAAGCATGAATACCTATGAAAACGCAAAATATTCCAGCAAAATAATAAAGCAAATGGCTCCTTCCAGTGTATATCTGGTAACTTCCGGGTTTCATATGAAGAGATCTGTTTCTCTGTTTCAGACATTTGGATTGAATCCTGTTCCACAAGCATCAGATTTTATAGATACCGAAATAACGATATTTCCAAACAGCTATAATGCCGCATTTACCTTTGTGATGCTAAAAGAAGTATTGGGAATCTGGCAGGTTCAATTATATAACAGTTTGGGAATGAATGGATAGTACTGTTTTGGTGAAAAATAGTGATACAAAATTAAATAAAAGAGCCTCCCAGAAATAGTATCTTGAGAGGCCCTTTTTTATTCAAAACCGTGTGTTTGACGGTGATATTCTAGATTTGAAAGGTTCAATGTATGTTTGTCATGAATTACCAAGTCGCCTGATATATGTTCAAAACTATTGCAATTAAAATAAAATTTACGTCTAATAGTATATTTTTTTAACTTTAAAGATAATCTTCAGTAAGGTTGCCGATAAAGCATAATTTTTATTTTCTATATCTTTGCAGCTGAAAACTAATAAACGACAAAAAATTACTACATGCAGCCTAAATTGCCTTTCCATTTCGATATGGAAACTGCTGATCCCGACGATTCTATGACCCTCAGTATTTTAGCAACACATCCCAAGGTTAACCTGGTAAGTGTTTCTGTGCATCCTGGAGGAACAGACCAGATTGGTTTTGTACGCCACATTCTACGAATGCTGGATAGAGAAGATATCCGGATCGGAGCCGGAACACCCAAATCTACAGCCAACCGTGTTTCTGGTTTTTACCGGGAATGGGTCGGAAATTTTGAGCATTCAGAAGCAGACGATACTGCGGCCAGCATCATGGCGGAAACACTTCTTCAATTTCCCGATTGTACTTTGCTAACCGGAGCAGCACTGACGAATCCACATTCTTTATTTGAAACCGGAATTTTCTTTGACCGCTGGTTTTGTCAGGGAGGTTTCGCAGGAGACAATATCATCCCAAAGGAACACCGTCTAGAGAAATTTGACGGGAAACGTACTTGCGCAACCTTTAACCTGAACGGTAATCCGCTAGCTGCAGAAGTGCTGTTCTCCATACCGATGGGCGAAAGACGCATGATCAGTAAAAATGTATGCCATGGCGCTGTCTTTACCAAAGCAGATGCTGAACTGCTTATTCCGTTTCGCAGCCATAACAAGGGGCTCAGCCTGTTCCTGGATGCAGTGGAACTCAAAGAAAAAGCGCTCCACGATACAGTAGCTGCTTTACTGGCCATTGATCCCTCCAAAGCCCTTTGGGCAGAGGTAATCCCATACAGAACAAAGGGCGAGTGGGGTTGTATGGAAGCAAAAGACGGCCTAGATAGACCGGCATCCTTGATTACGACTCACATTCCCAATTTAACGGACCTGTGGAAGGTCATCAAGCCGTAAAATCATTGTATTCTGAAGTTTGTTTTAACAGAAAGGAAAGATTATAAATTCTTTGCCTGAAATTTTAACTTCTCAGAGTAATCCATAATACATCCATATTCTGATCCTATAAAATTTAATAAATAACATTCTAAAGTTTGTTTAAACACTTGAGAACACTTAAGAAAGTTCAATGTTTTCCTGCATTATAAGTTTACTTTAGGAGAAAAATCAAAAATTTTCCAAGAACTCTATTGTACTTTATATACGCAACGCTTTAAACTAAAGTGTTTAAAAAACTTTTGTGGTTAAAGTAAAAATTTGTAAGCCATGTCAAGGTTCAACCCCTTGACATGGCTTGTTATTTCGAAAGAATCAATAGCTTTATTTAGTATTGTACTTTCTTCACTGAAATGAGTGTCTGCAAAATAACAGAAGCAATAATGAATGTCAATCCTACATAAAATGCCAATCCTACTTCTTTGCTTTCTCCAAAAAACAGAAAAGCTATAATGATGGCGTAAACAGGTTCAAGATTGAAGGTTAAATTCACAGTGAATGCCGAAATTTTCTTCAAAACCTCTGCAAAAGCCACATATAATCCAACTGTACAAAAAAGAGCTAAAACGCCCAAATAAGCCGTGTTTTTCCAGTCAGGTACTATGCTATCTGCCGGGAAAACAAGTAGATATATGGGCAAAATTGCTCCGAGGCCTAAAGTACCGCCAATCATCTGATAAAAGTTGATTACTTTGGTATCAAAATGTCTGACCAAGCGATTATTATAAATGGTGTACAGCGCTCCTAAAGCAGAAGAAATAACACCCAGCATAATCCCCAGCTGATAAGAAGCATCGAAATGAAAGATCAGGCTGATTCCCAGTAAAGTGAGTGCACTGAGAAGAAGTTCTGAGATTCTGAATTTCTCCCTGTCAATGATGGGCTTGAATACCGCAGTAAAAAAACTGGTGAGACAATAGCATACCACACCAATTGAGATATTGGAGTATTTGATGCTGGCGTAGAAAAAAAGCCAGTGCATGGTGATAAGCAGCCCAGCTTTCATTATATGGATTTTTTCCTGTGTAGAAAGTCTATAGGGAATTCTCAGCAATTTTAAAATAAAAAATAAAATAATAGAGGAGAAGAGAAGTCTGTACCAGACCAGCAGTCCTTCATTAAGGGTGATTAATTTTCCGAACACACCTGTAAATCCGGCCAGAATAACGGCCAGATGTAATAATACATATGATTTTTTCATTGAGAATGAACTGTAAAGATTTGAATTAATATTTTTTTATCAGAATCTGAAGCATAATAATTCCGGCCATTAATTTTTAATGGCATAAGAAGGCTTCAAATTAATTTGAAAATATTAAGGTGCCGGAGGAGGCAGACAGTTCGCGCGGTTCATATTGATAAATTGAAGGCCAAATATAGGAAAAAAAATTTAAAGATTACCTAATAGAATTTGTAGGCACGCTCCAGATTGGACCAGATCATTTAGATTTCATATTATTAATTTTTTTTGGTATGAATTGAATAAAAGCGGTCATGTGACAAGATTTTGTACTTTAAAGAACAGTTGGAAATGATGAAAAATACGCTTCAGGAAGTAGAATCACCTGCAAGAGACTAAGGACTGTTTTTAAAAAATGATGTAATTTAGTACCCACCGGATTCAGTCCGGTTCAGGAAATAATCTAAGCTTGTTCCAGCGAAATAAAGATAAAAATGGGAATTATTTTGAATACAGCCAGGAAGAGACCACGGAGAAACTGTGGAACACTGGAGATTATCAAGTTGATTTTAAATGAGTTAAACTACTAATTTAACATAATGTATACGAATATATTAGAAAAACTGAATGCTTTAGGTGCAAATACAGATGCTGTAAGCCCGGGAAAAAGCTTCGCGGAGAATTGGAAAAGCCTGACATTCAGCAATTATTTATATGATCAGGAATGGGATGTTTACGGAATAGATCAGTTCTACGAGAATAACAGAGATCTGTACAGCAGTGACAAGGAAGTTTTCTACACCAATCTGCTGGAGCATTATTTTTCAAACCATGAACAGTTTTATGGGCAGGATTTTTATAAAGACTGGCTGTTTACGCCATTTAAAGAAGATTCAAAAGATTTTGGCGAGCTGGAAGGATTTGTAGAGGAAAATGAAATCAGGGAAACGGTACAGGGAACAGAAATGGAATTTATATGTATATTTTATTCTTATGGATATCCGGATCATTATTTTGTATGCCTCACAGATCCTGACCAAAATAATCCAACAGTATATGGTACGGACCACGAAAGTTATTTTGAGGAAATAGAGAACAAAAGAAACCTGGAAACATTTCTGGACAAGTATATGACTAAAGAAGAGTTCCAGAAAGTCGTTAAAGAATATCTGGAAGGAAAATTTGGAAAATAACGGATTCTAAGCGGTATAATGCTCTACTTCAATAACGCTATAAAAATCCTATAATTTATATTATGTTAAATTGAATATTACGGAAGACTTCCCTGTTTAAGCTCTTTCAAAAGTTTGTGTTCAGCCATAATAACCAAATTTTAGGGGTTTTGAAGTATTTAAACCATTGGTAATTTCAAAATGGCAATACCATTCCGGCAGAAGTTTTTATTTATAATTGATTTTATGATTCAACTCTAAAGGATTATTTTCTTCAAGAATAGATTTTTGCGCTTCTCTGATCATTCCATTCATATCTTTTTCATTTCCCTGAGGATCTGTAAATATAACTTTTTTGGCTGTTTTGGTACTCCAAGGGTCATTATAATATGATTTTCCTAGCTGATCATATTGTGTCCAGTCGATTTTAATGGTTTTTGTCCTTACATCAAACCAATTGCTGCCTTTTTTTTACCTGTATTAAATTGAATGAGTAATCATGTTCTGTATCTTCAATGGAAATGATTAAACCGGGTAATCCATTGAAAATATAGGGACCATCATTAAAAGGCAATTCTATCGTAAACCAAGCAATCCAGTTTCTACCACCATAACTAACTTCTGCTTTTTGCGATTTATATTTTCCAATAGTCTTTTGTTCCGGTATGATTTTCCAATTTAACTGTTCATCAATCGGGATAAGATAATTTGCCTTTAAATAAGTAATAATCTTTTCTATTTTTTTATTAATAATATCTTTTTTAATATAAAATTGATTTTCAACCCCCATTATATAGCCTCCATTTTTATTAATGAGCTTCAGGGAATCAGCATCTCTGGACATGGAATCTCTAAAAATAGAAGTATTATTCTCAAAATCCAAAATCATATTTTCAGTATTAATATTGTCAGGTTTTTCTTTACTTGTTCTATATTTAGCTTCATAAATAAAACTAAACTTTTGTGAAAAAAAAGATGTTGACAGTAGTGAAAAAAATAAAATAAATTTCAATTGGTGTGTTATTTTCAATTCAAATTTAGAAAACATACCCTTAAAAGCTTCTTTAGATTGCTTGCATCGTAAAAAGTCACTTGATTTTAATTTTTCATTCATTCGTATCGTTTTTTGAAATTAATTTTCCTGAGTGTCTCTATAATAATCATCTTTAAACCCTACCGTCCTACCCCATATGAACATTATGTAATGTTTATTAATGGATTTTTTGCGGATCAAAGATAAATAAGTACAGTCCTAAAAGGGCATATAACACATAAAATATCTTTATGATGAAAGTGGTTGGGAACATCTGAAAAGATTATATCAAAAATAAATATTAATTTTTTATGTACTAATACAATACATCGTAAAAAGTAGAATTTCATAGAATAAATTTCAACTCTCTCTTTCTAGCCCATACTACTCTTCTACTGCTCGGTAAATATAAAATACCTATAATCAATATTTTAAAATTATGCAGTGGGAATGCAGTACCTTTTTTTTACTTCTGCAGCTGTAGATTTGCAACATCAAACTCGTGAAAATTATACTAGTCAATTTTCGAGTTACGATTCTAACCACACATTTGAATTGTTTAAAACTTTAAACAATGAAAGAAGCATAAAACACAAAAATGAATGACAATTATTTTGGACAGGTTGGAATCTGATCTCCCGGAAAAACAAAATATGAATACATAAAGCACTAAAATTATGGAAAGTTTAAAACAAATACATATCGGAACCTTTATTGAAAAGAGGGTGAAAGAAACTAATATTTCGCTCTCACGCCTATGCAACTATTTTAATTGTGATGGAAGGCAGATCGAAAATATGTACCAATGCGAATTTCTTGACAGTCATATTATTTTAAAATGGAGCAAGATTCTTAACTATGATTTTTTCAGACTGTACACGCAGCATCTGATATTGTACTCACCACAACAATCAATGGGATATAACAGTACCAGCCTTATAGAAAAATCCGGCCTACCGGAGTTTAGAAAAAATATTTATACGAAAGAGATCATTCTTTTTATTATGGAACTTTTAGAGACCAATATAAAAACCAAAGCTCAAGTCATACAAGAATATAACATTCCAAAGACCACTCTCTATAAATGGTTTAATAAATATAGAAACCTGAACTGACTTTTTGGAATATTCTAAGCAAGCTCAGTAAAATTTATTACATGCTAACTTTAAAAATTTATCAAAACACGATTGTAAAATGTACAATCAAAATTATAAAGCTAAGAAATCTTAAAAACCTAAGCAGATGAAAAAAATATCAAGTATTGCAATTTTTTGTATTGGTCATGTCCTTTTCGGGCAAGTCGGTATCAATACTTCAGACCCAAAAGCATCTTTAGATATCATGGCTAAAAATTCTACAGGAATAACTACAAATCCTGAGGGAATATTGATACCAAGAATAGACAGACAAAAAGCACAGTCTATGACAGGAGTAGAAACTTCTACAATGATCTATGTAAATAATATAGCTACCGGAACACTAGCAGGTACTGCTGTAAATATTGATGCAATAGGTTACTATTATTTTAACGGCAGTGCCTGGATTAAGCTTAATGCTAATATTTATAATTCAAACGGAACACTTACCGGAAACCGTACGGTTACTCAGGGAGCAAATACATTAGCTTTCACAACAAATCAACCAAATGGTTTTTCTGTGAATAATTTTGCATTTTCAGTGGATGGAGCTACTAATAAGGTAGGTATAGGAATTAATGCGCCAACGGCTATTTTATCAGTACGAAACGCTTACGCCGGAAATACAGTAGATGCTTTTACATCAGGAATCAACAATTGTGGTGCACCATGTGGGCAGGGTACAGCTAGAAATATTACTTTATATAATGTTAATGGAACTAATTCAAGGTTTGGAAGTATCGATTTTATACCAGGAAACAATCCATTGGGACTTAGTGGAGCAGCAATAATAGGAGTTGACAGAGATATTACTAATGCTTATGCGGGATTGCAATTTCACACAAGAAATACTACTGATTTTGCAGCTAGAATGACAATAAAGTCATCAGGGAATATAGGAATAGGGACAACAAATCCTGCTGCCAGATTAGATGTACAATCTGGTGGAACAGCATTAGTCCCAATAGCAGCTCTTAAAATTGTTGATGGAACACAGGGTGTAGGTAAGGTATTGACATCTGATGGTAATGGTTTGGCAACTTGGAAATCAACAGCTATTTCTTTCGGATCCTTACCTATCCCTTCAATAACCTATACCCATCCTGAGAATAATAATATGGCAAAATATACGGGAGTTCCTATAACACTACCTCCTGGAAAATGGTTATTAAATGTAACATTAGGAGTTGAATTTATAAATTCAGCAACAGATACCTATGTTAAAGGAAGTAATTTTATCCGATTCAGAATCGCAAATACTACAGCAGATGTCTCAATTACAACTTTTTCACCTGATGCAATTTTACCTAGATTAGCTTCAGCAGGCTTCGGAAAATCTGAACAGAGAGGAATTGTAAGAGGAGATTTAGCGGTTAACAATAGTAGTGGCGCTAACAAGACTTATTACCTACTCGCAGATAATGTTTCTAGTACGGCTGGTATGGTCTCATTCGATGTTAGATTTGACTGGAATGAATCATCAATTACATATCAGCAAATACAATAGATATACCATAGGTAAAGTACAAGGGAAGTATCCCAATCCTTTCTTAATAATAATTTTACTGAAGAATTTTTCTTAAAGACATTTTCCTACAAAGTGTAAAAATTAAGGCTTGGATTTATAATCTGAGCCTTTTTTCAAAAAGAAGCTTAAAACCCATATTCTTTTTCAAGCAGATTCAAATATTGCTAAAAAATTTCTTTAGATTCTTCATCATAATCTGATAATATATCTTCTATAGACTTCTTTTTCAATTCTTAATAATAATTTTACTGAAGAATTTTTCTTAAAGACATTTTCCTACAAAGTGTAAAAATTAAGGCTTGGATTTATAATCTGAGCCTTTTTTCAAAAAGAAGCTTAAAACCCATATTCTTTTTCAAGCAGCAGATTCAAATATTGCTAAAAAATTTCTTTAGATTCTTCATCATAATCTGATAATATATCTTCTATAGACTTCTTTTTCAATTCTTCTGTCACGTCATATAATTCCAATGGATATAATTCGGAAGTATTTCTTTGGAGATCAGAAATAGGTATTCTGCCTGTATCTTTTGTAGGTAATCATCTAAATATCAAGTTCTTCAATGATGTTTTCGTTTTTAGGTTTCAGACATATCATAGTTGAAAAATCCGTAAGAATGAATTCTATAAATCCATAATCCATTTTTTCAGATCAGTTTCAGGTGTGAGTTCCAGCTTCTTTTTAAGTCTATATTTTTTAGCCTCTACGGTACGTTTACTTATATTTTCAAACTCAACGATTTCTTTTGTTGAAAGATCCAATCTGATATAGGCACAAAACTTTATATCATGATCCGAAAGACTGGGATGTTTGGAGATTAAATTATGATAAAATTCAGGATATACCTCTTTAAAACGGACAAGAAAAAAAGGATCATTTGCTTTTGCTAAATGAGCAACTTCTTCGAAAGATGAGTTAATTTTCTTTTTTAGTTCATCAGTTTCCGACGACTTCACTTCAATAATTTTATCTGTATGCTTTTGCTTTTTCACATAAGCTTTACGGATAAAATATATAGTAACGAGTGAAAGAGTAATAACAGAGAAAATCAAAAAATAAAGCTTTTTCCTTTCCTGATTCTGTTCTTCCTGCTTCTCTTTTTCAAGTCTGTCAACCGCTATATTAATAGCTTCTTTGCTCTCTACCCTCATTCTTTCGCTTAATTCAGAGTGTTTTTCAGAATATTCGGCTGCTTTTTCTGTATTATTCAACTGCTTGTACGAGTAGGCAATATAGCTGTATAAATTTCTGACCTCAGAAGTATTCTTTATTTTCTCATAGATTGCAAGGGACTGAAGGTAATAATCCAACGCTTTTTCATTCTCTCCCTGAATCATGTAAAAAATCCCATAATTCATTAATGTCATTCCCTTCTGCTCTACAGGATACTTATCTACAGAATTAGATGCCTTATCAAGATAATATTTAGCGGAATCTAAATGTGTTTTGTTTTTTATGAATTTATAGGCAACCTTTACAAAAACTATTGGCTCTGAAGAAACCTGAAGGCTTTTCCTTTGCATACTGTTTAGAGAATCTATTTGGTGGAGCTTATCAAAATTAAACCATTTCCATGCATAACTATAATAAAGCTGATAATTCTTTTGTTTTAGATCAGGAATTTTTTTCGCATAGTCAATTCCTTTGTCGAGATTTCTATTAGACTGGTCAGACAGTCCTAAAAGGGCATAATTCCTACCATATTCATTGTATAGTCTTGACAATAATTTAGGATTTTTCACCTCATTTATTTCGCCTTTGGCTTTATCCAGATAAATGAGACTTTCTTTATATTTACTCAGTGTACAAAGCAAATTTCCAATATTAATATATGCTGTAACAAGCCCTTCCCTATTATTCTGCGTGTCAAAATGCCTGAGTGCATTGATATTAAACTGTACAGCCTCTTCTATATTTCCTTCATCTTTATACTTTTTGGTTATACTGTCAAGCTTAGTCAAACTATAGGTCTGAGCGCTGCATGGTATAATTATTAATAAAGATAACACATAAAATATCTTTATGATGAAAGTGGTTGGGAACATCTGAAAAGTTTATATCAAAAATAAATATTAATTTTTTATTTACTAATACAATACATCGTAAAAAGTAGAATTTCATAGAATAAATTTCAATTCTCTCTTTCTGGCCCATACTACTCTTCTACTGCTCGTTAAGCATAAAGTATTTATAATCAGTATTTTGAAATTGTGCAGTGGGAATGCAGTACCTTTTTTTAACTTCTGCGGCTGTAGATTTGCAACATCAATTCGTGAAAACTATACTAGTCAATTTTCGAGTTACGATTCTAAACACACATTTGAATTCCCTTAATTATTAAATAATAAAAGAAGTATGAAACAGAGCAATAAATAACAATCCATTTTGGATAGGTGGGAATCCGATCTCCCGGAAAAACAAAAAATATAAATACATAAAATTCTAAATTATGGAAAATTTAAAACAAATACACATCGGAACACATATTGAAAAAATGGTGCAAGAGACTAATATTTTGATCTCACGTATGCCAAGATTATCAAAAAGTACGATATTCCCAAAACGGAACACTGTATCAATGGGTTAATAAAGATAAAAAACTGAACTGATTTTTTAAGAATGTCTCATCCCAACACTTATTAATCATGAAAAAATGTAAAATAGAAGTTCCCAATTACAAAAGGATTTTTGAGGATATCATTAAAATGAAATATCCATATAAAGAAAAAGAATGCAGAAATACACTTAATAAAGAGGAACTCTCCAGTCTTGATATTATTAATCTTAATCAAAAAATATTTGGATTGGAAAGTCCCAAAACGCAAAAGTTTAATCAAGCGCACCGTTCCTACAACAAAGAAGATATGATAGCTATTTTGGAATATCAGAGGAAAAATAAGTTGAATAATTCTCAATTGGCAATCCATTTTAAAATGAGTAGAAATACCATTGCAAAATGGAGAAAAAAGGTTCTGAAAAAAGTATAGTAACTGTTTTCAAGTGATTAAATATAAGTAAATTATGAATCTCTGGACACTCATATTATTTTAAAGTGGAGAAAGATTCTGGATTATGATTTTTTCAGACTCTATACTCAACATCTGATCCTGTATTCGCCGCCGAAATCAATGGGATATAATCTCACCTCTTGTACCGAGAAATCCTCTGCCAGGAATTTAGAAAAAAACATTTATACAAAAGAGATGGTTCTTTTTGTTTTGGAACTTCTGCAGACCAATACAAAAAACAATGGACAGATCATACAAGAATATAATATTCCCAAAACAACCCTCTATAAATAGGCAATAAATATAAAAACCTGAAATGATCTTTTGAGAACAGAGATCCGAAAACTATAGTTTAAAACAGTAATAAATTAAAAAAACCTAAGAAAATGAAAAAAATATCATGTATTGGCATTCTTTGTATTGGTACTGCCCTTTTTGGGCAAGTTGGTATCAATACTCCTAATCCCAAAGCAATCCTTCACATTGATGGATCAAAAAATAATGAGGCTACAGGTAATATAAGTCTGGCGAATCAGGCAGATGATGTTGTCATTAACTCCAATGGCTTCATAGGGATAGGAACGAATAATCCTACAACTAGTATCGAAGTAAAAACAAAAGGTACACCTACGGCTCCCATTTCAGGTATTACCATAAAAGACGGATCGGAGTTTAAAGATTATGTTTTAACGTCTGATGCCGATGGTAAAGGACAATGGAAACCAATTACCCTAGGTTTAACCAGAGGGGTAAATGGTCCAGGCGTTAATATCCCCTTTGTAGCAAGCTCAACTTTTGTGTATACTGGGTCTTATATTGACTTGGGACCGGGAAAATGGCTGGTATCAGTCACTCAGATCGTAGCTCCTATAGGAACTAATCTAACAGCTAATGACTGGATGTGGATAAGAAGTACATTTTCAGATGAAGCAGGCATTGCTATTGGCGATACCGGCATTCGATCAAATGATGTAAACACGACACCAAGGTATGTAAGTACACAGATACAGGGCCCAACAAGTATGTCAGCAGGAAATTCAAGATATACAATGACAAACGGAAATATTTATATAGAAAATTCTTCCGGAACGACTAAAAGATATAAATATATTGTAGGAAATGCCGTGGTCGCAGGAACTGCAACAGCCGCTACTTCTATCAATGCATATGGAGGAAGCTGGTCTGAAAACTTAATCTATGCTATACCTACCAACTAAATCCGGAGCTGTGAAATTTTCTGCCTGATTGGAATACTGCAAAGGAATAAAATAATAGTTTTATAAAAATTTTCGGTTTTTTCAGAAATTTTTATAAAGCTATTGTCTGTTTTGTAAAGTCAGACTTTATTTTTCCCAGAAGTTTAATAATCCGTTGCAGTCTGTTGCGATTAAATTAAAACTGCTGGGGACTTCATCCCATTTGCTCCAATAGGTTACCAGACGTGTTCCTGAAGGGGTTTTGTCGAGCTGTTCTTTTACATAATCCGAATAAGCAAAATATAAGTCTTTATCCGGAAGTATGGTATTGTCTATTAAAGATAAAGTATCTATATTTTCGTAAAAAGAATTAAAAAAATAGAACGCATCATAGTCGGAAAAAGAGATTTTATTGATGTTGGAGTGAATAAATTCCACATTAGAAATTTTATGTTTCTCCGCTATTTTTTTTGATATTTTGGTAAGGGATTCTCTTTGCTCTACACCAAAAAACATTCCTTTTGTAGAGGCAGCTCCTACCAGACAAAATTTTCCGGCACCGGCACCAATATCCAATATTTTACTGTTGGGCTTCTCAGCCAGATACGCTGCAGCCATTCTTGCTATGGCAACAGGAGTCCAATGATTACCTGCCAATTCATTGATATGTTTGGGATATAGCCTGTTAAAGGTGCTGTCTTTCACCTCTTTATTTGATTTAATGTCATTAAAAATCATTTGTGTACAACGTATATATTCTTCATTAGTAAAAAATCATCTACTTCAGTGCAAAAATCATACTACAAGGTGTAAAGTTTAAAATTGATGAAAGTTATTTCAGAAAAACTACAGATCTGTGAGAACTCAGACTTTTCTGAAATAACTTTTAATTTACTTAATTGCCGATACATACTTACCAATATTTGGTTTGGCAGAGAGGATTTATTCTCCTTTATTTTTTTTCATAAAAGCTACGGCATCCACCTCTATCAGCATATCATCCAGCGCAAGCTTTGGAACCGGGATTAAGGTGCTTGCCGGAAACTGATGACCTTTCCATGCTTTATGAATTTCCTCTGACCATATTTTAAGTTTCTCCTGGTTATGATCCACAATCAGAATTGTAATCTTAAGCACATCTTTGACTTCTAATCCATATTCATCCAGTACAGTCTCCAGATTTTGCAGTGAGGTTCTAACCTGGGTTCGGAAGTCTTTGGAAAGATAATGGTTTAACCCTTCACCACCACTTTGCCCGGATATAAATACATATTTGCCTTCAGACTCTACAGGTACTGCAGAATGAGAAAAAGCATAGGGCGTCGGATCAAAAAGAGTTTTTGGATTTTTGTATATTATGGTATTCATGTTCATTTGTTTATTGTTACTAACCGTATTTTGTGAAAATGCCAGAAATCCCATAAAGAGAGCCGGTAAACTTAATACTATAGAGTTCATTGTATTTTTTCTTAAATTATTAAAGCAAATCTAGGCTGCTAAATGATAAGAAAACTATACATATGTTGATATTATTCATTTTTAAGAACAGTATATTTACAGATTTTTCTGATGGATGTTTACAATAGGCCATTGCAGTGATATTGATTTAAAATATAACTGACTATTCTAGTATTTCCTCCCATACAATGATAAAAAAACCGCTCTTTTCAGAGCGGTTGAATTTTTTACATCTTAAGGGGTCTGCTGATTAGCAAGTAGAACCACACTCTAATAATCTGATGTGGATTACACCATTGATTACACACTGTGTTTGGCATAATGCGTTTCCTACAACGGTACCTACGCCGCCAACTACTCCACCTACTGTAGATCCTACACCGCTAACTACACCGCCAACGATAGTACCTACACCACCTACTACTCCACCAACTACTCCTCCTAGTCCACCTAGTAATCCACCGATTGGATCTAGTAGTCCGTTACCTGAAATAGTTTTTAGTTCGTTTCTGTCTAATTTTTTTAAGTTTTTCATAACTATAATTTTATATGATTATTACATCACGAATATATGAATAATTACAATATGATGGTATTATTTCGAATAAAATAATTAAATATTTTTATAATTTAATATTCTATTAATATAAAGGTATTTTAATGAAAATATCATTTTAATTTATATCTGATTGATTTTCTAAATGTTAAAAAAAATAACTCAATTTGGAAAATGTAGAGTTAATATTTTGCATCAAATACTGTTTATTTATGATTATTCTTCAAAGCAGAGAAAACAGGTAGATATTCGGGCTGATATCGACTTTAGCGGAAGAAAAATTTGTTGTAAAAAAGCTTTTATCACCTTCGATTTCAAAAAAACAGGAAAGAAATGCAGAAATTCTTCACTTCTTATGGTAAAACCTGTTCTGATTATTGATAACAATATCAAATTTTGTATTTTTGCTTACCTATACTATTATTAATGTCAATTTTTTCAAATAATATACGCTTCTTAAGAGCCGGGAGAAAGCTTTCCCAACAAAATGTCGCCACTGAATTAACGATCTCAAGAGTCCGCTATTCCAAATACGAAAATGGAATATCCGAACCTCCTATTGAGCTCCTTATTAAGATATCCAAATATTTCCATGTGAGTATTGATCTTATGCTGTCTGTAGACATTCAGAAATATCCTATAGAGGAAATGCTGAAACTTCCGGACAACAGGATTGTACTTCCCGTGGCAGTAGATAACTATGGAAATGATACCATAGAAATTATTCCTCAGAAAGCTTCAATGGGATATCTGGAAGGCTATAGCGATGTGGAATATATTGAAAGTCTTCAGCGCATTGCCCTTCCCTTTCTTACCAATGGAAAGTACAGAGCTTTTCCTGCCGACGGAGACTCTATGCCGCCTTTCAGAAACGGTTCTTATATAGTAGGTAAATATGTAGAAGGTATCAATGAGCTGAAACCCGGAAAAACATATGTATTTGTAACGCTGAATGACGGTATTACTTATAAGAGATTTAAGGAAAGAAAAGGAAATTCAATCTGTGTAAGTGCTGACAACTCATTCTATGAAGCTTATGATATTCCGTTTGACGAAGTGGTAGAAATATGGCAGTATGCTTCAGGAATTTTCCCCGAAGACTTTGAACCGGGAGATTACGAAAGTAATAATTTTAAAGAAATGTTCCGTGAGCTGAGACAGGACATCAAAGATCTTGACCGTAAAGTTTCCGGTAAGCGCCGTAAAACTTCATGATACTATTAATAAAAGGCTTTTTAGCTCAATAGAAAGCCTTTTTAAATATTAAAATTTTCGACAAAAAAAGTCCCTTCCCATATAGTATGGAAAAGGACTCCGCCATTCATATTATTAAATATAATTAACTATACTATAAATAATGAAGCAATGGCCTGTGCATCACTACCACTAAGAACTTCATCGTAAGCCGCAGAACCTGCTGCAGCGCCAAATAAAGTTGATGTATTGTAACCAGCCTGGTTAACGTTGTCTTCGCCTGCATAGACCGGATTAGTCGCAGAAGGCATATTTCCACCGTTCGCCAGTTCGATCCAGCCTTTATTACCACGCATTCTTCTTACCTGAGAAGCATGTCTTGCTTCTACCGAGTGAATCTGTAAAGCTGCCTGTAGAACAGCCTTATTGGACATCACATTTCCTGCCTGGCCTTTGTAAGCTCTTACCCCTGTATCTTCAAAAGCCTGAGACAGAGTAAGAAACTGATTGTAATCTGTAAACGGAGTAAAACTACCACCTGCTGTAAAGTCAAAAGTAGGTTTTGTCCCCGGAGTTGTTCCCAGAGAGGTAAGCGTGCTTTTCAGAAAATTAACATGGGCAGACTCATGTTTTGAGATCTGCATAAAAACAACTCTGTCTGCACTCGGTATAAGTCCTGCTGTAGAAAGCCCGATATTGTAGTATTCATTTTCAAGGTATTCCAGTACCAAGGCAAGCTGCAAAGCATCCGTTAAAGTGCTTTTCAAAAAGGCTGCAGATGCCTTTGTATCTGGTGCTTCTGCTTTTACCGGAGTTGACATCATTGTGCCTAGTCCAAGGGGAACAGTTGCTATAGCGGCTTTTTTTCCAAATGCCGAAATAGTATGAAGAGAATCTAATCTTGAAGTTTTCTCAGTAAAAAACTTGTCATTAGAAAGTTTGTCTAATAATTTAAGAATATTCATAATACAAGATTTAAAGGTGAATGATTAGTTAATGCCTCTTTCTTTCCATGTGAAAGGCGTTTTTATAAACCCTCCGGCAGCCATTATGATGTCTTTAGGTTCTTTTGCCACGTCAAGTCCGTTTGCATCAATCACGTCATCCCCTGAAAAAGCAGCAGTTCCCGGATTGATTAAATTTCTGATTGCAGATGCGTGTCTGGCTTCTACAGAAACAATTTTTCCTGCAATCACCAGGTAATCAGGATTGGTAATGTATTTTCCTGCTCCATTATACGCTGCTACTCCTGTATCTTCAAGTGCTTTTGCAGTTGCTAATACCGAATTTCTGTCATTGAAATTGACATTAGTATATTGAAATTCCAGTGTAGGGAGTATATTCTGTGTGGCGCCACTGATAGCAGCCTTAAAAAAATCACGGTGAATAACTTCATGGTGATACAAATCTGTGAAAAGTTCTTTTTCTATATTGGAGATTCCCGAGTAGAAATTATTAACTACCTTAGTATAGAAGTCGGCTTCAAGCTGCTCAAGAGCATATGCATAATTTAATATACCCACATCTCCTGTTCCCAGGTCAAAAACCGGGTTGTTATTGATAATTTCAAAATCATCATTATCACTGCAGCCTATAAGGGTAAGGCCTGCAATAGCGATTCCTACTCCACTTAACTTCAGAAAGTTTCTTCTGCCAGTATCAAGAGTTGCTCCCTTGTTAGATACATGAATTGTATTTTTCATATTATTAATTTTTAAGTGTTTGTATAAGTAACAAGAATAAAAACAGCATATTGCTATGCTGTTTTAAAAACTAATTTTATTACGGCATCAGAACCGTATCTATTACATGGATCACACCATTAGACTGGTTTACATCAGCTATTGTAACTTTTGCACTGTTTCCTTTAGCATCTTTCACGTAAAGGTCTTTACCTTTTGTCCAGAATGTAAGGTCTTCTCCTTCTACAGTTTTCATCATACTTTTTCCTTTACCTGCTGCCACAGCTGCCCAGATATCTTTAGCACTGTATTTTCCTGCAAGTACATGATAAGTAAGTATCTTGGTAAGCATTGCCTTGTTTTCCGGTTTTACAAGATTTTCTACTGTTCCTTTCGGAAGCTTGGCAAATGCCGCATCTGTAGGAGCCAATACAGTGAATGGCCCTGCTCCTTCTAAAGTACTTACCAGGCCGGCAGCTTTCACAGCAGCTACCAAGGTTTTGTGATCTTTAGAATTCACTGCGTTTTCAATAATATTTTTGGATGGATACATAGGAGCTCCTCCTACCATTACTGTTTTTTCTTTCATCGTCTGTGCATTTACCTTCCCGCTAAAAGCAAATGATAAAGCGACCATTGCTAAAACTGCGATTTTTGATTGTGTGTTCATTTCGTTGATTTTTTTTAGTTAATTATAAATAATTTGCGTTCTTAATGTCATTTACGAGCTTGGTTTTGTTTTAGATTAAAAAAAAGCTGTATTTTATTTAACTTGCTGTAAATCAGTGTTGTTATTTTTTAATTGGAACAAATTCAAGACAAACAGAATTCATACAGAACCTTTTTCCCGTTGGTTTCGGGCCATCATCAAAGACGTGCCCAAGGTGAGAATCACATCTTCCGCACAGTACTTCTTCCCGCACCATATGGTAAGAAGTATCTTTTCTGTACTTTATACTGTTTTTACGGATAGGTTCAAAGAAAGAAGGCCATCCGCATGTGGTAGCAAATTTAGAGGTCGAAAGAAAAAGCGGATTTCCACATACTGCACAATAGTAAGTTCCTTTTTCATCAAATTCATCATACTTTCCGGTAAAAGCAGTCTCTGTAGCACCCTCCCTGGCAACCTTATACAGTTCAGGATTTAATATTTTTTTCCACTCCGCATTACTTACCGTCAGTTTATTTTGTGCTGTACGGGAGTAATAGGGATTTTTTGTTTTAAGATGATCTGTCTGAGCTTTGTATTTTCCGGTGGCTAGTGCAATACAACAGATAAGTATTGCTTTTGAAGTTAAGTTTTTCATATTTAATATTTTTCAAATATTCTCCTATTATCATGTACGAAATAAAATATTATTCGGATTTTATTGGAGATGTGTTTTATTTCACTACATTTGGATTGAAAAAATAAAGCTATTAAAACAACCTATTCGGAAGAGGAACTTATCGTTTTATTGAAAGAAAAAAACGAAAATGGTTTTCATTACCTGTATGACCACTATTCTGGTGCGTTATATGGGGTTATTCTTCGAATTGTTCAGTCTAAAGAATACACTGAAGAAGTTATTCAGGATGTTTTTGTTAAAATCTGGCACTCTATCCACCAATATGATACTTCTAAGGGAAGATTTTATACCTGGATGATTAATATTGCCAGGAATACAGCAATAGATTATCTCAAATCTAAAGGATTTCAAAATCAGCTTAAAAACCAATCACTTCCAGATTTCGTATATAATACTGCAGAGCTTTCAACGACCAATCATTCTTCCGATTATATCGGGTTTAATAATGTACTTGAAGGTCTTGAAGTTGATAAGCAGGAGCTTATCAATCTGGCTTATTATCAGGGATATACCCAATCTGAAATATCCGATAAACTGAAGATACCGCTGGGAACGGTAAAAACGAAAATGCGAAACGCATTGATGACATTAAAGGATTTGTTAAAAGATTATCAATAAATTGAACACTAAAGAATACATCTCATCCGGAATTATAGAATCTTATATTCTAGGCCATGCTTCTCATGAGGAAGCAGGGATTTTGGAGTGTGTGATGAAAAATAATGCTGAGGTAAAAGAAGCTTTTGAAGAGGCTCAGAAAACTTTGGAAAATCTTGCTACAGCACAGGCTGTAACACCTCCAAATGACTTAAAATCTAAGATCTGGAGCAAAATTCAGCAAGAAGAGACTTCTAACGAAATTAAACCTGTTGTTGTTACAGATCTACCTGTGGCGAAACCTCAGGAAGAAGTTAGAATTCACAGGAATAATAACTGGAAAGGTTTAGCAATAGCTGCTTCTGTTTTGTTTTTAGGCAGTATTGCCGGAAATCTTTTTTGGATCAGAGAACAATCTGATACACATAAGGAAATTGCAAAGCTAAATACTGAAAAGCAGTCTCAGGATCTGATGATTCAGAAAATGAACCAGAAAGTAGAAATGTTTTCTAACCCGGATATGCAGATGGTTACACTGAAAGGAGTAGAAAAACATACTGATTCTAAAGCACTTGTTTTCTGGGATAAAAAGACCAAAGAAGTATATCTGAACGCCGAAAGTCTACCTAAAGCTCCTGCAGGAATGCAGTATCAGCTATGGGCTATCGCTGATGGGAAACCTGTAAGTGCAGGCCTTTACTCTGAAGATAAAGACAGTCTTGTTGCATTGGCAAATATTCCCCAGGCGCAGGCATTTGCTATCACTCTTGAAAAAGAAGGCGGCAGCAAAGTACCTACTATGGAAAATATGTACGTAATGGGAGGAGTTTAATTTCCTGCCATTACCTACTTTTCAAAAGATGTTATTATCTTTTGATAGAGATATTATAGGTCAGAGATATAAACTTCTACTTTGGTACCATCATACATAAAAGTACCGTCCGTAGGATCTATTTTTCCTAATTCATATTTCATGTCGGCATGAATGTTCCAGGCTGAACCTAATTTAAATCCATTTACAGAACGGATTTGATTCATGTGGCCTGTACTGATCGCAGAATGAAAGAATGTTTTGTCTATAACTCTATAGAAACCAATTGCTTTTCCCTTAGGAATTACAGAATATCCGTTCCACTTTTGGCCTCCCAAATAGTTGAATTTGTTTAACCATCTTTGTCCCGTTGATTCTGCAAGTTCAGTGGGGCTTATTCTGGCACCCCGCATATACAAGGCATAGGCTACCACATCATGACAAACTCCTGTGTTATACTTTGAAATATTTTCTGTACCTGCAAGAAGTGCATTGGCTACAGTTGTCCTCTCAGATAAGTCGAGTTGAGCCTTTCTGGCTCCTTCTGGTGTTATGAATGACATATTAATAAATTTTATGGTGTATGTAAATATACCTTTTTTTTATTAAATGTTCCGGCAGCGTATTTCTGAAATTTTAATCAGCTTGTCTTTCTGTAATTAAAAATAGCAAGACCATTCAGATAGAAAAATTGAAAATTTGAGTTTAAAAATTAATTTCGTATTTAATATTCATCTGATTGCCTGATAACTAAGAGATTAATCTGCTGATATCATTGCTTTTATCGAATTTGGAATAAGTTTCTTACTTTCTGTCGTAAAAGTAAAAAGACAGAAAATAATTCTCTGTCTTTTTGGAACTTATAGTTACTAAATGATTATTGATTTGCTTATCCAACAACTCCAATTCTTGCTTTTAGAGGAATATTATACGTATTTAAACAGGGAGTCTGGCCATGAAAATCAAAGTTAATATGAACTTCCGGTCTAAAGATCAGACAATGTGTGGAACCACCGAAATGAAATGTACCGATAGGATCACCTTTTTTAATACGTTGTCCTTCCTGTACAGTAATCTCACAGCTGGAAACTTCTGCCATGCCAATTGCTGCAAAGCACATCAGTCCGATTTTTTCGTTATCCGACTGAATGAATATCAGTGCACGGGCTGCCAATTCTGTAATGTAACCCTGAGAATCATTAGGTCCTGAAGGATCATAGCCTTCGATGGGAGCTTCAGCATAATATGTTCCCGGAACGTTCTGGATAGCCACTACTCTGCCATCTACAGGGCTATTCCATCTATGATATGTTTTTGCACATAAAAACGCCTGATAAACAGTACTGTTATCACCAAACTGCTGAGCCAGTTCATGATGATTCATAATATCAAGCAGGGAATAAGGCTGTCCTTTCATCCAGAATTTATCTTTCATTTTTGCATTCGTCACGCAGTTATAGGGTGCAGATTCGCAGGCATTGACAATCACCGAAGGATCCTGATCTTCCGGACTTACCTCCCGTATACCGGGATTAAACTCTCTGGTAAAAAAATCATCCCAGCTCTTAAACCCAAAATGAGGCTGATTGGGCTGGCACTGGTAGTTGTATATGAAATTCTTTAAGGCATCTTCCGGATTACTTCCCTGACCTCTCAGGGGATCCATTGCTGCAATAGCTTCTAAAGCATCCGGCGAAAACCAGCCGATAGGATTGGTATAATCAGGTTGTGGCTGTTTTACAGGACCTTCTACCAGAACATATTGTGATGCGGGCGTCTCCAGAAAGGTTTTCCATTCTCCTAAAATAACACTTAGCTTTTGATTAACTACAGGATGAAGAAATGTTAAATATCCTGCCTGTGTGCCCATCGCCCAGTCAACAATAGCATTGATCGGGAAACCTACCAGGCCAATACTGTCTTCTATAGTACTGTAGCAGGGAGCTTCCTGCAGCACCTGATTGATGATCAGCAGCATTGTTTCAAAGTTTTTCACAGGTTCATTGTATCCTTGCGGAATTTCATCATACATACTGGTAAAACTCATGTATAAAACGGGATCATTGTATATGGCATCCCGAAGGTCTGCAACGGCGGGGCTTAAGGGTAGCTTGTTGTGCTTTACCTGATTCACTTTTTTCTCTATCCAGCTGTTGAGAAATTCTCTGTCAGAGGGAAGCCATTTTCCTACTCTGTATTTTACATGGTTCATAATATGAGTATTTAAAGGTTATTTTTATACTATAAAGTTACCTCTGTTTTTTAAAAAACACAATAGTACTTCTACTTAAAGTGAGATAAGTAAAAATACCTAAGCTATGATAATAAATACTCCTTTGAAACGCTCTCTCAAAACAAAACAGAGCGAAAGTTATCCGCTCTGTTTCTCAAATCTGTTAAAAAATGTATACTGTGTGTAAAAAATATGTTGTCTTATATATGTGAAGCTTTCAGCATTAAATAATGCAGATCTGTATTTTTAACAAAAGGCATCAAAAGTTCACTGCCGGGGCCATAAGCGGCTACTTCCACATAGTCCCCGGAATGATCCATACTGATCCATCCTACAGAATTATGTTTTTTCTGAATCTCAGAGTATAGCTTGAAAGGCAGTTTTTTATAATTATAGAGACCATCTTCCTTTTCAAGCCCGTTATAGAAACTGCGGAGATGTTGGGCTTCATCATCATTCAGTACAATTTTATTTCCTTCATAGAGCCAGTCTTTGATATCTTTTTCAGAATACTCTTTGTGAATTTTGTTGAGAAGATATTCATTCGTGTATTTATAATCCGAGATACTGTTGAAGTTTTTGGTCGCATCATTTCCATAGATCGTTCCGGGATTTGCATTTCCGTGATCTGTAGTGATGATTACCAATGTATTTCCGTCTTTTTCGGCAAAATCTACTGCTGCTTTTACTGCTTCATCAAAGGCAAGCTGATCATGGATAAGAGCAGCCACATCATTGGCATGGGCAGACCAGTCTACTTTTCCGCCTTCTATCTGAAGAACAAAACCGTTTGGATGGTCTTTCATCTGGTCAATTGCTGTTTTAGCCATATCTGCCAGTGTAGGTGTTTCTTTATATTCTGAAAGACTGGCTCTGTCTATACTGTATGGTAAAGCTCCGGTATTGAATATTCCCAGGGTTTTTCCCTTTTGGTTTATGCTTTTAAGATCAGCCCGGTTTTTAAGGATTTGATATCCTTTTTTCCGGTATACAGCGTACAGATCTTTTTTATCTTCTCTTTTTTCAGGATTAAAAAACTCGTCACCACCACCCATCAGAACATCAATTTCAAGATCAGCATACATTTCTGCAATCTCTGGCTCAGCATTTCTCTGTGCGGAATTAACACAAAAACCTGCCGGCGTTGCATGAGTAATGGTAACTGTGGTAACACAGCCTGTTTTTTTACCCGCTTTTTTGAATTTTTGCCAGATGGGCAGATGTCTTTCTCCGTTAGCGCCTATATTCAGTACCCCGTTTTTTACCCTTATTCCACCTCCGAAAGCAGAACTTGCTGCTGCAGAATCTGTTACAATAGAACTTGCGGAGGCAGTATCCATCAATGCACGGGAAACCTTCTTCTCATGATAAAGACTCATCCAGTTGCTCTCTTTTCCCCAAATATTTCTTGAATAAAGGTCTGCCATAGAAAGTGTACCGAGACTCATCCCGTCACTGACCATAAATATGATATTTTTTGCCTTCCCAATAGTGTTATGACTAATCTTATCTTTAGCATTGAAAAGTTCAAATGGTGATAAAGTAAGAACACCGGAAAGTAATGCTGAACCCTTTAGAAATTTTCTTCTATCCATTTTCTTAAAAAATATGACTGCAAGTTATTTCATTTATCCTTTTATCGAAACTTTGTTGCATTAATAAATCGTTAATTTTAAATTTCTTTAGGGAAAGGATCCTGAAAAAAATCTTTCCTGTTTACAAATGCTTTTTCCTCAGGAGTAATAAGGCATTTCTGAAGGTCTTCAAGCATCTGATCCTTATCCAGATTCTGTCCTATAAAGACAAGTTCATTGACTCTGTCTCCCCAGTCTTTATCCCATCTGCCTTCAATGAAATCCTGATTTTCTATAAACGAAGCATAATGCGCCCTCTGGCTCATAGGCATACTGCACCACCAGACTCCAGCCTTTTCTAAACGGAATGAGCCTCCTGCCTGAGAAAAATTAAGCGCATCATCCGGCCGCGAAGCAAGCCAGAATAAACCTTTGGCCCTGAGTGCCCCTTCAGGATACGTATCATTAAGATATCCCCACAGTCTCATAGGGTGAAATGGTCTTTTATCTCTGAATATCATTGAACTGATACCATATTCTTCTGTTTCAGGGGTGTGATGCCCCGCCTCTAACTCTTTTTGCCATCCTGCAGAGGACTGGGCTTTATCAAAATCAAAAAGTCTTGTATTGATGATTTCTTTTACATCAATCTGACTGAATTCAGAATGGATAATTTTAGCCTCAGGGCTTAATTTCTGTATTGCTGCTTTTAAAAAACTCAATGTTTCCGAATCCACAAGATCTGTTTTATTTAAAATAATCACATTGGCAAATTCTATCTGATCGGTCAAAAGGTTCACGATGGTTCTGTTATCTCCTTCCATATCGGTAAGATCACGGTCAGTAAGAAGCTCACCCGAGCCAAAATCTTTCATGAAATTAAAGCAATCCACTACAGTTACCATAGTATCTACATAGCTGAACCGGGATAGGTCTATACCACTGTCTTCATCGATGTAGGTAAAGGTTTGAGCCACCGGAACGGGTTCACTGATCCCCGTACTTTCAATAAGCAGATAGTCGAAGCGGTTTTCCATCGCCAGGCGTTCTACTTCTACCATCAGATCTTCCCGGAGGGTACAGCAGATGCACCCATTGCTCATTTCTACGAGCTTTTCTTCTGTTCTGGAAAGTGTATTCTGGTTTTCTACCAGACGGGCATCAATGTTGATTTCACTCATGTCATTAACGATCACTGCTACTTTTAATCCTTCTTTATTATGAAGAATATGGTTCAGTAAAGTGGTTTTTCCGGCTCCGAGAAAACCGCTCAGTACGGTTACAGGAAGTTTAGTCATATCTGTAAATAATTAGTGTTTATGATTTTTAAAATTGATGATGTGCCCGGAGATCAATCCTGCTGCTCCTACATAGATGAGAGGAATATGGACTTCAAATATCAGATCCGCCATTACCGATATTGAAATAAAGGCAATGGAAAGCCAGAATAAAAGCTTTAGCCATCGGTTGGCCATAGATCTCGTGATTCTGAAGACCACAACAGCTCCTATAAGCAGGAATGCCAGATCAATGTAAGGATTGTGTGATATACCTAAAGGAATGATCATTAATAAAGGAAAAATAATGCAGTGAATAAGACAGAGTACAGCTGCTGATATTCCTATGGTGTCAAGTATTTTTGATTTCATGAGGTATAGAAGATTTAAATTTCTTATCGTAACTTTGTTGCAAAAGTAGATATTAATTTTTAAATAAAGCAACTCTGTTGCATTAAAAAATGAAACAAATACGAAATACCCAGTCGAAGACAGAGATTCTTAATCTTATTAATGACTCTGATGTAGCGCTTACCCATTCTGATATCCAGAAGAAATTAGGGGATCTGTGCAACAGGGTTACGATTTACAGAGTTCTGGAAAGACTTGAAAACGAAGGAGCTATCCACAAAATAGTCAATGTGGACGGAGTGGTTAATTTTGCAAAATGCAGTGGAAAATGTACTACAGAAAAACATTTTCACAACCATGTTCATTTTAACTGCAAAGAATGTCATTCTGTGACGTGTATTGAAAATGCCATTCCGGACATTAGCTTACCTGATGCCTTTCTTCCTCAAGAATATAATTTTATCATCAGCGGAATCTGTGGTAAATGTGCTGTAAAATAGCCATGTATATTATTTATATTAACTGTGTCTGTATACAGATGGAGTCATATCTGTATGTCTTTTAAAGAATCTGCAAAAGAGCGACGATTCGGTAAAATGTAATATATCGGTAATCTCCATGACGGATAAATTGGTTGTTTTCAATAAGGATTTTGCCTGGGCAATGACCGCTTCATTGATCCAGCTAAGAATAGATTTTCCTGTTTGTTTGCGGATTATAGTCGTTAGGTATTTGCTTGTAAGATTCATCTTATCAGCATAAAAAAGCACACTTCTTTCTTCTTTATGATATTGATACAGTAAGTCAAAAAAAACATAGGTTAATTCTTTTCCTCTTGTGTATGGGTTGTTCTGCTCCGTAGTATCATTGTACAGATCTTTGATCTCAGAGAGAAGAGCTAATAAAAGATACTGAAGAATGTCTTTCTTACTTCTGGACTGATCCCTGTAATAGTGCATTGAAATATTGAGATGGTGCTTTCTGAAAATTTCAAAACAATCGTCATTTAACAAAATACAGGGCATCTGGCGAATTTCCTGAAAAAGAATAAAATTATTCGAAAAAGAATCTCCGGAAACCAGGTCCTGGGAGAAAAAAACAGTATCTATATGTAAATCTTCTGATACTTCGATGGGTTCCATCATCGATCCTGGCAATACAACCATAAGAGTCCCCTGAGTAAGCTCCCTTTTTTGAAAATTGATTCTCAGCTCTGCCCTGCCTTTGATGCATACAGCACAGATAAACCCTTTTACGGAATGAGGATAATTTGTCAGTCCTTTTCTGACTGCATCCTCTGTTTTGTTCACTGCAATTCCTTCTACATCCTTTAATCCTATCTTCTCAGATACAAAGGATATATCATAGTTTTCTATACCACCTGTTTTTTCCATTTCATGAAATATGTGCCAGATAAAGGAATGATTTATATTTTAATAAAACAAACCTATTGCACATTTATTCTTCTTTTCGGATAATATTCTACGGCACAGGAAGCTTTTACTTTGTACTCAATCTTATAAACAAATTAAAAATTGAGTTATGAAAACATCAATGACCATTCCATTACCTTTATCATTGGCGGAGCGCGACCGCCGTTGGAAAATAGCACAAACAATCATGGAAAGAAATCAGCTGGACACTCTTATTATTTATGGAGACAGAGAATCTGCTGCTCCTGCGCCATTTTGTATCGACCATTATTTTACGAATGACAGACTTGGCTCTGTTGTCATTTTCCATAAGGATAAGAAGCCTGTCATCATTACTTTTGCATCTATGATGATTGCTGATCATATGCAGGCATCTTTACGCGGAGACCAGCAATGGATTGAACCTGAGCAAATTTATGTAGGCAAGACGGGTTCAAATATCGGAGCAATGCTGAAGGCAATAGGTCTTTCCGATCATCCGAAAATAGGGATTATAGGATTGGAGCCTTATCCCCCATTTTATTTTGACGGCGCACTGCCTCACCGCACATGGAAAGGAATCATTGAAGCTTTTCCTAAGGCTGAAATAACAGCAGTTTATCATGATTTCTTCAAGCTTACGGCTTCAAAAAGTGAGGAAGAGCTGGCTTTGATAAGATATGCAGCGCACATTGGTGAGGCGATGAGTGATGCCATGCAGGCAACCGTTAAACCCGGAATAAGCGAAGCTGAAGTAGCTGCGGCCATCACTTCTACCTGTATTGCAAAGGGAGGGTTTACCGCTGAAATATTATTGGGGTCAGGTCCTGAATATATTGGATGGGGACCTCCTGCCTGGCAATACCGCTCTCAGGCGCCAAGAATTATTCAGGAAGGAGATATTGTTTTGTCTGAAATATTTGCGTTGTACGGAATGTACGAAACCCAGCATCAGGCAGCAGTAGCAGTTGGAGATATCCATCCGGATCTGGAACGTGCAGCAGCTGTTGCCCGTGAATGCTATGAAGAAGGTCTTGGCGCTTTGAAAGCCGGAGTTACATTTGGGGAAGTGGTTGATACCATGGAAAAACCGCTTTTAGAATCAGGAGGCTGGCATGTACATCCTTTAATTCACAGTATCAATCCTTATGGCCCCATTGGATTTGGAACAGCTCCGGGTATTGAAGTGCTGCCGCAAGCCATGCGATATGGTAATGCAGGAAGATTACCAAATCCCGGCAGAGATTTAGTGCTGCAAGCCGGAATGTGCTTTGCATTTGAGCCCAACTGTGCTTTTGACAGACATTTGGTTAACCTTGGAGGAACGGTAATCGTAGGGGAAAATGAAGGAATTGAGCTTAATAAAAACTCAACCCATCTTATGAGGGCGCAGTATTAAACTGCAGTTTTTTCAAGCTTCCTGTATAACTGGGAAGCTTGAAAAAATATTTTCATGATTCAAACTTTTTTAAACTTTCATTTGAAAAAGCTCCATAGTTGCATTATGATAATGGGCAGGACGCCCCTGGGTATTGAGTATCTTTTTAGCCCCCAGATGAGAAAACCCACATTTTATGTAATAGTCGGTAAGCCTTTGGTTTCCTGCTGTGGTATCCATTCTTACGTATAATTTATTATTTTCCAATGCATACTTTTTGGTCCATTCCGCAATTTGTTCTACGAACTTCTGTCCCCTGAAATTAGGATTGGTAGCAATTCTGTGAATATAAACGGAAGGGTCGGCATTACGTTCTTCCCAAACCTGCTCATCCTCTAGTGTAATACTCCAGATACAGGCAATATGGCCGTCTATAATAATTTTCCAGTGACGGTTTTCTTTGATTTCAGTTTCAATCATATTCCGATCAAATTCCGGCCATTGTACACCGGATATTTTTTTCTTATAATCAGAAGCCATTTTGTATAAGTCAAAAATTTCTTCTGTGTCGTGTAAAGTCGTATTCGTTATCATTATTCCTTTCTTACCCTCAAAAATACTGAAAAATAAAGGGATTCTTCGCCGTTATTGTTATTCAGAATGGGTATAAATACCGCTCTATTCATTCCTTTCCGTTGGGAAAAGTAAATAAAAATACTATTTTTATCGTCCGATAAAAGAAAAGACTAATTATGCCGACTGACGCTTCTCATAAGCTGATCCCGATGACGACCTTTGTAATTGAATATTATTCACATGAAGGATATGCCGATCTTCAAATTTTAAATTTGATGAATAATTATGCCAATTTCTTAAAGAAACGCCTGGCTCTCGGAATGTTTGTTCCTGTAGACCAGGATGGAAATATTCTTAAAGAACCCAAAAATTATACATCATGGAAGGCCCTTGACCATAATGATGGTAAAAGGACTGATATTGCAGGGTTTGAAGAGTATGCAGGGTATCAGAAAGCAGAGCAGAATTGTATGTTTGAAGGTTTTAAAGTAGATTATAACGGATATTCCAAAGTAAGGATTATAGCTTCATATGATCCTTCTATAGAATTGTCTTTCAATAAAAATGATCTGTTTCCTTTAGGATTTAATGACGTAGAATCGCTTGCTGTTTTTGATGATATTTACCTGACATCCAGCGCACTTAAAGCAATTGGAATCAAAAAATAAATTCCAGTTTACCGAAATATTATTGTAATCCCTTTATCATACTCTGGTAAAGGGATCATAGTATTGTACTCGCAGCTTGTCATAATTAATTGTACTTTTATAAAATAGACTACTGGTGATCGTTAGCTTTCACGATCTCTTCCAATTCTTCTATTAATCTGATCTGTGCTGCATTAATCCGTTGTTTCGCCTCTTCTGAAACAAACCACTTCCATTGGTCCACTTCCGGTATTTCAAGTTTTTTACCTGATCTGGGTGGCCATTCTATCAATAAAGTATTGCTGTAAAGTCCTGAAGTATCCATATCTCCTTCCAGTGCCCATGCATATACCGTTTTTCCTCCTTTTTGAATGACAGGATGTAATTCTATAAATTCTCCGGTAACAGATTTTCCGGTTTCTTCCGTAAATTCAATCAATGCACGCTCCAGAAGGTCCTCATCAGGCATTATCTCACCTTTAGGAATGGACCACGCTCCTAAGTCTTTATTTTTCCAGAACGGACCTCCCGGATGGACCAGAAAGTAATATAAACCTTCTTTTTCTTTTTTAAAGAGTAAAATGCCGGAGCTTGTTTTCATCGACTTAAAGATTGATGATTAAAGTTATGAAAAATAAACAGGATGGATTGACAATTGATTATTAATTGGTTTTATTTAAATACAAAAAGCATAAAAAATTGAGCTATTTTATTTAAAATTGATCATTACACTGAAAAATAAAACAAATAAGCCTTTACAACCTTGTAATTATATTCTTTCGAGAGCCTTTAAGCTTTTAAAATAGCCTTTGTATCATTTGTGGTGATATTTAAAGAATCTTAATAGTTGCCGGACACTGATTAAGGATTGGCAGAGATTATGTTACAACTTCCATAGATTGGGATACATTCTTTTGCTGATTATGCCCGAATTTTGTATCAGAAATAGAGAGGCACTGAAATTATCCTGCTTATTTCCAATTGAATGAATAACCCTCAAAATAAAAAATGATGCAAACTATATTAGGCGCTAACGGACAAATAGGTGAAGAACTGGCAAGAGAACTGAAAAGAAATTATACTTCAGACATCAGAATTGTCAGCAGAAAGCCTGGAAAAGTAAATGATACCGACACTGTATTTTCAGCAGACCTTTCGAACAGGGAAAAAGCAATAGAAGCTGTAAAAGGCAGTGAGATTGCCTATTTCACCCTAGGTCTTCCCATGGATACTGAATTATGGGAAAAACAATTCCTTCTGATCATGAGAAATGTAATTGATGCCTGTAAGATCAATGGAACAAAACTGGTGTATTTTGATAATACTTATATGTATCCTCAAAACAGTATGGTCCTCACCGAGCAAACGGAATTTGCCCCTGTAGGAAGAAAAGGGATGGTAAGAAAAAAAATGACCGATATGCTTCTGAAAGAAATGGGGGCAGGAGCCATAGAAGCTGTCATCTGCAGAGCTCCGGAATTTTATGGTCCGGGCAAAACTCAAAGTATTACGAACAGCCTTGTTTTCAATGCTATTAAAGAGGATAAAAAACTGAAAGTACCTTTGAGAGACAACAAATTACGAAGCCTGATCTGGACTCCGGATGCCAGCCGGGCCACTGCTCTGATAGGAAATACTCCTGATGCTTTCGGACAGACCTGGCATCTTCCTGTGGATGATCACAAGCTGAATTATAAAGAATTTATTGCGTTGGCATCTCAGATTTACGGAAAAAAGCTCAATTATTCTGTCATTCCGAAATTTGTTTTTAAAATTGGATCTCTCTTTAATAAAAATGCAAAAGAACTGCTGGAGCTTCTTCCAAGATATGAGTATGACAATGTTTTTGATGATTCAAAGTTCAGAAAGAGATTTCCTGAATTTCAGGTGACTGCTTACAGACAGGGAATTGAGCAGATCAAAAAAGAACAGCAAAAGGAAAAATAATGCTTTGAAAATTGTAATTTAGAATTTGATTTCTTTTAGCTACAAAAATGTTTAACCACTTAAGCGAAAAAGTAAGAATTTTTCTTGCCGGAAGTGATTCTAAGCAGAATAAAATGATAATTAAATAGAAACGGATATAATAAAAACAAATGAAAACACCGGAAAGAGTACCCTCCATTACAGCATTGCATCTTTACTTAAAGTTGAAAAGACCTTCCAATCCCTTAATCAGTGTTTTTGATTTTAATGAGGTTTCTGTTGATCCTAAAACCCTTCTAACTGCGGTAACCACAGATTTTTATGTTGTGGCTATTAAGAGTGACTGTGCAGGGAAATTCAAATATGGCCAGCATTATTATGATTTTGATGATGGGATCATGTATTTTATTGCACCTAATCAGGTGGTACAGTTTGAAGATATCCTGCTTTCTGAAGTGAAAGGAAGTGTACTGGTTGTACATCCTGATTTTTTACAGGGATATCCTTTGGCTTCTGCGATCAAAGAATACTGCTACTTTTCATATGCTGCCAATGAGGCTTTGCATCTGTCTGATAGAGAAGAACAGTCCGTCACAGACATCATTGATAATATCCGCAGGGAAACGGAAAATAATATGGATGTTTTCACTCAGGATCTGTTAATTTCCAATATCGATTTGCTGCTAAAGTACTGTGACCGTTTTTATAACCGCCAGTTTTTAACCAGAAAAAAAGTGAATCATGATCTTTTGACCCAGCTTGAAAATATACTGGATGATTATTTTAAAAGCGAAAGATTAACGATTGACGGGATTCCCACAGTACAGTTCATTGCCTCAGAAATGAATATCAGCCCCAATTATCTGAGTGATATGCTAAGGGTTCATACAGGACAGACCACCCAACAGCATATACAGAACAGATTGATAGAGAAAGCAAAAGAGTTGTTGTCTACTACAGGAATGTCTGTTTCAGAAATTGCCTATCATTTAGGATTTGAGCATCCTCAATCTTTTCACCGTTTATTTAAAAACCGAACCGCGATTTCACCCCTGGAATTCAGGCAGACGTTCAATTGAAAATGCTCCTGTGCTAAGTAACAGGTATATGCATTATCTGGTTTTTGAAGAAGTAACCTCAGAAAGTCTGTTATTTTTGTAAACAAAACGGACAGGGCTGCTTTCTCCATCAGAAAAATGAAATCCAGGTTCCTGCATTCCGTGCACTACTCCATTTTGTATACTTTTAAAAAAGGTCTGCGTTTCTGCCAGATCACCACCTCTGTTGAAAGAATACTTATAACGGAGTTCACCGTTCTTATTGATAAAAATGGCATAATGTGCGTCCCAGTTATTACCGCCATCACGTCCTTCTATAGTGAAAGGCATAATGGCATCCTCCAAATGATCGCCATTCAGATCGCCTATAAGAATGGGCCGCTCTGAATCAAAAATAGAACCGGAAAGGTCATCATCATAACTGAAGCCCAATTCTTTACCGAAAAAATCTGTTTTTGATGCTTTCTTAAACGCAAGCAGTACTGCTGTGGTATCAATAACGGGTAATTTTATAGCTGTTACAGCACTGTCATGGTCTTTTACCCTATTTGCAGGAGTTTGAATGGTATCATGGGACTTGGTTTCTCTAATAGTCTTTTTTTCCGGCTTGCAGCTCGCAACCATCGCAAGAGAGAGTAATGAAAAGTATATTTTGTTGAAGTACATATTGTAAAGCGCTGTATATAATAGAATATTTATTGTGAAACTAGTTTTACAGGATCACTTAGTATTTTTTTCTTGATCAACTTCTTTCTGTAATTCTTCCTGAAATTCGATTAAAGCTTTTGTAGTACCGGATTTTAAACTTCCGTTTTTTTCTCCTTCTTCCCAGGTTTTAAAAGCTTTTTCCCTTAATCCCAATGTGAAATAATAACTTCCTAATACCGTATATCCTTCCGGTTCTCCGAGATCTATAATTTTCTTGGATAGTGCAATTAATTCCGGGTGAGGCTTTATCTTTTTGGAAGGAATTTTTACGGGATCAGTTAGAAGACCGGGAGTGTACTGCATCATTTTTAATCCAAAGAGATTCATACAAGCTTTTGCTAAACCTTTATTGCACAGATCTTCATTCACTCCGGAGGTTTTCCCCGAAAATAATGCTTCAAAATCAAGATCTGATCCGGAGGAGCTCTTGGTCTTATCATAATACTCGGCCAAAAGCTGAGCTTTCTTTTTAGCATCTGCCGGATTACGTCTGTTATTGATTTCTGAACTGTCTTTTTTAGGAACCCAAACCCCTTTCTCTACCCAGTTTGAAATTCCGGTTAATTTTCCTTTTTTAATTTTGAAGACGAATATACTTTTATCAGGATAAACAATCAGGCTGTCATTCCTGGTAAAATAATCTCCATAGTCCATATCAGATATTAAGACTTTTCCATTTCCGTCAAAATTAAAACTACTGTAAAGCGTTGTATCATTACTTGCCTTATAATAACCTTGTAAAGAATTATCGGCTTCCTGTGCTGATAAAAAAATATATCCTGAGAAGGATAACAGAGTTAAAAATAATTTCTTTTTCATCATTTTCTACTTCTTTATTATTGAATGATTGTTTTTTACAAAGCTATTGAATAGAAAGGGAATTTAATTAGCTGATTTCAGGTATTTTTTCCGTTTGAAAAGAAATTAGGGGTTAAAAAAACTGAGTAATGCCTAAGATTGATTATTTGAATTTATATTTCAAGTGTTCTTAACTAAAAAAGCTCCCTTTTAGAGAGCTTTTCAATCCATACATGCCTGAAGTTTTACATGAAAGATTTGATGATAGAAATAAGACTCATGATGATCACTACTATCCCAACTACTATAAACATCTTTTTGGTGGGAAGTTTTGAGGTAAGCATCGCTGAGAAAGGTGCTGTAAAAACGCCTCCCAGTAATAGGCCTAAAACAATATTCCAGTGGTGAATCCCAATTGTAAAAATGAAGGTAACAGCACTTGTAATGGTCAGCAGGAACTTAGCTACCGTTGAACTTCCTACTACATAACGGGGAATTCTTCCTTCTTTAATCAAGGTTCCGGTAACTAACGGGCCCCATCCTCCTCCTGCAAAGGAATCTATAAAACCACCTGCCAATCCTAATAATCTGAGATTCGTTCTTCGTTTGGTTTTAACGGGGTTTGATTTTTTGCTTTTAAAAGCATTTCTTAAAATATTGATTCCAAGGTATAAGGTATAGCAGGCAATAACAGGCTTTACAATATGGGCATACTCCTCACCATAATGAGACAATGTTAATGCTCCGATAACAGAACCTACGATTGCCAGGGGAAACAATACCCAAACCATTTTTTTGTTGACATTTCCCAGTTTATAGTGGCTGAAACTCCCGGCCGCCGTAGTAAAAGATTCTGCAGAATGAATGCTTGCACTTACAACCGGAGGCGGAACGTTCAGTAATAAAAGTATGGTTGTACAGATTACGCCATAGCCCATTCCCATAGATCCGGCCACAATTTCTGCCATAAAACCTGCAAACAGCATCCAGTAAAAAATATGTCCGTCTTTATTTAGAAAATACTGAATATCCCCGGAAAGATTGAAGTGGTAGACCACCAGTCCTAATATTCCAAACAAAAGCAAAATACCAATGATAGCCAGATAAATATTGGCTTTTCTCTGGGCTGTTTTGGTAATGCTGATCAGTTTTTCAATTTCCATTTCTGATTGGGCAGGAGGAATTTTTCCGTCAGACAGATATTGAGTTGTTATTTTGTTGAGTTCTTTTACTTTATAATTGAAGTCCCCTTTTAGCTGATTCCGGATATTCTGCATATTGTCCAATATATGATCCATTTCATCCGGAATAATTTCAGTGAATGTTTCCCTTAATCTTTTGGCTATCGTCGGGGATTTTCCGTTGGTTGAAATAGCGATTTTAAGATTGCCTTTTTTTACGATTGAACCTAAATAGAAATCACACAGATCAGGCTTATCTGCAATATTAACCAATACACTCTTCTGATGGGCACAATCACGGATTTGTCCGGCCAATACAATGTCATTTACAGCAATAACTGCGAGATCAACAGTATCAAAATCTGTGTCGTTATAAGCTCTTTCATGCAGTTTTATATTGGGAAACTGACTTTGCAGAGCCCTGATCTCCGGAATAATTTCCTTTGCTACAAGTTTTATGACCGTGTCCGGTGAATTGCCAAGTACAGAATCTAATTTTTCAAGAGCGACTTTACCGCCTCCAACAATGAGTAAGGACAAAGTTTCAAGCTTTAAGAATATGGGATATAAGGAGTTATTCATCTTAATTATAGTTTTATATCGTAAGTAAAAGCGAGATAATACAGTCCTCCGATTTCCGGACCTGCAGCATACTGAAAGTATCGTCGGTTCAGCAGATTGGTTGCTCCTATTTTCGCATTTGCATGAATGTCCGGAAGTTTCCAGGTAGCCTGTGCATCAAGGGTATAATAAGCGGGGATTTCTCCTGAAGCCAGAGGGCTCTCCCACATAAAGCTGTTCTGCCACCTTGCAACGACGGTGAAACCTATATTCTTGAAGATTTCTCTATTTCCCAAACTTATATTAACCATCCACTTCGGAGTATTGAAAGCGGTAATAAACAGATCGGATGAGTTATTGGAAGCAAGCGCATTATAGGAAACATTGGTATTAACATTATAATTTCCTGTTATATTGTACCGCACTCCCAAAGAAGTACCATAGCTTTTGTAGGTGGTATTGCTGTTGGTATAGACTCTGTACCTCTCCTGCTTACTTCTGTCAAGCATGGCTAAGACAGCTGTATTACTTCCTACCTGACTGTTTTTAGGTACTGCAACTTCTACCTGACCGAGAAATCCATCATAAATATTGTAATAGAAATCCCAATCCAGAGCGAGTTTGCTATTAAAGAAAACAGATTTGTATCCCACTTCAAAAGAGGTGATCTTTTCGGGCCTTAATTTCTGAAGACCGGCAACTGTTAAAAGCTGTTTATTATCCTGTGCTGCCTGAGTTTGGCTCTTTCCTCCATCCACATCGCTATTCACAGCAGACGTGAACCTGTCTATGGAGGAAAGAGTATAGGAATTTTCCAGATAACCAAGTCCCTCGTTCACTTTTGAAAGGCCTCCCACTCTTCTTACGTTTCCGTTATTCACAAAAGAAAGCGCTTCAAACAGTGACGGGAAACGGTATCCGTTCTGGAAAGAAGCTCTGAAATTATGTTGATTGACAGGCGAATACACAATACTTATTCTCGGATTTAGTTTGGCTTCAAATTCAGGGTTCCTGTCGATACGTAAAGCGGCATTCAGTTTTAATTTTTCATCAAAGAAAACTTTGGTAATCTGTGCAAAAGCTCCGTATTTCTGATAAGTAACATCTTTCCCGAAAGTACCATCAGATAAAGGAATATTTCTTTCATTCACAGGTCTGTTAAAATCAACAAAATTGTTTCCGTCCGGAGTTATACTGTACAACCGGTAATCTACCCCTGCAAGGAGATTAAATATTTTTACAAACCTTGTAAGATCATAGGTGAGTTCTCCCTGATAAAATCGAGATTTCTGTTCGAGTTTAGCGCCTCCCGTTGCCGGAGCTCCTGCAATTCCGGCGTTGGCAGAATCCCAGTTATTAATTCCGATAATGGTATTTTTAAGCTGCTCAAAGGCGGCTGTTCCGGGGACTACTCTATTCTTATCGGCTTCTTTACGGGCCAGAATAAAAGCATCATTAAGGTTTACTCCAGAATTTATAGTATTCTGGAGCGTTGTCTGAAATATATTTTTCCAATTATTATTCGAAAGATTGGTAAGATCCAGATTGTCCGCCAAAGGTTTAAGATTATAAGAATCTCCTGTATTTTCAACAGATACATAGGCTCTGAAAGTAAGTTCTTTGCCCGTAAGTTCTACTTTGTGGTTTTGAACGGTGGCATTTTGCAGCCGGATTTTGTTACCTCTCTGGAAAGTTCCGTCCAGCAATCCGTAGCGGTATACATAGGAAGCTTTCCATTGATCTCCAAAACGGTAATATAATCCTGCATCAAACTTAATGTTTTTCACTTCCGGACTTACAAGGTCTTTTTCCAGATATCCTGTCCTGGAAACATTAAATGTGGTTGGTTTCCCATTGTAATCCACTTTTACAGAAACCCTGTTATTCCTTTCGTCACCGTACTTATTCCATAGATCTTCAGCGGGATTGTTAACTAATGAGAAATTAGGATTAGCTGTAATCAATGAATTTGGATTCTGATCTGTGAGGTTGTTGGATATCCAGTCTATTCCGCTGAAGTAGGATGCATTTACCTTTACAGCAAAATTTTTATTGACCACTTTTGCAAACCGTATTGCACTTTCACCCAAAGAGCTTATTTTATGGTTAGCATTGTCTACATGATTGACTCCACCCCGGAAATAAACACTGATTCCTTCGGAAGTAAAAGGGTCTTTGGTTTGAAGGCTGGCCAATCCGTTAATGGCATTCATTCCGTACAATGCAGAAGCTGCTCCGGGAGTAACTTCCATCGACTGGATGTCCAGTTCTGTAGGTCCTATGGCATTTCCCAGCGGCACTCCCAATGTAGCGGATTGTACGTCTACGCCATCCACCAGCTGCATAAATCGGAAATTATTAGGAGAGTTGAATCCTCTTGAGTTAGGGATTTTCAATGTGAGACTGGAGGTCAAAAGCTGTAGTCCTTTTACATTTTCCAATGTTTCATAGAAAGAAGATGCGGGACTTTCCCTGATTGTTCTGATATCAATTTTTTCAATCGCTATCGGAGAGCGCAGTATTTTTTCAGGAACTCTGGATGCTGAAATCACAACAGCATCAATAATGGTATTCTGAGGATTAAGCCCGATGGTTATTTTATTGGAGGGAGAAAGAACTTCAAGAGTCTGGCTTGCAAATCCGTCTTTATTAATGACAAGACGGAATGGTATGGTAACTCTTGCTCGTATCTTAAAGGTTCCCAGCTGATCTGTGAATGCTGTATCTTCTGTATTTTCTATCTTTACTTTTACAGAATCCAGTCCTTTGTGTGTTCCTGTGCTTTTGATGCTCCCGCTTAATTCGATAAGCTGCTGCTGAGCTTCGGCCAGATTAAAAAATAGAAATGTAAATGCTATAATACCTGCTTTAGGCAGAAGATTTCCCTGTTTTTTGTTTTTCATTTTTTCTTCATTTTTAGGTTGAGAATGAAGCTGTCTGAACTTTTTTACCATGACAGTTTTTCGATAATGAAAATCTTCATTACGAGTGATGTTACCATTGAAGGGTTTAGAATTTTCCACCTTTGGAGGGGTGGCAAATCAAGGATTTGACGGGGTGGTTTAAACCGTGAAAATAATTACTGTTATTATTACAGTGTATATCTGGTATTCACTTTCCTTGATGGGGTCAAAAAGTTGAAACAGCTTTGATTGTATTGTTAGTTGAGAATTAACAACACATACACATTCGTCTACTAAAAAGAAGAGGTTGAGTTTTTTTATTTTTTTTCAGATCATAATGAAAGTCAGCCATATTTTCAATTTAAATTTTGTAAGTAACGGTATGAAAAATCACCAAATGTTTCTTCTGTAAGCCTTTTCTGGATATAAATTCCGAAAAGTTCATCCAGCGTTGTAAGAATCTCGTCTTCGTCTATATTTTCTTTAAACTTTGTATTAAGGCGCATTCCCAGACGGTCGCCTCCGATATGGAGATTATACCTGCCATATGCTGTTCCCACAAATCCAATTTCAGCATTAGGAGATCTTCCGCAGCCATTAGGACAACCTGTCATACGGATCGTGATATCATCTTGTAAAAGACCATGTTTTTCAAGGATAGGTTCTATTTTGGTCACCAAAGAGGGCAAATACCTTTGTGCTTCAGCTAAAGCCAATGAACAGGTATTTAATGCAACACAGGCCACAGAGTTTTTACGCAAAGCACTGGCTCTGTCTGTATAGCCCGAAATTCCGTACTCTTGTAAAATATTTTCAATTTCGGCTTTATCTTCTTCATGAATATCCGCCAGAATAAGGTTTTGATTACATGTAAAACGGAAATTTGCATTCCCGGTCTGAGCAATCTTTAATAATCCTGCTTTGAGAGGATATTCCTCAGTGTTAAGAACTCGGCCATGTTCTACAAACAATGTATAAAACCATTTTCCTTCATGATTCCGGGTCCATCCGTAGCGGTCTTTTCGTTGTTCAAATTTAAATTCTCTGGCAGGCTCAAAACTGAATCCTGTTCGTTTCTCAACTTCGGCTCTGTACTGATCTATTCCAAGCCTGTCAATCGTATACTTTAATCTTGACAATTTCCTGTCGCTTCTGTTTCCAAAGTCTCTTTGTACGGTGATGATCTCGTAAACGGCTTTCAGTACTTTTTCTTCTGTATCCACAAATCCGATTATGGAGGCAAGACGCGCATAGGTGGCTTCATTTCCGTGGGTAGCTCCCAATCCTCCGCCAGCTGCAATATTGTAACCTACGATTGTATTGTTCTCAATAATAGCAATCAGTGCGATATCATTGATGAAGACATCCACATCATTATTAGGAGGAACTGCAATTCCTATTTTAAGCTTTCGGGGAAGATACCGGTCTTCATACAGAGGGTCTTCTTCTGCTTTTCGGTCTACAATCAATTCATCATCAATCCAGATATCATAGTAGGATTGAGTTTTTGGAAGACACATTTCACTGATCTTTCCTGCCAGTTCGTACGCTTCCTGATGCAACGGGGATTCTGAGGGGTTTGCGGTACAGGTTACATTTCTGTTCACATCTCCACAGGCTGCAATAGAATCTAAATGTTTCAGATTAAAACTCTGAATGGTCGGTTTTAATTTCGATTTTAAAATACCATGCAGCTGAATGGTCTGTCTTGTTGTAATTTTTATTGTTCCCGTAGAATGATCTTCGGCGGTTTCATTCAATCCTATCCATTGTTCCGGAGTTAAAAACCCACCCGGAAGCCTTAGCCGGATCATATAGGAATACAGCCATTCCAGTTTTTTTGAAACGCGTTCTTCTCTTCTGTCTCTATCGTCCTGCTGGTACATTCCGTGAAACTTAATCAAGGTCTGATCATCCTCTCTGATCGCTCCTGTAACGTCATCCAGCAAACTTTCCTTTAAAGTTCCTCTGAGCCCGTTACTGCCGGTTTTGATCCTTTCTACCGGTGAAAGATTATCTTTACTATTCATAAACTGTTTTCTTTTAATTTTTTACAAGTACTTCTGTTCCCGATTAATAAACATCTTTTGCATATCTGCCACTAAGCTCCAGTTCTTCAAGATAATGAAGAGCTTCTTCTTGACTGCGTTTTCCTTCATTTTGAATAATAGTCAGGAGAGTTTGCTCTACATCAAGGCTCATCGGTTCTTTTGCTCCACATACATAAAGAGAAGCTCCTCCTTCAAGCCAGTGAAAAACTTCCTGCCCTTTCTGTTCCAGCTTGTGCTGCACATATATTTTATCGGCTGCATCTCTTGAAAAAGCAAGGTCTAAATGGGTCAGGCTTCCTGTTTTAAGGAAATCCTGAAGCTCAGCCTGATAAAGAAAGTCTGATACAAAATTCCGGTCTCCGAAGAATAGCCAGTTTCTTCCTTCCGCTCCAGCAGCATCCCGCTCCCAAAGGAATGATCTGAACGGCGCAATCCCTGTTCCCGGACCAATCATAATGATATCTTTATCCGGTTCAGGCAGTTTGAAATGCCCGGCCTCCTGAATATAGAATTCCATCTCTTCTCCTGCGTTGAATTCGCTTAAAAAGCCACTGCAAAGACCATTATTTTTTTGATGATCGATAAAAAATTCTGATTTGGCCACCGTGATGTGAATTTCATTCTCACCATGAGCTTCCAAAGAGGAAGATATTGAGTAAAGGCGGGGTGCCTGGCCTGTTAATACCTGAATAACTTCTTCAAATTCTCCAGCATTTTTTACAGGATAAATCCTCAGGAGATCAAGAAGGCTTAAACGCACTTCCGGAATGGAATGGCCTGTGATCTTTGCATATTGAGCAACCACGGATTTAAGTAAATAGCTGATATTAAGATGCTTTTGTAAAAGCCCCTCTACGCTATCAGTTATTTTTGCCGTTTCAATTTTCTTTTTAGGATCAACTCCTGTCAGGGTCATAATTTCGTCAACGGTCGCTTTTGAATTGAATGGAACGATTCCTAAAGCTGCACCAGGCTGATAAACAATAGCTTCATCCGTTTCTATTTCAATGTGATAGGTTTCTTTTTCAGAGGTAATGTCGTTCAGATTAATGATCGAAGAAACCTTTCCTTTGTATCTTTTTCTTCCTGTAGAAACTTTTGGAGCTGAACTTTTTTGTGTACGGTTATCAGTTCTTTTATTTACCGCTTCAAATACATGTTCTATCCATTGTGCAGCTTCCTGTTCATAATCTATATCACATTTTTTCAGGGGAATAATACGCTGTGCGCCTATTATTTCAAAACGATCATCTACTTCTTCTCCGGTTTTACAGAATTGAGGATAGCTACTGTCTCCCAATGCCAGAACTCCAAATTTGAGATTGCTGAGGTCAATTTCATTTTCATGAATATAATTATAGAATTTCCTGGCAAGAGCCGGTGGTTCTCCTTCTCCCTGTGTGCTTATAATCACAAAAAAGAACTCTTCTTTACCCAGATCTTTAGGTTTATATTGTGAAAGGTCAGCTAATTTAACCTGAATTCCTTTTTTCTTAATAATTCCTGCCAATACAGTTGCCAGCTTTTTACTGTTCCCGGTTTCTGTGCCATAGGCCAGAGTTATTTTCTTTACAACACTTTGAATAAGAGTATTGGTATGCGTAGGGGGCAATGTAGCCGTTAATAAAGTTCCTCCCGCAAGGCCTGCCAGATATCCGCTGGCCCAGATGGCTTCATCTCTGGAAAAATCTCTGGAGATTTTTTTTAATACGTTTAGTTTATTTTCAGACAGCATATTCAAAGAAATTTTGATTTTTAGGGACTAAACTTCCGTTCTCCACTGATTTAAAATAAAGACCTTCTTTTTCTGTATTTTCAAGCCATGAAAACTCCTCATGCAGAGTAACGATTGTGCCCACGATGACCAATGAAGGTGATGCAAAGGTTTTATGTCCAAAAGCAGCATTGAAAGTTTCAAATGAAGAGGTATAGACTTTCTGATAAGGTGTTGTAGCCTGTTCCACAATGGCAATTTTTTTATCACCGGAAATCTCTAGTTGCAGGAATTTCTCAACCAGGCTGGTAAGATTTCCTTTTGACATATAGAAAACAAGGGTATCATTGGTTCCGGCAAGTTCTTTCCAATAGTCTTCATTCAGAATATCAGATTTATAATACGTTAAGAAACGCACCGATGTTGAATATCCTCTTGCTGTTAAAGGCATCCCTGCATAAGCTGCTGCCCCGAGGGCGGCTGTAATTCCGGGGATGATTTCGTAAGGAATATGATTTTCTTTTAAAGCCTGCAATTCATCCAGAATATTGGAAAATATGGAAACATCGCCCCCTTTAAGCCTAGCAATCGTTTTATTCTGACGGGCATACTCCACCATTAAAGTATTGATATGAGATTGAGGAGTAGATGCACTTTTGCTGCATTCTTTGCCCACATAGATGACTTTAGCGTTTGGATTGACGTAAGCTTCCAGAATCTCCGGACTTACAAGGCGGTCGCATAAAATGATGTCTGCTTCTGCGATGGCTTTAACTGCTTTTACAGTGATCAGTTCAGGGTTGCCGGGCCCTGCACCGATAAGGTAAACCTTTGGTGATTTTATAATTGTTTTCATTGAAAGTCAGTGTTAGTTAAGGATTTAGAAGAGTCCTTCTACAGACAGATACCTTTCTCCGGTATCGTAGTTGATGGTGAGAATTTTAGCGTTAGACTGTATTTGAGGTAAATGCTTTGCTATGGCTGCTAAAGCGGCTCCTGTAGAAACTCCTACAAAAAGACCTTCTTTTTTTGCAGCATTAAGGGTGTATTCATACGCTTCGTCCTTTCCTACTGTGATCACTCCGTCCAAAAGGGTAATGTCCAGAATAGAAGGTACAAATCCGGCTCCCAGTCCCTGTAAAGGATGTGGTGCGGGACTTCCTCCGCTTAATACGGGAGACAGCTCCGGCTCTACAGCAATTACTTTTACGTTGGGATATTTTTCCTTTACTACTTTTGCTATTCCGGTGATATGTCCTCCGGTCCCTACTCCTGTAATGATATAGTCTAACCCGTCAGGAAAATCTTTTAAAATCTCCTGAGCTGTTGTTTCTGTGTGTGCTTTTACATTGGCAGGATTATCAAACTGTCTTGGTATCCATGAATTGGGAGTTTCTGCTGCCAGTTCATTGGCCTTTTCAATAGCTCCTTTCATCCCTTTTTCTCTTGGGGTAAGTACAAATTCTGCCCCATAAGCTTCCATAATCTTACGGCGCTCTATACTCATACTTTCAGGCATTACCAGAATAAGTTTATAACCTTTCACTGCAGCTACCAATGCCAATCCAATTCCTGTATTTCCACTGGTAGGTTCTATGATTGTGGTGTTTTTGTTCAATAATCCTTTGGCTTCGGCATCTTCAATCATTGCTAATGCAATCCTGTCTTTGATGCTTCCTCCCGGATTGCTTTTTTCAAGTTTAATCCAGATTTCATGATCTGTATTGAAAAGATGGTTAATTCTTACGACGGGTGTATTCCCTATCGTTTCTAATGCGTTCTGAAATTTCATATCAATGTAATTTTTTTGTTTTTTTATATCACAAAGGTTAAAGATTCAGGTAATGAACTGTTATCCTTTATTTTTATTTCGCTTTTATGATAAACCAGAGAATGGGCGGGCACATCCTGCGTAACCCATACATTTCCTCCGATAATACTTTCTTTTCCTATGGTGGTATTTCCTCCCAAAATGGTAGCCCCGGAATAGATAATGACGTCATCTTCTATGTTGGGATGCCTTTTCTGATTGGCTTTTTCTTTCGAAACATTCAATGCTCCCAGGGTTACTCCCTGATAAATTTTGACATTGTTTCCTATAATTGTCGTTTCTCCGATGACGATTCCGGTTCCATGATCAATGAAAAATGATTTTCCAATTACTGCACCGGGATGAATATCTATTCCTGTCTTACTATGGGCATATTCTGAAATAACCCGTGGTAATATCTTTACGTCCTGATTCCACAATTGATGCGAAATACGGTATACATATGTAGCAAAAAATCCTGGATATGCCAGATATACTTCTTCCAGAGAGTCTGCTGCAGGGTCAAACTCCAGAATAGATTTTGCATCCAGAACCAACTGCCCGTAAATTTCAGGTAAAGCTGTAAGAAACTCATCTACCTGCCTTTCTGTAATTTCATCATTTCCTGTGACAGTGTTGATCAGATCAAAAAGCGTTTTTTGGAGTGCTTCAAAATTTCTTTTCAACTCATCTTCCGTATTATCCCTTTGAGGCAGGAAAAGCGCTTCGTATAAATCCTTTACAAATTTTTTAGTCTTTATTTTGTCAAAAAATCCATGAATATTATTTTGTTTGGTCTCATGAATTTTTTGAATTAAGTGATCGGAAATTGCCATTATTTCTATTGAATTATACAGGCTGCAACAGTTGAATTAGAAGTTTCGTCTACTAAAATTGCAGATCCTGTTGTTTTATTATTGATAAAACTATCATAGACCAAAGGTTGTGCCGTTCGCAATGTAACTTTCACAATTTCATTAAGTTTAATATCACTTTCTATCCGTTCCCGGCCGAGGGTATTGACATTGATCTTGTAATCTACTTCTTTGACGACGGTTTTTACCAATCTGCTGTTCTGTTGCAACAGGTATTTATTGCCTGGCTGCAGTGGTTTCTGATCCAGCCAGCACAAGAGAACTTCCAGATCTTTTTCTACGGTAGGAGGCTGTTCTTCAGTGGCGAAAATATCACCTCTGCTGATATCTAAATCATGAGTGGTATGGATAACAACCGGCTGTCCTTCAAAAGCTTCTTCTTTTTCAGATCCGTTGATCTCAATCCTGGAAATTTCTGTAATTAATCCCGCAGGAAGAATCTGTATTTTATCTCCTTTTTTGAATTGTCCGCTTAACACCTGTCCTGCATATCCTCTGTAATCATGCAGTTCTTCAGTCTGGGGGCGGATTACGTACTGAACCTGAAAACGGCTTCCGGCATTAATTTCTTCATTCAGGGTTAACTTTTCAAGATATTCCAGAAGAGAATCTCCTTTGTACCAGTCTGTTCTTGTGGATTTTGAAACAATATTATCTCCTTTCAGTGCTGAAATGGGAAAGTAACTCACGTCATTCAGTTCCAGATTTTCTGCAATTTTGGAGTAGTCTGATTTTATGGCTTCGAAAACGTCTTCCGAATATTCTACCATATCCATTTTATTAATGGCTACAGCAACTTTTTTCAGTTTTAACAGTGATGCTATCATAGAATGCCTTCTTGTCTGCTCTATAACTCCTTTACGCGCATCGATAAGGACAACCATAAGGTCAGAGTTTGAAGCTCCTGTGATCATATTGCGGGTATACTGTACATGCCCCGGAGCATCAGCAATAATAAATTTTCTTTTGGCAGTTGAAAAATACCTGTAGGCAACATCTATGGTAATCCCCTGTTCTCTTTCTGCCCGGAGTCCATCTGTTAAAAGAGCAAGGTCTACTCCGTCTTCGTTTTTGTTTTTTGAATGTTTTTCAAGTACTTCCAGCTGATCCTGCAAAATACTTTTGCTATCGTAAAGCAGTCTTCCGATAAGGGTACTTTTCCCGTCATCTACACTTCCTGCTGTTATAAATCTTAATATATCCATCCGTTTTTGAATTATAAATTGTGAATGATCATAAATCATTTATTAAAAATACCCTCCTTTTTTTCGATCTTCCATTGCTGCTTCTGTCACTCTGTCATCAATCCGGGTTTCTCCGCGCTCCGAAATTCTTGTGGCTACAATTTCTTCAATAACAGCATCTATAGTAGTAGCGGTAGATTCTACTGCAGCGGTACAGGTCATATCTCCCACGGTACGGTAGCGTATTTTTTTTGTGGTGACAATATCATCAGATTCTAAAAACACATATTCAGAATTCGCGAGCCACTGCCCGTTAAGGTCTACTACTTCCCTTTCATGCGAAAAATAGATAGAAGGCAATGCTATTTTCTCTCTGCGGATATAGTTCCAGATATCAAGTTCTGTCCAGTTGCTGATCGGAAATACCCTTACATTTTCCCCTTTGTGGATTTTTCCGTTAAAAATATTCCACAGTTCAGGACGCTGAAGTTTGGGATCCCATTGTCCAAATTCATCACGGACAGAAAATATTCTTTCTTTCGCACGTGCTTTTTCCTCATCTCTTCTTGCACCTCCAATGCAGGCATCAAATTCAAATTCTTCTATTGTATCCAGTAAGGTATGGGTCTGAAGCCAGTTTCTGCTGGGAAACTTACCCTTTGCTTCAGTTAACTTTTTACTTTTAATGGTATCTTCCACTTTTCTTGCTACCAGATTAACCTCCAGCTGAGCAACCAGCTGATCCCGGAATTCTAAAACCTCAGGGAAATTATGCCCGGTATCTACATGAACAAATGTAAACGGGATTTTTCCGTGAAGAAATGCTTTTCTGGCCAAATGAGCCAGTACAATACTGTCTTTTCCGCCACTGAATAATAAAGCCGGACGTTCAAATTGCCCTGCAACTTCTCTTAATATATAAATAGATTCGGATTCTAACTGATCTAAATAGTTTAACTGATGTATCGACATTTTTTCTCTTTTTATTGATGAATATGTAAACCGCACTCCTTTTTGTTGGCATCTTCCCACCACCAGCGGCCCGCTCTGAAATCTTCTCCTTCTTTAACCGCTCTGGTACATGGTTCACAGCCTATACTTACAAAACCTTTTTTATGAAGATGATTATAAGGTAGATGATATGCTTTTACATAGTCTGCCACCTGTTCGGAGCTCCAGTGAAGAATCGGGTGATATTTGATGATCTTATTATCAGAATCCCACTCCAACTGCGGCATATTTTGGCGGTTGGCAGAATGTTCTGATCTCAAACCTGTGATCCATACCTGATACCCTTCCAGTGCTTTTTTCAACGGATGCACCTTACGGATCGTACAGCATGCTTTTCTCTGTTCTACAGACTGGTAAAAGGAATCCGGTCCATTTTCCGACACGAAGTTTTTCAGTTCTTCTGTATCCGGATAATAAGCTTTGATATTCTTTTTGAAAAAAGCTCTTGTATTACTCCATGTTTCATAAGTCTGTTCAAAAAGTCTTCCTGTATCCAATGTGAAAATATCAATATTGAGATCTTTTATCAGATGGGTGATGACCTGATCTTCATAGCTGAAACTCGTAGAAAAAATAACCTTACCCGGAAATCTGTCTACCAGTATCTGCAGTGCATTATCCCGAAAAGAGCCTTCAGAAGCTGCTTTCAGAAGTGTTTCAAATTCATTTTTCAGACTATTTTCCATTACTATTTGAAATTTTAATATTGCAAATATATATAAAATTCTATAACTCCTATCAAAATAGTAGAATTTAAATAAAAAAAATTATCCGTTGTTGATAAATTTAGTCAGAGTAGCCTCCATCATGCTTTTTCTTGTTTTTTCACGGACGATAATCAATTCATTTCTGAGGTAGCACGAAGCTTCATCTACGCAATCATCACAGGGTTCGTAAAAATTTAAAGATACACATGGAGTAAGAGCAATAGGACCGTCAAAGATTCGGTAAATGTCTGCTAATGAAACATCATCGGGCGATTTCAGAAGATAATATCCTCCTACTTTTCCCTGCTTGCTGTTTACAAGTTTAGCTCTTTTAAGTTCAAGGAGTATTTGTTCCAGGAATTTTTTGGGGATGTTTTCGTCTTGTGCAATAATGGATGTTGACAGAAAGCCCTGGTTATAATTCCTTGCTAATCTGACCATTGCTTTTAGTGCGTATTTGCAACGTTTCGACATCATAATTCCTGCAAGTTATGACAAATTATCTGATAAATGAAATGTAATAATAAATGAAATGAGTTAATAATCTCTTGAGTGTTTCAGCTGTATGAATGTTTACAATATAAAATAAGCCAGTTCCCTATCTCCTCTCACCAGATTTTCTGTTCTGCCAAAACCGGTTTTCAGAAGAACTTTCTGAGAGCCAATATTATCCAGATCAGTTACCGCAACTATATCTTTTTGATGATGCAGAGAAAGGCAGTACTCAACAAGCGCTTTGCATACGCTTGTTCCCAATCCTTTTCCCCAATAGTTTTCTCCTAATGTATATCCTATTTCTATCTGTTCGGGATTATCGAGGAAAGTTCTGGCAAGACCCATTCCTACGAAATCATTGGTTTGAGCATCAAATATTCCCCATCTGCTGAAGGGGCCATCTTTGTAATCCGATAATGCTTTGTCAAACATTTCTTTATATTCATCAGGTGTTTTATAGGGCAGATATCTTGTAACATTTTCGTTATCAAACAGCTCTAAAAACAGCGCAAACTCTTGTGGAACAAATTCACGGATAATGATCATGTCGTTTTTGTAATGCATAGAGATAGTAATGTGATTCAAACTGAATAATATATAAAAATACGTAAATAAACTAAAATCTGACCTTAAAAACTTTGTTGACATGACTAAAATCTGCCTGAAAATGGTGAATTTATATTAAATTTGATCTGTTAACCGATAAAAATCATTCACTTGAAACTGCCTCTTTCCTACTATTCAAATCAGGATGTCCTTTTTCTGGCCAAAAACCTTTTGGGAAAAGTACTTTTTACAGATATTGACGGTGATATAACCGGCGGAATCATTGTAGAAACAGAAGCTTATTTCGGAATACAGGATAAGGCTTCCCATGCGTATGGAGGCAGACGTACAAACCGTACTGAGATATTGTACAGCCATGGAGGACTTTCCTATGTGTACTTATGCTACGGAATTCATCACCTTTTTAATATTGTAACCTCCGTTGAAAATGAACCAAATGCTGTATTAATAAGGGCTGTTGAACCATTGATAGGCAAAGAAATCATGGAAGCCAGACGAAAAATGCCGGCTGCTAAAGCTGCGATATCTTCCGGTCCCGGATCTGCTGCAAAAGCATTAGGTATCGACCTTACTTTTAATAAAAAAGAGCTGACCGGAGATGAAATATGGATTGAAGATCAAGGATTTCAATATAATGATGATGAAATTATAGCGAGCCCCCGTATAGGAGTTGCATATGCACAGGAAGATGCCCTTTTGCCATGGCGTTTTTTTGTAAAAGGGAATAAATATGTGAGTAAACCTAATAAAATTTAATGTTAAAAAGCAGGATTAATTTTATTTTGAAATAACCTGATAAAATGCACGGTAATGGGCAACAAGATCATCAAGAGAAAATCCCCGGTTCAAGCCACTTGTATTAGGTAAAACCCAGACTTTAGCACCACAGAAGTCTTCTTTCTGCTCTCCCCACAGAATGTCTTTCTTTTTAGAAAATGCTTTATAGGCTGCCTTGCCAAGGAAAACCAGATATTGAGGATGAAATTGAGTAATTTTGGTTTTGAAATCTTCAAGGGAATTGTCAAATTCTTCTTTTGAAAGTTCATCAGCACGGGAAGTCGCTCTTGCTACAGCGGTTGTCAGCCCATATCCAAAATTTAAAAGATCAGTATCGTGCACAGCTTCAATCTCATAAGGCGTAAAACCGGATTGATGCAGAACCCTCCAAAAGCGGTTGCTTCTTCCTGAAAAATGATGGCCATCGTCTGCTGATTTTAAACCGGGATTAATTCCACAAAAAATAACCTGAAGATCAGGAGCAATAATATCTGTTAACATATCTGAATTAGATTGCAATAAAGAAGTGAATGTATGTATTTTATTTCAGAAATAAAGAAGTTCCTATAAAAAGAAATTGGCTTAAGATCATTGCTGATCATTAAGCCAAATCATTATTCAACATGAGAATAATAAACCAACCACATTATATTAATATTGAATTTTATTGATGAATATCCTCTCATCATCTGTGCGTTTGCTGTGATTCTCCTTTGTTCTCTGCTGTAAATTTAGACTAACGAATCGGGAGTCGATAAAAATATCTATCAATGGAGGTTCTTCATCTACAAACTCATCTTTGCAAATCAAGACAGTCTAAAATTTCATTTATTAAAAAGTTTGTATTCACAACTATTGAGTTTTTTGTTTCATTAATGTATATCCCAGAAAACTTTGGTAGTCAGTTTATCTCCTCCTATTGCCGCGGCGGCTTTGGCATAATTGGTTCCATTTGTAGTGGCTTCCAGAGTGGGATATTGAAGTCTTACGGGTACTTTTCCATCTGCGTTGGCAATGGCAGTAGGCGGGGCCTGTAATACAGGATAATCCAGACGGCGGTAAAAATTCCAGGAGACCACGGGATGATTATACATTGCAACCCAGGCTTGTTCTCCAATAGATTTTTTCCAGTTGCCCGCATTGTAAGGATGGGCTGTAAGATAATTTTGAGTCTCCTGGTGGGTAAGCCCCCATTCTCTGAATGAAGCCTGAACTGCATTCTGATATAGGATTTCGGGATTTCCTCCAATTCCGAATCTTGCGGCAGCTTCCGCCAGATAAAAAGCAACTTCAGTATGCGTAATGAGATTTCCCGGAGTTGTCAAAGTATAAGCAAAAATACCCGGAGCAGAAAAATCTGTAAAATTTCCGGCTACACCAATAGTCTGCCCAATGTATTCTCCGTCTACATCCTGGAAGTATTTGGAAACTCTCGGGTCTGAGGTTGTATTAAGGAAATTGACAAACGGTTTACCCGCGAAAAAATCATCTCTTCCACTCACAATCAGATTTTCAAATAACGGATTAAAATTGGCAGTGGCAGCAAGATATCCAAAAAGGCCGCTCTGTGATTCATCTGTAATAACACCACCCGTAATTGCCGTATTAATACTGGATTGTGCTAAGGAAGGGTTAACATCAGAAATTGCAATTCCCAACTTCAGGAGCAGCGAATTTCCAAACTTTTGCCATTTTCCGATATCACCTCCGTAGATGATGTCCCCCGGGCCAAAAGTCCCCTTTCCTCTTTCCAGATTATTGATATCAATTTTTAAACGGCTGATCAGGTCCTGATAGATCTTTGCGTCGTCATCATAAGCAGGAAGCGGAAACAAATCATTGTTAAGAGCCTGGCTGTAGGGCACATCTCCAAAAGTATCAACTAAGGTTTGAAAGGTATAAACGGACAGAATATCTATAATGGCTAACTGATTTTTTTTCTTCGCAGGCCATGTGCTGAGCTCTGAAGGAACGGGCTGGTATTGTTCTATAAATTCTTTTGCTTTATTAAGATTATTAAGCACATTTACATAATGATCACCCCATACGTTATTAGAGACGTTTCGGCCCGTAAAATTATAATTGCTTTCACTCACGTAAGTGGTTTCCTGCCAGTACTGCATGGTAAGCCGGAAATTGTTTTCGTTAACACTCGGCGTGGTCATATAATCACTCAGCTCCTTTTGCGCATAAGTAATAAGAGGTTCAGGACTTGCATTGTAGACGACATGGGGATCAAGATTGACGTCGTCTGATGTACATCCTACCAGCAGTAATGCTAAAAAAGAACTGAATATAATGGTATTTTTCATTGTAATAGTTTTTAAAAATTAACTTTCAGATTGAATGCAAAATTTCTTGTGGAAGGCATAACCCCGGATTGATATCCCTGAATACTTCCCGACGAAAGTCCCGCTTCCGGATCAGCATAAGGAAGGTTTTTGTGAATAATCCAGAGATTGCTTCCTGTTAATCCAAGAGTAAGCGCCTGAACCCCTATGTTTTTAAAAAGATCTTTATTAAAGGTGTAGGAAATAGAAACCTGACGTAGTTTGATAAAGCTTGCATCATATACAAATGCCGCCACAGGTGGATCTGTTTCCAGAGTCTGGCTGGACATGGAACGGTCCAGACGGATCGTATTGGGAATATAAGAGCCTGGATTATTAGGATCCTGCATGACTCCCGGTAAAATAACCCCGCCTCCATTAGCCAATGTATTTCTGACAGGGTTTCCAAGGTCATTTAAACCAACAGAATCAGGATACAGTCCTGTTCCGTAGCCGTAGTACTGGTCTAGGGAAAATATCTTTCCTCCTTTTTTCCAATCAATCTGAAAGCTTAGATTAAAATTTTTATAGGTAAAAGAATTAGTTAATCCTGCAATAAAATCCGGCTGAAAACTTCCAAGATTATGGTTAGAATCATCAGTATGAAGATAAGCACCATTTCGTCCTATGACTTTGTTCCCGCTGGAGTCATATACAAAATCAGCTCCCCAAATGCTTCCGTACTCTTCATGGAGAGGCGCATTGATCGTAATTCCGCCCTGCAAAGTACCTATGGTAATATTCTCAATTCCTTCCCGTAAAGCGGTCACTTTAGTTTTGGGATTGGACCAGTTGAGTCCCATTTCCCAGGTAAAATCATTGAGCCGCACCAGAGCGGCATTTAGAGATAACTCCACCCCTTTGGTAGTAAGTTCTCCTGTATTCTGAATTTTAGCCCCGGAACCGGTTCCGAGTGATATGGGAAGTGGCAGAATCTGATCAGATGCAATATTTCTGAACCACGCCAGATCAAACCCGATTCTGTTTTTGAAAAACTGCATATTAGTTCCTGCTTCAAAATTTTTCAGTTTCTGAGGAAGAAGATCAGTATTTCTCAATGTGGTATTGTAGGAATATACAGGATTGTTTCCAAATGAGGTCTGCACGGTAAACCTATTCCGCAGCTGATCCGCAGCAGTATCAGAACCAACTTCAGCATAAGCGGCCCGGAATTTTCCAAAACTCATCCATTGCTGTTTCAGTACATTGGAAAATACAAAACTTGCCGAAACGGAAGGATAATAATAGGCATTCTTTGCTTTTGGGAGTGCTGTAGACTGGTCTCTTCTGAAAGTTCCTTCAAGATAATAGGTATTTTTATATCCTAAAGAAGCCTGAACAAAAGCCCCATAAATATATTTGGAGGTATCTGTGATGAGGGGGCTTGCAGGGGATGATGCCGAGTTGGCAATGGTATAAAGCCCCGGAATATAAAGTCCTCCAGATGTAGTCTGTGCATTGGAATAGCTGGTCTGTACATTGATATTTCCTCCTGCGAGGGCCTGAACATTTAAATCTTCAGTGATATTCTTTTTATAAGTCGCAATGAGATCATAATTGGTTTCCGTAAAACGGAGGTTGGTCACCGCATATCCTGAAGGCTGTTCTATAGGATTGAAACTGAAAAATGCGGGAACCGAGCCTACTGCCTTTCTTTCTTCAATAATCATATTATAACCGTCAATACCTACTCTTCCCAGAATATTAATATTTTTTGATAGATCGTAGTTCAGACTGAAGTTCCCCGCAAAACGTTCTCTTTTGTCATTCTGGTAATTCTGATACCTTACAAAATAAGGATTGTCCCAGTAATTGGGAGCCAGGTTAACAGGAGATTTGATGTTCCAGCTATAATTTTTATTAAAAGTATCATAGAGGTATTTCTGATACTTAATATCTACATTCGTGGGCCACCACTGGCGGAAACTCCCCATGATATTATCTCCATATCCTGTTGTATTTCTTCCTTTGGTACTTTGCACAATGTAATTGGCAAAAATGGAGGCAGTAAGTTGATCTGTGATCTTATAAGAAGCATTTCCTCCAAAATTATTCTTTGAGAGCGAAGAATTAGGAAAAATATCAGTTGCATAAGTATTGGAATAGCTCAATCTGAATGATGCGATGTCACTTCCGCCACTCAGTGCAATAGTATTGGTTCGGTTAATCCCTTTTTCGAAAAAAGTTACCGGGCCGTTTTTGGCAATGGTCCAGGGAGTCTGTTTTCCAAAATTCTGGGAATCCGGAATAAAGGCATCATATTGCCAAACCATAAGATCAGGATCGTAAGGAGCTCCATAAGAAGCATCGTGTAATGTAAAAGCCAAAGGACCGCCTTCATAAGACTGGAAATGGTTTCCCCAATATCCCTGTCCATATTCAGTTTGGTATTCAGGGAATGTAGATTGATCTACGGTAGATACGGAAATACCTGCGCTATATTCCAGACCGATACCCTGCGTATTTTTCTTTCCTTTTTTTGTTGTGATAATAATGGCTCCGTTTTGGGCTCTGGATCCATATAAAGCGGTTGCAGCAGCCCCTTTTAAAACGTTTATCGTTTCAATATCATTGGGATTGATATCTGAAACAGGACTTCCGTAATCATAACCTCCAAATCCGTTTTGCTGAACACTGGAATTGATATTCCTGTTGATAATTGGAACTCCGTCCACAACAAAAAGAGCCTGGTTATCTCCCAGAATAGATTTGTAGCCTCTGGACACTGCATCTACAGAACCTCCAAAATTGGTAGATTGTCTGATCTCAAGGCCTGCTACTTTCCCTGAAAGGTTATTCAGGAAATTAGTCGTAGGATTTTTGCTGATATCTTCACCTTTCACTTCCTGCGTAGAATAGCCAAGAGATCTTTTTTCTCTTTTAATTCCTAAAGCGGTCACTACAACTCCCTCAATATTCTGTGTTTTAAGGGTGTCCCGCCTTCCCTGGCTGAAGTAAGTTTCGCTTCCCATGAAAAAAGCAACCCCCACGCTCAGAAGCTTCAATTTGTATTTCATAATTATTGATTTTTCTTATTGTTTTATCAAAATTCAACAATTAGTGAAGATTATGGAGAAAGCTATATATCAACGGCTGAATAGCGTCTACTAAAAATATAAATTATTTAATCCATGATTTATACTGTTTGTTCTAAAGTATTTAAAGCTCCAGTGAGGGCTTATAGGTTCTGCCGATCGGAAGTTTTTTCCCATTGATCTGAATGATGCTGGCAGACTTCATGTCAATTTTTGATTTGGAAATAATATAAGACTTGTGAATGCGGGTAAAAAGCCTGGGGTTCAAACTTTCCTCTATTTTACTGATTGGCATTTTAAAAGTGAATGTTTCAGCTTTCGTGTGAATATTAATGTATTCCCTTAAGCTTTCAATATAGAAAATATCCTGAAGAATAATTTTAACCTGTTTTTTTCCGCTGCTGATAAAAATATGCTCCCGGTCTGCAACTTCAAGTAAAGCATCTTCCGCTTCCATTAAATACTTGAATTTTCCTATAGCTGCCAGAAAACGATCATATGGAATAGGCTTCATCAGATAATCAGCAATATCCAGCTCATACCCCTCTACAGCATACTGATGATAGGCTGTGGTGACAATAACGAATGGGGGATTTTTCAATTTCCTCAGAAAATCAAAACCTTTCACTACCGGAAGATGAAGATCCAGAAACATAAGGTCTACCTCATGAATAGTAAGAAGACTGCTGGCATATACTGCATCAGCGCACTTCCCTACCAGATTAAGCTCTTTATCTCTGGAAATGAAGCTTTCCAGAATTTCAGCGGCAATAGGTTCGTCTTCTACAATAATGCAGTTGTATTTTTTAGGCTTTGAATGTATCATGGAAATCTATGGTTAGTTTTACAATATAACGGTCACTTTTATTTTCAACAGAAAGAGTGTGTTTGGGATAAAGCAGTTCAAGCTGTCTGTGGATGTTTTTTACTCCTATTTTAGTTGAATGTTCTACAGATCTTTCTTCTTTTGAGTTCTCAATAAAATAAGTAAGGATTCCGTCTTTCAGCCGGATATCAATATGAATAAAACTTTCTCCCAGGCTTTCTGAAACACCATGTTTAAAAGCATTTTCCACAAACTGAATCAATATAAGAGGAGAAATTTTCTGAGAAAGATTATCCATATCTACCGTAAGATCTACTGTAAGATGGCGGTGGCGGATTTTCTGAATTTGTATAAAATCCTTAATGTTTTCAATATCTTTCTCCAGAGAAATGGTTTTTTCTGCTGCCTCATAGATGTTGTACCTCATCACTTTTGAAAGCTGCAGAATGACATCAGGTGTTTCGTCGGCTTTTTTTAAAGCCATTCCATAAATGTTATTGAGTGTATTGAACAGAAAATGCGGATTGATCTGAGCCTTCAGCATTGTTAATTCCTGATCCAGCTTTTCTGATTTCAACTGTGAAAACTGCTCTTTCAGAAGGTTTTTCTGTCTTGTTATCTCAACACCAAAGACCAATCCTACCATAAAAATAAGATCCATAAATGAATTGAATACCACAAACCCATTCATATATCCTGACGGCTGCTTGCCATCCAACGTTTCTATAATACCATAGATGTAAGGATAAATGATATAATGCGTAAAAAAACGGTGTCCGAAGACAGCTGCCACGATGATCACTATGTAAAGAACATATTTGAAAAAGCTTCTGATATTCATCTTCTCATACACATACAGCAGACTGTAAGCAAGCGGAATTTTAATCAGAAGATATCCCAGCTCCAGAACAAGTGTATTCTGAATCCGAAGCTGCCATTTGAAATCCGGAAACTGATATCTGGACCAGTAAAAGTCGAGATAAGCCTCCAGCATATAATACAATATCCAAAACAGCAAATGAATCTGTAACTTGGATTTTTTATCAGATTTCAAGCGTATAGAGTTTTAAGAATACAAAGTAATACCATTAAGTCAAAGATATAAAGATAAAAGCTACGAAATCCTGCAATTCATCTACAAACTACCCTATTTTTTACTTATCTGATCATTTTAAACTTAATTCTCTCTTTCTGCAGAACGCTTCATCGATAGAATTTATGATGTTTTTTTTAAACGAATTTTTGGGAACATAAGATTCAGAAAGCAAAATATCAGCAGGAAATTAAATTCAGCGCCGTTAGTCCCTCCTCCAACTACGAACCAGCCATTTTGCCAATGGACATAGTAAATCCCAAAAACAAAAATCAAAATATTACAGATGGCTACCGGTTTGATGTAACGGTCCAGCCAGAGCAAAGGTACAGAGACAAGATGAGTTAATTTGACTGTCCATGCTATATAAAGCCCTACCGGACTAAATCCTATGGCATCCAGATACTGTAGTCCAAAATTATTGATATCACCACTGAAAATAGACATTGTACTATGCATCAGTAAAATAACTGACAGCGCAAAACGAAGGAAGAAATTATTTTTCATGAAACAAAAATAGACATCAGGATAACTGATTGTATTATTTTGCAGACCAATGACTATTAGGCGTATACGAAGGATTTATTTACGTCGTAAATATAATTTGAGGAATAATGGTAATCTTTACCTATCCCTTTTTTCTTTCAGTACAATGTTAATTAAATCTCTAAATATAGAAATATTATGATAATTTATTATATTTATATCCAATGTATTAGTAACCTACATCATTAAAAATATGAAAAAAACATTTCTATCAGTTGTAATAACTGCTACATCTTTTTGCATTAAAATTAATGCACAGGTAGGTATTAATACTCCAAATCCACAGGGTGCTTTTACCATAGATGCCGCGAAAGATAATCCCACAACAGGCACTCCTACAGCAGCTGAACAAGCCAATGATGTTACGGTAACCCCTACAGGAAGTCTGGGAGTGGGAACCAATACTCCGGCCGGAAAACTCCACGTAGATGGTGGTGAGTCCCGTTTTAGCTCAACCACTTCTGCCTGGGGAATATCTCCCACTACAGGTGGAACAACAGGTTCTGCCAATTCTTTTGAAATCATTGATCGTGTGAATAATATCCGCAGAATGGTATTGAATGATAATGGTGATGTTTCTTTAGGAGGAGCTGTTGGTTCAAACTCGGGAGCAGGAGCTATTTCAATCAGAACTGGCAATGTCGGGATTGGAACTGGGACTCCCACTAACGTACTAGATGTGAACGGAACGACCCGACTGAGAACAGTAAGCCAGGCTACGGGCTCAACTGTAATTGCGCCAATTTATGTAGACCCTACAGGAGTTGTAGTGAAAGCATCCCCTTCCTCTAATTATGGTGGATTAACATCTAACCAGGTAACCGTAGCCTCAGCAAGTGTAGGTACATTGATAACCGGACTGGCCCAGGGAATCTATAAAGCCACTGTTATTGTAAGTGATGCTTGTGTTAATTATAGCACTGCTGAATTTTTAGTTCACAACTTCTCTTTTAATAATAATTATGGACTTAATGGACAGATTGGATATGTCACTAACGGAACTCCGCCTGCCCGCCCTACTTTCACACAAACTGTAAGAACAAACATTGTTGTTGAGTGGACTGGAATATCAGGATGCCAGGATGGAGGCAATAATACGGCTCTCAACTATGCCTTGGCAATGCCTTCTGCAGGAACTATTAATGTAACTAATAACGGAAACGTAAGCCAGACCTATAGAATTGTTCTTACCAGGATTGATTAAAAAAAATAATCATTAAATGTAAAAGAGATCATTATTTCCCTCATAATGATCTTTCTTATGTATACTATGCAATAATTTAAAACAATTATTAAGCTTTAGATTCTAATACACAATTACAAAAGAGTGGCAATTACTGTCACTCTTTTAAATATTTAATGCTATTGTAAAGTCTTCTTTAAAAATATACTGAGCTCATCTCCATGAAGATTTTTAGCAATAATGGTTCCTTCTGCGTTAATGATGACATTAAAAGGAAGCTCATCCACTTCATAAGTCTTGGCAACCGGACTTTTCCAGAATTTTAAATCACTGATCTGAATCCAGTTAATACCAAAACGGTCTATAGCCTTCTGCCAGCTTTCTTTATTTTTATCCAGAGAAACACCCAGAATTTCAAATTTATTGTTTTTCACGTGATCAGCATACGTATCATAGAATGCTTTCAGTTCCGGCTGTTCTTCCACACATGGCGCACACCACGTAGCCCAGAAGTCTATTAAGACAAGCTTTCCTTGCAGTGTAGAAAGAGAAAACGGGGTTCCGTCTGCTTTAGCCATTGTAATTTCAGGAGCTTTTTTACCTACTTCTATTTTACTATTCTGGGCAAAAACGAATCCGGAAATGATCATTAAAAGGAATACTGTAAAACGAATCTTCATATTAGTCATTTGTAGGATAATCTTTATCTAGCCAATCTGTTTTAATATTTTTAGGAAGATTAAGAAGTTTTGCATTTTTAAACCCCATTTCCATCAGCAGATTAAATGCCGGACGAATATTTGGACATTTTACGAAAGGACAGCATCCGCAATAGATTACAATTTCTCTATCCTTAGGGACATTTTTAAGATAATTTCTTAGTTTTTCAAGGTTTTCAGGTTCATGGGTAGGCCCGATATCTACCGAACCTTTAATAATAGCTTCAGGCCCCACCGAGATAATAACCAGATCTTTTGTTTTCTTTTTTTCAATTCTGGATGCAAGAAGTGCAGGATCCATAAGTTGGCTGTCTTTCCATGGATCAGATTTTTGCTGTGCCTGACTGAATGTAGAGCAGACAAAGCACGCAATGATAAACAAATACTTCATATTCTATTTTTCACAAAGATAAATAAGAAGTTCAAAATTGGAAATTGAAAGTAAAAAATTAAAAGAAATATTAAAAATGGATCCACATTTTGTACCTTAGTGATGATTATGGATAATAAAAGGTTTCCTGATCATAAATCCCCGAAAAGCATAATACTATTGTACGTCTATGAAAGTAAGCCCTCCCGCTCATTGGTTTGAATTTATAAAAAACTTTACAAAAAAATTTGAAGATGAGATCGTTTATGATACGGTGCGCATATTCCGTAGCAAAGAAGACATCGAAGAACGATACAGTACGTATCAGTTTAAAGAATTTCTTCCAGATTACATCCCTGTTGCAGATGATTCAGGTGGACAGGTTGCTGTTATCTCTAAAAAAGAAAACGATACTAAAGTGTATCTAAGTTCGTATGGTACGTTACAGGAGGAAATGCTGGAAGTTCTGGACCGCGATCTGATGCACTGGATGCAGCGAAAATTCCCTTTTGACAGAGAGCAGACCACTCTATCTACTAAAGATCAAGAGGAGATAATGAAAAAAAATGAGGTTTTATTTCAGCACATCATTTCTCATCCGGCTGTTATAAAATTCCTGGAAAACAAAGTTGTTACAGAGGGCCTTATGCTTCCTGAGAACTATGCTGCAGCAGACCGTATCTATTATTTTCAGGAAGGCTACCACTACAATTCCATTGAGAATAAGGTGCTTACCGGAAATAATCCCGGGGATTTCAAACCAGATTGGGTTGTATTGGCTGTTAATTATTTTGCTGATCCGTTTTTTATCAGTTTAAAAGAGGAATCAATGGGCTTTCCTGTGTACTTTGCCTATCATGGCCAGGGATATTGGGAGCCTTTAAAAATAGCTGAGAGCTTAGACATTTTTCAGAAAATAGTGGATGATACCTTTTCTGTAAGATCTGATAAAAACGAATTGGCAGATTATTTTTCAAAATATAAAGACATAGAAAATCCTTTTTGGGAAGAGGTTTTAGAGGCGATTCAAAATAATCCGGAAATGGATGAGGAAACTGCAGAAACTGAAACCAATGAATCTGACTGGCGGAAAGCCAATTTATACATTACCGATATCGGTCCGAATAAAATAAAGATTATTGCTTTGCTGAAAAAGGAACATAAACTGTCCGGATCAGAAGCTTTGGCCTTAAGTAAAAACGACAGGATTTTGTTTACGACAGGCTATTATAAATGGCTGGATTATCATTGCCAGCAACTGGAAGAATTAGGAGCTAAGATGGAAGTTGAGATCATAGAATAAAAGAACATGGCTATATATCCTTTAAATCAAATTTAAGATTGATATTTGGCTGCTTCTAATCTTCTATGAATACAAATATTTTATACATTTATATACGTATTTAGAACAAAAATTTCAGTCCATGAATATAGAAGAAACATTCCAGCCTGATACTATCATTATAGGAACCGGACTTGCCGGACTTACTGCTGCAATGGAAATTACCAATGCCGGGAAGAAAGTACTTTTACTAGACCAGGAAACAGAAGAAAATATTGGAGGCCAGGCTTTCTGGTCATTTGGAGGACTTTTTCTTATCAATTCACCTCAGCAGCGGAGAATGGGAATTAAAGATTCTTATGAACTGGCTTTACAGGACTGGAAAGGCACAGCAGGATTTGACCGCAAAGAAGATTACTGGCCCCGAAAATGGGCTGAAGCGTACCTGAAATTTGCTGTAGGTGAAAAATATGAATACATTTCTAAGCTGGGAATCAAACTGATGTTCATGGTAGGCTGGGCAGAACGTGGTGACGGATCAGCAACCGGTCATGGGAATTCTGTTCCCCGCTTCCATGTGAGCTGGGGAACCGGAACAGGTGTTATAAGGCCTTTTGTGGAAAAAGCCTACCAGGCTAAGGAAAAAGGATTGCTGCAAATGAAGTTCAGACGCAGAGTAACAGAACTGATCCTTGAAAATGGAAATGTAAAAAGTGTCAAAGGAGACATTCTTGAGAATGATGATAAAGAAAGAGGTGCTGAGACAAACCGAAATATTATTTCACAATTTGAATATACAGCGTCAAATATTATCATCGCTTCCGGTGGAATTGGCGCCAATCATGAGTTGGTAAAAAAAAACTGGCCCGAAAGATTAGGAAAAGCGCCCGAAAATATGGTGTGTGGAGTTCCCGCTTATGTAGACGGGAAAATGATCGGAATTGCAGAGAATGCAGGTGCTGATATTATTAACCGCGACAGAATGTGGCATTATACGGAAGGTTTACAAAACTGGAATCCGATATGGCCTAACCATGGAATCAGAATTTTACCCGGACCTTCTTCCCTATGGTTTGATGCTAAAGGAAAACGGCTGCCGGCTCCTTTTCTTCCGGGATTTGATACACTGGGGACCTTGAAATATATTCAGGAAACAGGTTTCTCTTATTCATGGTTTATTCTTACCCAAAAAATTATTAAAAAGAATTTGCCCTTTCCGGTTCTGAGCAGAATCCGGATATTACGAATAAAGATTATTCTCTTTTTCTGAAAAGAATCTTTGGGAAAAAGGCTCCGGAGCCTGTAGAAGCATTTAAAGAACATGGTAAAGATTTTATTGTATCCGATAATCTGAAAGAACTGGTAGATCAAATGAATATATTGTCAGGCGATCATCTCCTGAGTTATGATTATATAAAATCACAGATAGAGGCAAGAGACAGGGAGCTTGACAATAAGTTTTCAAAAGACACTCAGGTTAACTATATCAGAAATACGCGCAATTATTTAGGTGATAAGCTAGGTCGGGTTGCCGCTCCGCACAAAATACTCTCTCCTGAAAACGGACCATTGATCGCTGTACGCCTTAATATTCTGACCAGGAAAACATTAGGCGGAATTAAGACTAATCTGAACGGACAGGTCTTAAGACAAGATGAAAGCATTATCGAAGGACTCTTTGCTGCAGGAGAAGCCGCAGGATTCGGCGGTGGCGGAATGCATGGTTATCGTGCGCTTGAAGGAACATTTCTTGGAGGATGTATTTTCTCCGGAATGAAGGCCGGAAAATATATTGCCGGATTGAAATAATTTACCTGAAAATACTGATATGTAAATATGAACCGATATTTTGACAACAAGGTCATCTGGATCACAGGAGCTTCTTCAGGAATTGGAGAAGCTTTGGTAAAGGAACTTGCCCTAAATAGTAATGCCAAAATCATTATTTCCTCAAGAAAAGAAGAGCCATTATATACCGTTGCTGAAAAAGCAGGCCTTTCTGCTGAACGGTATGCTGTGCTTCCTTTAGATCTCATGAACTATAAAGATATGCCCGCTATTGCAGCAAAGGCAATAGAACAATTTGGAAAGATTGACCTTCTTATCAACAATGCCGGACTATCCCAGCGTTCTTTAGCCATAGAAACGGATATAGAGGTAGATAAACGTCTAATGGATATTGATTTTATTGGAACAGCTGCCCTTACTAAAGCAGTGATTCCCTACATGATCAGCAATGGCGGAGGGCAGATTGCTGTTGTATCAAGCCTTATGGGAATATTCGGAGCCCCTATGCGAAGCGGATATGCAGCCGCAAAACATGCTTTACATGGCTTTTTTGATGCTCTACGTGCGGAATTATATGATTATAAAATACTGGTTACTATTATCTGTCCCGGTTTTATACAGACCGATATTTCTATCCATGCAGTAACCGGAGATGGCTCACAGCAAGGCACTATGGATGATGCCACAAGAAAAGGTATGCCTGCGGATGTTTTTGCAAAAAAAATGCTCTATGCTGTTCAAAAACGGAAAAATCAAAAAGCTATTGGAGGGAAGGAAGTAATGGCCGTTTATCTTAAACGATTCTTCCCGTCATTATTAGCTAAAGTAATCCGTAAAGCAAAGGTGGTTTAACAAAAACAGGAATTTCGGGCCCTTGAAAGGGAGAAATTCCTGTATGAAAGAGTTTGTATTTTAAAAGTTTTTCACCAATCCTATTCCCAGCGTTTTGTTCTGGTAAAAAGGCATAACCATTGTAGATGACAACTTATTTTTCGTTTTATCTTTCCCCCTCAGTATAGTATCAATTCTGGGAAACAGCCAATAAGCCAGTTCTGTAGAAAGAATTCCAAAACCCGCTCCTGCAACTACATCTCCCAGCCAGTGCTTATCATTCACCATCCTGTATACCCCGGTAAAAACAGCGAACGGATATCCTGAAAGGCTTAACCAGAAATTGGTATCTCTGTATTCCCTAAACATGAACTGCGCAGAAGAAAATGCTGTGGCAGCGTGTCCTGAAGGAAAAGACAACGTATTTGACCCGTCTGGCCTTTCTTCTTTCACCAGATATTTTAAAGGCATTGTGAATGCTGCAGCGATAAGCTGTGAAGAGGCATAGATGATTGTACGGTCTCTCAGATTATGCTTTCCTTTTATCCCGGCTGCATTGAAGCCATATACCATTACAGCAGGGGCATACTGGGTATAATTATCCAATATTGTACGGCCCGGCTGGTGTTCATTGATTTCGGTTTTGGTAGATATATTAAGTTGTCTCAGGTTATTCATAGATAATCCGGCAACCCCGTAGCCAATGAATACGGCGGGAATAATCAGGCTTTTGTAATTCAGTTTATTTTGCTGAATACTTACAATACTGTCTTGTTTTGTTTCCTGAACCGTAATCGTATCTTTATTGTTTTGAGCATTCACATTGCTGAAAACTGAAATTAAGACAGCTAAATACATCCATTTTTTTTGAAATTGCTTTTTCATCCTAAATCATATTTATAAAGTTTTTAAATGCTGTATTAAAATTTGTAACTGTATCCCAATCTTACTACCTGCGTTTCATAATAATCATTGCTGGTATAAGCAAATCCAACACCCTGGATTTTTTTCTTAATGACCATTGTATTGAGTAGATCTGAAGCGTTGAGAAACACTTCTCCCTTCCCTTTTTGAATCGCTTTTTTCACTCCCACATCTATAGAAAATCTTGATTGTATTCTTCCCTGAGGAATGACATCGGGAGCCAGATAAACTGCAGTAAACTGTAGGTCCAGCCCTTTTGAAAAGTGAAAAATATTGTTCATTTTAAGGTTTCCTGAAATGGCAGACTGCTTATCAGCAGAGAATGTATTGGGTTCAGGATAGAGATTCAGTACTGAAAATGCATTGATCTGGTTGCGGTAAAGATTCCCATTGATATTGAAAGAATATACATCCGACATCTTTTGGTTCCATATTGCTTCCAGACCTGTATTGTAGCTTTTTCCGGCATTTTGGAATATAGCATAAATCAGCGTACTGTTCGGAACGATACTTGAAATTCGGGTAATTGTTCCATTGGCAAAACGATGGTATAAAGCAGAATACAGATACCCGCTGCCCCAATTGTACTTATACCCAAGTTCAACAGAATTGGTAAACTGAGGCCTTAGTGCAGGATTTCCTACCTTAATAATCTCGGCATCATCATATTTTGGAAAAATTCTGATATCAACTTCATTAGGACGGTCTACTCTTCTGTTATAAAAGACAGAGAACTTATGGCGGTCGTTCAGCTTATAGCCCAGTCTAAAATTAGGAAATGGCTGAGTATAGTTATAGCCGTCACTTTTATAAGTAGGATGGTTGGGGTTCACATCATACTGAATTTTCACATATTCCAGTCTTAGCCCAAGTTCTGCTTCCCATTTGTCATTTTCAAATACATAATTTCCATATACAGCAGGTATAAATTCTTTATAATCAGCTTTTCCGCCCGCAGAGGCATCCAATACAGAGTTGCTTCCGGGGAAAAACTGCATATTGGTTGGGATACTTCTGTTTCGAAGCTTAATTCCTGTTTCAATTCTCCCGTATTTTAAAGGCTTTATATAATCTATATTAAAGTCATACACCTGTTCATCAGATAATAATTTGAAAGCATCAGTTCCTGTAGTAGCAGGTAAATAATTGTCATAGAAATATTTTTCGTCTTCTCTGTGAAAAGTATAATTAAAACCTATATTCAGCAGATGTCCGGCTTCCTTAAATTTATGCTGATAAGAAGCTGTTCCCATAACCGTTGTTTTTAACTCATCTTCCAAAAACTGCCACAGCCGAAGACGCTGAGAGAAATCTCCGTTGAAAAACGGCTGGTCCCCACGGTCAATGATTTTCTCACTGCCATACATCCCTGAAATCGTCAATGTATTCTGATCATCAATATTCCAGTCTATTCCTGCCTTTGTGGTAAAGAAATTAGTATTTCTGTTTCTTTTCAATTGTGAATTGATAACAGTTCCATCGTCATAAGTACGGGTTACAAATTCATTCTTATTAAGCGTCTGAGTATATAAATTATCAGCCTGCAGGAAAATGTTTACCTTATCTTTTCTGTAATTAAGAGAAAGTGAAGGATTGATCTTTGGCGTCATCGTATACTGGGGACGGATGGTTGGCAGATTCTCTTTTCTTACCCAAAGAGATCCAAGTCCTGCTGTGAAACCTACTTTCCCGTTCCATCCATTCTTTTTATTTTTCTTCATGATAATATTGATGATCCCTGCATTCCCATTAGCGTCATACTTTGAAGAAGGATTATTGATGGTTTCAATTTTATCTATTGATGAAGAAGGGATATTGTCAAGGCCTGTCTGGCTTCCGAAACCAGTCATTGCCGTTTGCCTTCCATCAATAAGAACCGTAACTTTATCATTCCCCCTAAGCTGTACTTTTCCATCCTGAATGGTAATACCAGGCAGATTTTGCATACTCTGTAATACAGATCCTCCACTTTGGCTGATATTATCCGCTACCGAATATATTTTTTTGTCAAGCTGATTACCTATCTCAGACTTTTTGGAAGCGGTAATAGTCACTTCTTCTATTTTTGTTTCTGTATCCTTCTTCGGTCCCAGGTCAATGCCGGGAATCTCCAGAAATTCTGAAAGACTTCCGACGAAAATGGGCTGTAACTTTGTATTGTATCCTGTAACAGACGCTTCAATAAGATAATGATCCGGTTTTATCCCTGTCATAGAAAATCTTCCGTTTTCATTGGTAATTGTTCCGGTAATAAACGTACTGTCTTTTTCCTTTTTTAAAATAATACCAGCATAAGGCAATACGGCCTTGTCTTTATTGGTGATTCTACCTGACACAGTCACAGAAGTGGTTTGTGCTGAGGCCATAGACGAAATAACAATAGATGGGAAAAGTAACAGTTTAGTGCTGGTCATTGGGTTGATATTAGTTGATGTTTCTTTTTTATTATGCGCAAAGGCGCAGGCATTTTGATCTTTGATAAAGTTGAGACTGTATATTTTTTTTAAGAGGATTGTATTTATACTTTCTGCTTGATTCATCAGGCTTTATACTTGGTAACCACTTTGTTTTTATAACAGTAGAACCCATGAGTAGTTTCTTTCCCCAGCGCATATACTTTTTCTATATGTACATCATCATAATGTTCTTTTAGTGTATGATACATCGTTTTAAGATTTCCGGAAAGTTCTTCCGGCTGGATGCTCTTTTCAAGTTCCAGTCCTTTATTGGCTTTATATTCCAATACTACACGGGTATTTCTCCAGGACATGGTGTACACATTTTTATTTTCTGTAGACGAAGTATTAACAGCAATTTGATCCTGCTGGATTATTTTGCCGGAGGTAGAGGTCATCAAAGTAATGCCGGAAACTACCATCGCTCCATACCCTATCTTTTTGAACAGGTTTTCGCTGAGATGGGGAAGAATATACTTCACGGTATATGAAGACACTACTGCCGCTACTGCTATCGCAATTCCCAGCCATAATGCGGTATTGGAATATAAGCCCAGCGAGATATAAATGATAAGCTTGATCAGGTGAAGGAAAATTTCATTTGCTGCACGAGTTGCCACTATTTCTTCTTTTTTAAGTCCGAACTTTAAATAAAAGCGGTTGAAAAGAAGTCCTACAGCACCTGTTATTCCTGAAATAAAACCCGCTGAGAAACCAATAACTGCTAATGCAGATTTGGGATAAGGCTTTCCTGATTCTTCTTTTTTATTTTTAGAAACAAAAAGTTGAGGAAGATTTGCAATCAGGAAGAAACCAACCATAAGCTGCAGATAATTGGGGTTTACATATTTGATCATATAAGCACCCAGCAGAACTGCCGGAATAGAAAACGGAACAAACCATAAAAATATTTTCCAGTTGATATGTTTTTTAAACACAGCAATCCGGGAGGCCGAACTTGTAAAAGTACCTAGCGTCAAAGAGAAAGGGACCAATGATGTGGGAAGCAGAAGGTTTAGGATAGGAATCAAAATCAGACTTGCACCGCCTCCACAAATAGCGCTGATCCAGAATGCAAGTATTGTTCCTGCGAATAAAAGGGCAATTTTAAAAATCATTTCTAAATTAATTTTACACTTCAGTATATTTTCAATACAAAGGTGCAATCCGATTTAGAAGAAATTTTGAATTGTCTGGTTCCTGATATTTTTTAGATAATGATATACTTAAATGTACCATCTACTTCCTTTAAATCTGATAAACTACCTGAAGACTTCCCAGCTTCTTGAATGTTAGTATTAGTAGCTTCAGGACTTTGCTCTTCCTGTAAAGGAGTTTCGATCGGATTTTCCAATTGTTCGTTGAGAAATTCTTTTAAAGATTTCATATTATTGAAATTTATATTTGTATTATATATTCAGCTAACGAATAAGCTAACTGTTTGAATACAAAACGAAAAAAAAGATTAGCTAATGGCTAATCTTTTTCTAATTCTAATGGGTTTTCGTATTTTTTATTTTCCTCTTTTTCTTTTTGTCGCTGCCTTATAATTTCTTGACCTTGTATAATAGTAGTTCCGTAACTTGCAAGTACAGCAGCAGCATTTGCATCAGCATTTCTAATTGCTTGTTTTAATTTTTGCTGTGTTGTTTCTATGGCTTCTGTATATCTGCTCTTTTTAATGGTAATTAATTTATCTTTTAATTTATATGTAGGTACAGATTTTACTAATTCAAAATCATATTCTTCTTTATCATCTGTTATTTTGACAATTAGTCCTGGCAAGCCACTAAATTTATATGGACCATAGGGCAACGGAATTTCAAGAGAATACCATGCTATCCAGTTTCGACCTTTAAAATTAACCTCTGCTTTCTTACAAGTAATTGTATTGATTATTTTTGTTTCGTCTATAAGTTTCCAATTTTTTATTACGGGTTCTTTATACATAAGTAATGACATCGAAACAGACTCAAAATACTGTATGTTTTCATTTGATTGTATAATTGTATAATAGAATTGGGTTTTTGGTATATTCATTCCTTTTGTACTTAAAAGAATCCCACCATTATCCAATTTCTTATGTTGGGTTGTTTGAAATGTAGAATCTCTCTTAATTGATTGTGTACTTGCAAAAAAAGCACGTTTATCACCTATCTGTAATGAAAAAAATTCTTCATGTTTATAATCAGGAGTTAATGTACTCAGTTTAGCTTTTAATAAATAGGTAAATTCACCACACACAGTATCTTTTTTATGTAATTGAGAAAAGAATAAGACACTAAAAAATAAGGCTAATAATTGAAATAATTTTTTATAATAATACATAGAATTATTTTTGATTGTAAAAAAAATGCACTTATAACTGTATTAGGTCATAAGTGCAAATAATTAATATGAACAAATATTAATTACAGTAATTTTTTTCAAGTTCAGCAAGCCACTGATTTGCTTGTTGTGGTGTCCAATCTTGAGTTGTAGTAGCAGTTTGACCGCAAAATTCTGCAATCCAAACTTGACCTCCTTTCAATGTTTTAAGGTCTTCTCGAGTTAATTTTTTTAGTTTTTTCATAATTGTGAAAATTTAAGATTAAGTTTCAAATATATATGATTAATTCATATCAAAGAGATATTTTTTATTATATTAAGTGCCTTGTTTAATGTGGAAAACCGTAATTTACATTTGAAAATATTTCGTGCAATATTGAATTAATTTATCTTATTACGAGAATAAAAAAGCATTCTTCACGAATGCTTTTTAGTATTTTTGTATATATAAAATAATTAATATCAGCCAAAATTTAAATCAAAAGTTAACTATAAATTAACAGTGAAAATATGATGATTATTTTCAAATTTATATTCGATTGTCCAGTGATGAAACTTAGCAATTTCCTGTATAATAGATAATCCCAGACCACTTCCGCCGCTCTCTGTGGAGAGTTTTGAAAATCTTTTAAATAATAAATCCGCATTAAGTCTTTCTGTTCCCGAATTGGAAATTTCAAAAGCAGAATCTGTCAGTTTCATTAAAATCCCCCCCCGGGAGAAGTATGGCGGATAGCATTGATGATAAGATTGTTGATCATAATCTCCGTAAGACTGCTGTTACCACTTATTTTTACACCAGAAGAAATATCTTCTTTTACAGAAATGTTTTTTTGTTCAAAATGTTCCTGAAGAATTTCTATACTCTGATGAAGCAGATGATCAAAAGAAATGACTTCAGAGTTATCAAACTGATTATTATCTATTTTAGCAAGCAGCAGGAGGTTTTTATTGATTCGTGAGCTTCTCGTCAGGGCTCTGTTCATTTCCTCTGCAATGCGGTATTGCCTTTCCGTCAAAGCCTGATCCTGAAGTAAAAGATCCAGCTTATTTTTGATGATAGCAAGAGGAGTCTGCAGTTCATGAGAAGCATTTTCGGTAAATTCCTTTTGGGTATTATATACAGAAACATTATGCTCAATCAGTTTGTAAAGAGATTGGTTGAGCTCATCAAATTCTGTGATATCAGAAGCGGGAAGTTCAATTTTAGACTGGTTGTTGAGTTTAAACGTTTTTAACCGGTCCAGAGTATCCCGAAAGGGTTTCCATATGGAAGCGGAAAGTCTTCTGTTTAAGTATAAAAGCCCAACTACAATCATCACAAAGAAAAATATAGTAATCATAGCGATCACGGCAATTGTCTCGTGAGATTCCTCAATATTGGTCTGTATCGTAAAAAGGTAAGGTTTATCGTGAATATATATTACTTTCTGAAGACATCGGTAACGTTCCTTTTTATTAGCAGAAATAAATGGAAGATGTTTTTCGGAAGTATAAACGGTATCTCCTTTAATTTTATCTGCCGGAATTCTTTCAATATTGGTTTCAGGCTGAATATGATTCCATAAATCAAGACTGTTCTCCAGCTTTTCATCAGAAAGTTTTAATTGATTGAATTCATAGGCTGTTTTCTCTACAATAATCTGGTTATGCTCATCCAGTTCACTTTTCCAGATTGTATCTACCACAAAATAATATACAGGAATACTTATCGTTAATACAATAAGAACATAGATAAGAAAGGGTTTTGTGGTTTTGTTTAATAGAGGCTTCACAGGAATGATGAATTAAGAATTATTGATGATCAGATTTTAGAAAGTATCGGGTTTACGATTCCCACTTATATCCCGTTCCATACACTGTTTTGAGGTAATGTCCAGAGCCGGCATCATATAGCTTTTTCTTAAGATTTTTCACATGCGCATATACAAAATCATGATTGTCAAGCATATCTGCAAAACCCCCCGAAAGGTGTTCCGCCAATATACTCTTTGAAATCACTTTATTCTTATTACCGATAAAATAGATCAGAAGGTCAAACTCCTTTTTCGTCAATGCAATTGTTTCTTCATTAACGGCTACTGTTTTAGCCAAAAGATCAATTTGAAGTTCATTTTGGGTCACCACATTAGAACTGTGAAACTGTTTTCTGCGGATAATAGAATATACTCTGGCCATCAGTTCTGAAAGATGAAAAGGTTTGGTAAGATAATCATCAGCTCCCAATTTCAGACCTTCCACCTTATCATCCAGTGCATTTTTAGCGGAAATAATGATCACGCCATCCTGTTTCTGCTGTTTTTTTAATTCTTCCAAAATTCTAAGTCCATTTCCGTCAGGAAGCATAATGTCTAATAAAATACAGTCATAATGAAACATCCCTATCTTATTCATAGCGTCAGTATAGGTACCAGCCAGCTCACAGAGGTAGTTTTCCTCTGACAGATATTCAGTAATACTTTTAGCAAGCTCGGTTTCGTCTTCTACAATTAGAATTTTCATGCTATAAAACTATCATTAAATTTTGAAGAAATTTTGAACGCAGATAAAATAATTACACTGAGTTTGGGTTCCTACCCATATGGCCTTATCCCAAACCCAGTTTTAATTCTACAAAGTAGGAACCTGAGCTTTTTCATAAATAAGCCCCTTTTCCTTGAGCTCTTTCCAGAAATCCGAAGGGATATTGGTTTTCAGAGCCCGTATATTATCCTTTACCTGCTCTGGGCTGCCAGTTCCCGGTATAATAGATGAAAACTCATCACAAGCGAGAACAAAATGCAGAGCAGCATCTATAAGGCGAATACCATATTTATCTGCAATAGCAGAAATTCCGGCTCGTTTTTCATTCATCCCTTTCGGGATTACATCTTTATAATTATAACGTTCTCTCCCGGCAATATAGCCTGAATTATATCCAGCTCCGGAAACGAGTTGTACCCCTGCTTTTTTTACTGCAGGAAGAAGCCTGTCAACTGCATCTTCATGTTCCAATATAGAATATTGAGTTGCAGAAAGACAGATATCAGGATCTGCTGATTCAATACAATCTAAAATGGGTTCAATTTTATTGACTCCCATTCCCCAGGCTTTAATAACCCCCTGGTTTCTTAGCTCAGAAAGAACTTTAAAAGCTCCTTTTTGTGCTTGTTCAAGGAAATAAGGGTAGCGGTCACCTACCTGATCCTCAGATAAATCATGCACGTATACAATATCAATATAATCCAGACCGGTTCTTTTCATACTTTCTTCTATAGACTGTTTTACAGCGTCAGCAGTATAATCATGTCTGAAATCATATGGAAGAGGTTTTTTCCACATGGTAGGCGGAACTTCAGATTCCGGAACCTGATTAAAAAGTCGGCCTACTTTTGTTGAGAATATAAAGTCATCTCTGTCTTGGGTTTTCAGAAAACGGCCAAATCTTCTTTCGCTTTTGGTAAGCCCATACCAGGGAGACGTATCATAATACCGGATTCCGGTATCCCATGCTGCCTGCAGTACTTTCTGCGCCTGTTCATCTGTAATATTTTCAAAAGCGGTTCCTATAGCAACACCGCCTAGTCCCAGTCTGTGATTTTCATTTAAAATAGCTCGGCTCATAGTAATATTATTTGGATGTCTGGATAGGTAACCAGCAAACATCATGCAGACTTAATCCTGAGATTTCATTTTTCCCTTATTTTATGTTAAATGTTTGTTTCCCGCATTCTTTGGTCCTGTTCTTGAATTGAATAAGGAACACCATTTCAATATCCACTTAATATGAAAAAGCACATTGTAATCGTAGGCGGAGGATTTGCAGGCATTAATCTTATCAAATCTCTTAAGAACGACAACAGATTCAGAATTACACTGGTAGATAAAAATAATTATCATTTTTTTCCACCATTGATCTATCAGGTTGCAACCTCATTCATAGAAGCCTCTAATATCAGTTATCCCTTCAGAAAATTATTTTCAGAGAATAAAAATGTTAAATTCCATATGGGAAGCCTGATTAAGGTAAATACTGATAATAAAACCATTGAAACAGATACCGGAAACCTGAGCTATGACGAACTTGTCCTGGCGATAGGAACAGAATCTAATTTTTTTGGAATGGAAAATGTACAGAAGTGTGCACTTCCCATGAAAAATATTGAAGAAGCACTGTATCTGCGGAATCATATCCTGCTGACTCTGGAAGAAGCTGCCAGAAACAAAAACATTAAAGAAGCTGAAAAACTTCAGAATATCGTAATTGCTGGCGGCGGACCTACGGGCGTAGAATTGGCAGGTATGCTGGCAGAAATGGGACATTATATCGCCCAGAAAGAATATCCCGAAATAAAACTGGCACTTTCCAATATTTATCTCATAGATGCCCTTCCCACTCTGCTTTCTCCTATGAGCAGTCTGGCACAAGAAAGTGCTTATGAAAAATTGAAAGAATTGGGTGTTAAGATTATCCTGAACATCTCGGTGAAAGACTATATTGATTCCAAAGTTATATTAAGTGACGGAAGATCTCTTGAGACAGAAACTCTGATCTGGACTTCCGGAGTCATAGGAAGAGAAATTAAAGGATTACCCGAAGAAAGCATAGGAAAAGGAAGACGGATTGCAGTAAATGCTTACAATAAAGTGGAAGGAACCTCCAATGTTTATGCTCTGGGAGATATTTGCATAATGCTTTCTGAGGAAAAATATCCGAAAGGGCACCCTCAGCTTGCACAGGTTGCCATTCAGCAGGGTAAAAATCTGGCTGCCAATTTCAGGCGGATAGAAGAAGGTAAGGTACTGGAACCATTCTATTATCATGATAAAGGAAGTATGGCTATTATTTCCAAATATAATGCTGTGGTAGACCTTCCGAAACATTCCTTCAAAGGATTCGCAGCTTGGCTTACATGGCTTTTCATCCATATTATTCCTTTAGTTGGATTCCGGAGTAAAATACAGCTCGCTTTAGACTGGTTCCGTTTATTTATTACAAATAATCCTTCCATCAGACTGATTTTGTTTCCTAAAAAAAATAATGGGAACAGATAATCATCAGAACGAAAATAATAATTCTAAACACATTCAAATTCCAATAGTATGAAAAATCAAAGAAAACCTCCTTTTTTTGGAGAAACAGTTGTCATTACCGGAGCCTCAAGCGGAATCGGTAAAGCCACAGCAGAAGCTTTTGCTGAACAGGGAGCAGACCTTATTCTTGCTGCAAGGGGGGAAAAAGCACTTAATGAAACTGCAGAAATATGCCGGAAACTTGGAGCCAATGTGCTTGCTGTACCTACGGATACTTCTGTAGCTAAAGATGTACAGCATCTTGTGGATGAAGCGATAGAATTCAGTGGAAAGATTGATTATTGGGTAAACAATGCAGGAGTTATGGCTTTGGGCAGGTTTGAGGAAATCCCCCAGGAAGTGACTGAGCAGGTTATTAAAACAAACCTTCTGGGATATATGTATTCTGCGCATGCTGTATTGCCGGTGTTTAAAAAGCAGAAAAGAGGTGTTTTAATTAATAATGTTTCAATTGCAGGATGGGTTCCTGCTCCTTACAGTGCAGCATATACAGCTTCAAAATTTGGCATTAGGGGAATGGTAGAAACTCTTCAGGGAGAAGTTTCAGATTTCCCCGACATTCATATCTGTGCCCTCTACCCTGGATTCCAGAAGTCATCAGGAATAGAACATGCTGCCAATTATTCCGGAATGTCAATCGGTACTCCCTATCCTTCATTTGACCCACGTAAACTCGCCGCTTCCATTGTAAAAACAGCAAAAAATCCCGTGGCGGCAAACTATCCTGACTGGTCAGCGATAGTGTTTAAAAACTTATATGAAATGTTTCCCGGGGCTATCCGCCACCTCTCATCTGCGGGAATGCGCCTGGCAATCAGAAAATCGCGTAAAGATGAAAATACGATAGGGAATGTGCTGCAACCGTCACAGGGTAATATGGAAATTCATGGAAAAACAGTATTCTCCTTATCTTCAAAAACAGTAATTCGGGCAGGTGCCGGAATTATAGCAGCAATAGCATTAGGCGTCCTGTTTTCAGGCAAAACAAAAAAAATAGTATAATCTGAAAAATTACTATTATCTTCTGATTGTAAGGGATTAAATGTTTTTTAATACCAGATGTTGTATTGGTTTAAAAAAGTCCTTTTTAGGTATTTTATAAGATATTTCATAAATTTACGGAACTGGATCAAACTGATCACAGTATTAAAATTCTTCCAGGTGAAAATTCACAACAAAAAAAAGTACCTAAGTTTTCTTAAATTTAAAAGAGACTTCCAGAAATATGGATTGGAAAAAGCGCGCAGTTACGAGCTTATTCTGCATTGGCTGAACAACAGACTGAGCAGAAACCAGTTTCTTGTACTTTCCGGAATCCTTGTAGGCTGTACGGCTGGCCTTGCCGGAGTTATTTTGAAAACTCTGGTACACAACATTCATTACTTCATTACGAATAAAGTTCATTTTGAATATCAGATTTTATTTTATATCGTTTTTCCTTTTTTAGGGATTGTGCTTACAACGCTAATTGTTTTAACCTTGTTTAAAGGACAGGACAGAAAAGGTATTGGTGCTATTCTTTATGAAATCGCACAGAATTCCAGCATTGTAGCTTCTGTTAAAATGTATTCGCAGGTGATTCAGAGCGCCATTACAGTCGGGTTGGGAGGATCAGCAGGGTTAGAAAGCCCCATTGCCGTTACAGGAGCTGCTATTGGTTCAAACTATGCACAGACCTACAGGCTCAGCTATAAAGAGCGTACACTGCTTCTGGCTGCGGGAGCAACGGCAGGGATTGCTTCTGCCTTCAATGCACCTATTGCAGGGATTATGTTTGCATTTGAGATCCTGCTGACCGGAGTTGTATTTACTGATTTTATTCCACTGGTAGTAGCAGCAGTCTGTGGAAGTCTTTTATCAAGAATACTTCTTCAGGAAGATGTTCTTTTCAGATTTTATACAAGAGATCCTTTCAATTATAAAAATGTACCTTATTATCTTATTTTGGGGCTTGTTACCGGTTTGTATGCCCGCTATTTTGTTATAATCTCTCAGAAAGTAGAACACTTTATAAAAGGGCTCCAGCTTTCAAGAATGCGTAAGGCGATGTTTGGAGGTGCTGTTCTTTCCTTATTATGTGTTCTTTTTCCTCCCTTATTCGGAGAGGGATATGAAACGGTAAAAGCTTTTACTAACGGAAATACCTATTCAATTATTGAGAACAGCTTTTTCAGATATTTTGAAATCGGGGACTGGACCATTATTATATTTTTGATTTTAGTGTTGCTTTTAAAGGCTTTTGCGACTTCTTTTACTATATTCAGTGGTGGAAACGGAGGTAATTTTGCACCTTCACTTTTTGCAGGAGGTACTTTAGGGTATTTATTTGCATTAATTTGTCAGCATTTGGGATTTACAGATGTTCCGGTGACCAATCTGGTTCTGGTAGGAATGGCAGGTGCAATGAGTGGTGTACTGTATGCACCTCTTACCGCTATATTTCTGATTGCGGAATCCAGTTATGGCTATGATCTTTTCATTCCTTTAATGATCGCCTCTGTGATATCTTACCTTATCGCCAAATGGTTCTCTCCTATTTCTCCGGAACTGAAATCATTGGCTGATGAAGGGAAAATATTTACCAGCAAGCACGATAAAAACCTTCTTTTTGCCTTAAGAACAGATGATTTTATAGATAAATATTCGCAGACCATCAATGAAAATGACCCCATTTCAGAGTTGTTTGAACTGGTGAAAAATGGAAATAAAAATATCTTTGCTGTAGTGGATGATAACCGGAAACTGAAAGGAGTTCTTACTCTGGATGATGTAAGACCTTATCTGTTCAATAAAGATATTGATCCGCTGGAAAAAATAATTCAGGTGATGAAAGCTCCTCTGGCGATACTTCACCGTGAGAACAAGCCATTGGAAATCCTTCAGATCTTTGATGATACAGGAGTATGGAATCTTCCGGTGGTAAGTGATAACAATGATTTCATCGGATTTATTTCAAAATCTTCTATTCTGATGAGCTACAGGCAACTGCTGAAAGAGTATTCTGATTAATAAAAATTTAAACCATTATCAATAAAAAATCCGTTCAGTATTGAACGGATTTCATTTTAATGTATAATGAAAGGTGAAGACTAATGACTTGCTTTATTCAGCAAATCAATATCTTCCTGATCTAAAACCAGTTTCGGGGCACTGAATAAGGTGTCGAGCTGTGAAGCGCTGGTAGCACTTACAATAGGTGCCGTAATCAAAGGATTGGCCAATAACCAGGCAAGAGCAACCGTACTTTGAGGAGACTGATGCTTCTCTCCTACCTGATCCAAAGCTTTTAATACTTCAATACCTTTAGCATTCAAGTACTTTCTTACTCCTTCTCCTCTCGCACTTTTAGCAAGATCTGCTTCATTACGGTATTTTCCTGTTAAAAATCCTGCGGCTAATGACCAATATGGAAATACGCTAAGATCAAACTGCTCAACCAGCGGAGCATAATTTTTTTCAAAGCCTTCTCTTTCCATAAGGTTGTAATGAGGCTGTAGTGCTGCATATTTAGGCAGATTGTATTTCTCGGAAGCTTCAAATGAGGCTTTCAGACGTTCCGGGGAAAGATTGGAAGCTGCAATATAACGTACTTTTCCTGCTTTAATGATCTCATCATATGCAGAAAGAGTTTCTTCTACCGGAGTGGTATGATCATCAAAGTGAGTATAGTAAATATCAATATGATCAGTCTGAAGTCTTTGCAGCGATTCATCCACCGATTGTAAGATATGTTTTTTACTGATATCAAAACCATGCTCTTTTGTTTCAGAGCCCACCTTGGTGGCCAGTACAATATCCTTACGGTTTGCACGGCTCTTCATCCATTTCCCGATGATTTCTTCAGATTGACCGCCTTTTCCATTGACCCACCATGAATACGTATCTGCTGTATCTACAAAATTGAATCCGGCATCTGTAAAGCGGTCCAATATATCAAAAGACTGTTTTTCGTCCAGAGTCCATCCGAAAACATTCCCTCCAAAATTGATAGGGGCTACTGCCAGATCCGTATTTTTGATCTTTCTTTTTTCCATAAAATAATTTTACTTAGTAACCTCTAAGGTAAGGAATATAAAGGCAGATGTAAGATTCAAAATAGCCATTCCTTTTATAGTTAATATAAATGAAAACACTTGTCATTACTCACTTTTTTTGATAAAGATGAAGTTTAAAAATAAAAAAACAGCCTTCAGAAGAAGACTGTTTTATACTCTATCAATTAAAAAAATACTATTGCTTTGCAACCTGAGGAACCTCAATGGCTGTCAGCATTAGTTTATATTCCTGCAATTGCAGGTTTATGGTTTGTAACCTGTTACTAAAGAATGATGATGTTGTAAACAGATTGTTATAATAATCAATTCCCTCCAATACATTTTTCTTAAAGGTATTCCACTTTTTGGATTGGGAAGCTGTAATCTGAACGGTAGAATCTGTAATTTCCTTTTTCAAATAGTCGATATACATTTTCAGTTCATTGATGAACATATTCGGGCGGTTATTGTCAGAAAGAATATTGGTGTTTCCATAGATATGCTTTACCATTTCCGAAAGGGAAACTTCTTTATCAAAAAACGCAATATTCGGTCCCGGACATATTACTACACCTTGTTTTTCGCCTTTTATTTCAAGGTTTTGTTCCATATAGGCAGCGTTCACCAACCCTACACAAAGGCAGGCTTTATCGGTAATTTCAGCTTTCTTTTTTTCAAACTCTCGTATCGTTAAGCTCTCTCGCTCAGCATCAAGCTCACGGAGTTTAATATCCTGGTATTTCTTTGAAGCTGTACAAGTTCCTTCCTGTGAAAATTCTTTACTCAATGCCAGTAATTTCTTAGGGCATGAGCTTCCATATTTGCCATTGGACTCTTTTTTATATTTCAGTATTTCATTGGAGGTCCCTTTTACGGTATTGAAGGGCACTCCTAAAGGCGAAATATTACTCAGATAAAGGTCTTCCTGTTTAGACTGTAATAGAAGGTTTCTGGTTTCTTTATCTACTGAAGTGGCTTCAGGTACTAATAGAAATGGAGATCCCCATCCAACGCTGTCTACATCATAATTGGCAAGTAAAAAATCATGCTCTTCGGAAGTTCCTACTCCTCCCTGAACCGTAATTTTCATTTCTAAAGGCTCAGAAACAGCAGGTTTTCCTTTTTGCTCCAAAGCAGTACTCATTAAAGCATGGGCTGACTGTATCAGATCATTTTTTTTCTGCTTAAATTCCTCCATGATCGGGCCCAGAAGCATCCCGTCGGTAGCAAATGCATGCCCACCACAGTTCAGTCCGGACTCTATCCTGTATTCGGAAACCCACAGCCCTTTTTTCGCCAGAAAATTCCCCTGAATCATTGCAGAGCGGAAATCACTCACCTTAAGGATGATTTTCTTTTTTATGATTCCTTTGTCATCCGGAAAGAAGTCTTCAAATTCTTCCATATAACTATACAGGCGGGGATTCATCCCTGCAGAAAGAACCATAGAAGAAGATAATTTACTCATTGCAAATCCACGAAGTGAAGCATGAGCATCATTGTACATCACCGGAAGCTGTTCATTTTTCTGATAATTATCTTTATCAACTTTCGTCATGATGTTTACGTCAATACTTCCCGGTTTTAAATTGGACTCAATAAAATTTTTAATATTTGAGCTCCAGTTATCCTTTTGGTTTATAAAACTCTGAAGGCTGTTCTTCAAATCTGAAGTATTGGGCAACATTGCCATAAAGTCTTTTAAAGACTCTTTATTTTTGCTGATTTCCTGTTTGAAAGATTCAAATTTTTCATTCACGATATCATCTACCATATCAAGATAGGCAGTAATTCTTTTCGCTCTGTAATCTTCCGTTTTTGTTGAAATTCCTAAATAATCCAGGTTGAACTTCCTGTTATAAAAGTTTTTCATTTTTTCCAAAATTTCGTCATCAATAATAGAAATTACGGAAGATATTCCATATTGTGCTACACGGATCGGGCTGTCTATTGTGTAAGCCAGACCCATTACCGGAATATGGAAATTGTGCAAAGGTTTTTTTGTCATATATTTTCGATAAAAGTTCTTTTCGTAATACATCTAAAAATCCTCTTAAAACTATTCACTTCCTAAATATATTATTTTACCATGAGCTATGCATTAAATAATACTTTTAATATTCAAAAACCTGTCAAATATCATTCTTTTCGAAAGCATTTTTTTAAATGAAAGGTTTTTGAAACAGAAAAAGATTTTTTTTCATATAAAAAATAAGAAACACACTGTTTTTTTAATCGAACCATTTCTATTTGCTTAGAATTCAGATTTCTTCTATTTAGTGTATTTAAAGTATATAGTTCGAAACGGAATATAAAAAAAGGAAGCAAAAAAGATCAGTTTCTAAAATAGTTCTCTTTTGCTCCCTTAGATAGAATAGATTTTATATCAATCTCACAGTTCTGTTATTCAGCTTTATTTTTAAGCATCATCAGCAGACTGTAAGCTCCTTTCTGTACAATTTTCTTATCCTTTAGAAAATCTGCTTTTACAATCTCCGTGAACTGATCATCAGAAATTCCGGCAACCACAGGGATCATTTTATAATTTGACTTTCCAAGATCTTCAAAAACATAATTTTTGTTTTCATAAGCCACCACCGCTTCATTGGGAAGTCCCTGTGTATAACGGCTGCTGATATTCACTTCTGCATTCACATACATTCCTTTTACAAAATCAGAATTTACAGAAGAAAGTTTGGCTACAGCTGTGGCAGAACCTCCGTTTTCAATACTTGGAACTACACTTACAATTTTAGCGTTTGACTTCACGTCCGGCTTCTGGTTATTGTAAACTAAAATTTCCTGGCCTACTTTCACATCATTCACATCATTTTCAAAAACCTTCAGTTCCAACAGTAATCCCGAAGGATTGATGAGTTCAAATAAAGTATCTGCCGGATTGATATATTGTCCGTTATTCACTGAAATTTTGCTTACAAAACCTGTGAACGGAGCATAAATATTAATCCGGCTTCTGATATTTCCGGTGGTTAAGCCTTTAGCACTTATTCCTATGATCCGAAGTTTTTCTTCAAGTCCTTTCAGGGTGGCATTCAGAGTCGCGTAGTCTGCCTGAGCCATCTCCATCGTCTTGTCGCTGCTGGCTTTGCTTGTATTAAGGTCTTTCTGACGGTTAAAATTCAGTCGTGCGGCTTCAAGCTGAGCTTTTGTAACCAGATAATCCTGCTGAAGCTGTATGAACTGCGGGTCTTCCACCACGGCCAATATCTGCCCTTTAGTGAAATGGCTTCCATTGATCACATTAACGGACTTGATGTGCCCTCCCATAATACTTGAAATAGAGCTGATATGTGACGGGGCAATCTCTGCTTTACCGTTCAGACGTACCAGTTTTTCCATATTCCTGTCTTGAATGGAGGTGGTGGTTAACCCTACAGATTGAAGCTGTTTTTCTGTAAGATGTACTGTATTTTCAGTGCTTTTACTAAACTTTTTGTTTTCATAGACCGTTTTTTCTTCTTCTTTTTTTCCTGAACAAGAAGATAAAACAAATGCTAAGGCCAGGCTGTATACTGATATTTTTTTGAAATGCATTACGCTGTTATTTTGAAATTAAGAAATTAAGTTCCGCTCCGATCTGATTAAGTCTTTCCAGCTGGTCAATATAGTCTGCTTTTGTTTTTACAGCCTGATTCACCAGTATTACCCAGTTCAGATAATCAATCTCTCCCACTTCCATCTGTTTTTGAGCTGTTTTTAAGATTGTTTCGGACTTTGGAAGCTGTTTTTGCTCATAATTCTCAATGATTCTCTGTTGATTTACATAATTACTGATCTGCTGCCCCAGTCTGTTTTTGAGTTCAATTTCTTTTCGATGGTACTGATTTTCTGTGATGGCAATTTTTGCCTGTGCAGCTTTTGCCATTGCCCTCTGGCCTTTTGTAAACAAAGGGATTCCAACACCCACCTGAACCGAATTGAAACGGTTATTGTTGATGTTTTTCATACTCTGATTGGTATATCCTACAAGAAGATCTGGAAGCAATCTGCTTTTTTCCAGCTGTACTTCGGCTTCTCCCACCTTGATCTGCTGCTGAAGATACTGAAGCTCCGGATGCTGCTTTACTTTATCCTCAGAAATCTGAAGGGCAACATCTATTATCGGTTTATCTGCTACAGGCTGGTAAGGATTTTCAGACTGCAAGAGAAGCTGAAGCTGAAGTTTTGCTACATTAAGATCATTTTCAAGGCTGCTTAATTGTACTTTTATCTGTTCTTTTTGAATTTCGGCGGTAGATTCCTCCAAAATATTGGCTTCTCCTTTTTTTAGCCTTAAAGCAGCTTTTTCAGCAAAATTATTGTAAAGCTTGCTGATGTATTCCAATATTTTTTTCTTTTCCAAAAGGACTAAAGTCCTGTAGAAAACATCCGTCACTTCTTTGGTAAGCTGAGTTTTTGTCAGGTTTTGGCTAATCACACTTGCCGTCCACTCTGCATTGAGCATCTGCTTTCTTTTTGAATATACGGTAGGAAAGCTGAATCTTTGGGAGATCCCGAATGAATTATCCGTCTCTTCGCCCTGAATCTGCCCGAATCCTCCGGTAACTTCCAGCTGGGGAATATCCAGATAGCTGGCTTTCAGTTTTTCCTGATATTCAGAGATTAGTTTTGAATTTTTAAGGGTTCCGTTCTGTTGAAAAGCTTTTTCCAAAGCTTTCTCATAGGTAATATTTTCCTGAGCCTTAAAGCTTCCAAAAGAAAGTAAAACCAGAAAAACAGACAGTTTTTTATAGTTGAGTTTTTTAGAAAATTTCATTTTATCTTTATTAATATGTTCAAACAAGACGTAGAGAATAGGCAGTACAAATAGGGTTAAAAGGGTTGCCAGCATGAGACCTCCAATAACTACGGTAGCTAATGGCCTTTGTACTTCAGCACCCGCACCGTTGCTCAGTGCCATCGGCAAAAATCCTAAAGATGCTACAAAAGCAGTCATTAAAACCGGGCGAAGTCTTATTCTTGTTCCCATTAAAACTATTCTGCTCGTATTCTTTAATCCATTGTTTTTCAATCTGTTAAATTCCGATATCAAAACTATTCCATTAAGTACAGCAACACCAAACAAAGCAATGAATCCTACCCCTGCACTGATACTGAAAGGCATTCCTCTTAAAGCAAGAAAATACACCCCGCCAATGGCTGATAAAGGAATAGCGGTATAGATCAGTAAACTATGTTTCACTGAACCAAAAGCAAAGAATAACAGTAAGAAAATCATAACCAGAGAAATAGGAACGGCAACTCCCAATCTTGATTTTGCCTGATTTAAATTTTCAAATGTACCCCCATAAGAAATGGTATATCCGGGAGAGAATTTAAGGTTTTTACCCACTTTGTGCTGAAGCTCTTCTACAATGGTCTGTACATCTTTTCCTCTCGCATTAAAACCGACAATAATTCTTCTTTTGGTATCTTCTCTCTGAATCTGATTCGGACTGTTTTTAAGCTCTACTTTAGCCAGCTGAGATAATGGAATCTGCTCTCCTGAAGCAGTGGGCACTAATAGATTCTGAATGCTTGTAAGGTCCTTCTTGTATTCATTATCCATTCTGACAACGATATCAAACTTTTTCTCACCCTCATACAAAGCACCTGCAGTCTGCCCTGCAAAAGCCATATTAATGACCCTGTTGATCTCTGCTACAGAGATATTATGACGCGATAATTCTGAACGGTTATAATCAATCACCACCTGGGGCGCTCCTACCACCGGTTCTATATAAAGATCCTGGGCCCCTTTCACCGTGTTGATGATGCTTCCCAGCTTTTTGGCATATACTGTAAGGCTGTCCAGATCTTCACCATAGATTTTACAAACCACATCCTGTCTTGCTCCGGTCATCAGCTCATTGAAACGCATCTGCACAGGGAACTGAAAACTGGTTGTTAGTCCGGGAATAACCGTTAAAGCTTTGCTCATTTTATCAGAAAGCTCCGGGAAGGATTTTGCGGAAGTCCATTCTTTTTTAGGTTTTAAAACAATAATCATATCTCCTGCATCCATAGGCATAGGTTCTGTAGGGATTTCTGCACTACCGATCTTCACAACTATCTTTTGTATTTCCGGAAACTGCTTTAAAAGAATACCTGAAGCCTGTGTGGTTATTTTTTTCGTTTCGTTAATATTACTTCCCTGAAGTACTCTCATTTCAACTGCGAAATCACCCTCCTCAAGAGAAGGAATAAATTCACCTCCCATTTTAGATAAAGTATAAACGGCTCCTGCAAAAAGAACCAGTACACTGATGATAATGGTTTTTCGGAATTTAAGTGCCTTCATGAGGAGCTTCTGATGGCCTATTTCTACTTTCCCCATCACCCTGTCTGAAATATTTTCTTTTTCTTTTTTCTTTCTGCTCAGCACCAGAGAACTCATCATTGGAATATATGTAAGGGAAAGAATAAAGGCTCCTATCAGTGCAAATGCCACGGTCTGTGCCATCGGTTTAAACATTTTACCCTCAATCCCCTGAAGGGTAAAAATCGGAAGATATACGATCAGGATAATAATCTGTCCAAAAACAGCACTGTTGACCATTTTCGTTGCAGAACCGGAAACCTGTTCATCCATTTCTTTTTTACTGAGCATATTGTCTTTTCCAAAATGCTTTTTATGGGCTAACTGGTGCAGAACGGCTTCTACAATAATAACAGCACCATCCACAATAAGACCGAAATCTAAAGCTCCGAGGCTCATCAGATTCCCTCCTACTCTAAAGATATTCATCATGATAATGGCAAAAAGCATTGCCAAAGGAATCACGGAAGCCACTAATAAACCTGCTCTGAAATTTCCGAGGAATAATACCAGAATAAAAACGACGATCAAAGCCCCTTCCATAAGGTTGGTCTTTACCGTACTTATCGTATTGTTTACCATTTTGGCACGGTCAAGGAAAGGTTCAATCACAACGCCCTCCGGTAAAGATTCCTGTATCTTTTCAAGTCTCTGCTTGATGTTTCCAATCACTTCATTGGCGTTTTCGCCTTTAAGCATCAGAACAATAGCTCCTGAAACTTCGCCTGTATCGTTATAGGTCATTGCCCCATATCGTGTAGCAAACCCAATCTTTACAGAAGCTACGTCTTTGATATGAACAGGAATACCCTCCTTCGTTTCAGCCACCTGAATACCTCCAATATCCTCAGTACTTCCCAAAAGCCCTTCACTTCGGATAAAAAGAACGGTTTCTTTTTTCTCAATATAAGCGCCTCCCGTATTCTGATTATTCTTTTCCAAAGCAGCAAAAACATCGTTGATATTGATGTTGAATGCCTGAAGTTTGTTGGGATTGATAGCGATCTCATACTGTTTCAGCTTTCCTCCGAAACTGCTGACATCCGCCACTCCTTTAGTTCCCAGCAGCTGACGTCTTACCACCCAGTCCTGAATGGTTCTGAGCTCTGTCTCGTCATACACATTTTCGTATCCCTTTTTCGCTCTTACGACATACTGGAAGATTTCTCCCAATCCGGTAGAGATAGGCCCCAGCTCCGGTTTTCCAATACCTTCGGGAATATTATCCTGAACGAGCTGCAGACGTTCCTGAACCTGCTGGCGGGCCCAGTATACATCTGTTTTATCATCAAAAACTACAGTCACCAAAGAAAGCCCGAACCGTGAAAGACTTCGGAGCTCCGTAATTCCGCTGATATTGCTCGTGGACTGTTCAATAGGAAACGTTACCAGACGTTCTATGTCTGCAGCCCCGTAAGAAGGAGCTGTCGTAATGATCTGAACCTGGTTATTGGTAATGTCAGGCTGAGCATCAATAGGGAGTTGGGTGGTCTCATATATACCAAGAAGGATGAGACCTCCTGTAAACAGGGCAATGATGAGTTTATTCTTTACAGAAAACTCAATAATTTTATTTAACATGAAAAAACTATTAATTGATAACCCGAAATGTTTTATAAAAACTGTTTGAACTTTTTTTGATCGTAAAAGCCGGAATAGTAAAAGTGTACTTAAAAGGCATTTCAAATTCACAAAATACAAACTTGAAAAAGTCTTCATATCTTCGAGCAAAGCTTTTGTGGCCGGAGCATAAACAGTGTTTACAATACACAACGAATCAGTTGATATGTAACAAGGATTCACTGCTTTAAGTAAAAACGTAAAGCATTAATTTTCAATTAAGAATCAGATTAAGAAAGCCGTGGAGGCTGAAAAATTGTGGAAAGATAAAGGTTTGAGAAATCTTTTTCCTTATAAATACTGTTTTTCTGAGGAACAGCAACTTCTTTAGGTTTCTTTATTTCGAACGTAAGTTCAGGAAGCTGCGCATGTACTGTAAGGACAATAGGTGGATTAATAAAAGGTAACTTCTGATCAGAATCCCAGTCGGCATCTTTTTGGTGATTGTCATAGTGTTCCATGACAAATTCTGATAAGGTCCCATGATATTCTATAAAATGCTCCACAAACATAGGCACCTTAAGTACTTCCCCCGCATTGGTGGTAGCCAGCACATACATCATCGAGCATAGTATGGAGAACCATTTTATCATTACTGCAAATATAGGGCTTAAATTTTTCCCTGAAAAGTTCTTCAGTATTAATTTTTTTTAATTTAAAGAGCATTGAACGGGTTCATAAGCCATTTGCCTGTTAAGAATTTTCAAAAAGAGCTCCATAGCAGGACTGATCCATTTATTACAATGATGAGCACTAATCATGGTAATGGTACGCTGAAATCCTTTGATGTTGAGCTCCGTTATCTCCCCTTTTTTAAGTTCTTCTGCAACTACAAAATGTGGCAGGCAGGCTATTCCCAGGTTATTCATTATACTTTTTTTGATCGCTTCGATGCTCCAGAGTTCAATGCTTTGTCCGGTTCTGATATTCTTTTTTTTAAGATACTCGTCAAAATACTGCTGATAAACACCATTGGGATCATTATTAATAATGGAGCATGATTTTGTCTGATCTTTTCTGTCGAAATTCTTTTCCTGTTCTGAAAATACCGGTGACGCCATCACTCCTACAGTAAATGAGGACAGTTCGGTTACTTTAATCTGATCATCATATCCATTTACCTGATAATGAATTCCCAGATCAACATTATTCCGGATGATCTCTTTCTGTACTTCATAGCAGTTTCTAACCTTTAGCTTTAATTTTACACCAGGCGCTGTTTCAATAAATTCTTTTAGAACAGGCTGCAGGATATAAGTCAGTAAACTGTCAGAGGCTGAAATAGTAAGATCTCCTTCTACCTTTCTGTCTTTTGAATTCAGTTGTCTGATCTGTTCTATTTCCTCTTCTATTTTTTTGATATGCGGGATCAGCTTCAGAGATTGGGCTGTAGGCATCATCCTTCTTCCTATTTTTTCAAATAAAGGAAATTTAACCTCATTTTCAAGCTGTTGAATCTGATAACTGATGGCAGATAAAGAATAGTTGAGCTCTTTTGCAGCGTCCTGAAAATTACCTTTTTCCACTATCGTTTTAAAACTTCTGAGCTGGTGAATGTCCATACTTTAAATTTTTCGAAGTAAAAGTATAAATAATTCCGATTGACTGAAGTATTTAAGCTCATTAATTTTGTCAAAAAAAAGATATGTGGTTTTCATTTTTTATTTACACTGTTCTTACAGCGCTTCTTCCCGGGCCCAATAATATCCTGGCATTAAACAGCACCATGAAATCGGGTTATAAAAACAGTAAAAAATTATTATTAGGAATATATTCCGGATTTACAGTTGTGATGATACTGGCAGCCATATTTACAGGTTTGCTTTTGAGTTCTTATGGTTTCCTTCTGAATTATCTGAAATATGTAGGAGCAGTTTATCTTGTTTATCTCGCATGGTCTGTAATCTCCGGAAAACCGGCAGAAATTGATCTTGAAAATGGGAAAAAGCCATCGGAAACGACCCAGGATTTTTGGAAAGGATTTCTATTGCAGTTAGTCAATGTTAAAATTATCATTTACGGAATAACAGCATTCAGCAGTTTTATCTTTCCTCAATTCAGTGAGCTGTGGATCATTCTGATTTTTGCTTTTCTTCTTTCTTCTATCGGAAACTCCGCAACCTGGATATGGGCAGTGGCTGGACAGAGGCTTCATCAGTTTTTAAATCAACATTACAAAATAGTCAATACCGTGATGGGAGTACTTCTGCTGTATTGTGCAGTAAGCCTGTTTTTATAATCAGGAAACTACCAGACTCTATCATGAATTATGGTCTCTTGAATAGAAACAACATGCCGGAAAAACTGAATACAATCAAAGTCTGATTTTTTTCAAAACTTTGATTTAGGTCAAAAAGAGTTTTTTTCAGTTTATATCCAGAAAGCCATCGGTCAGCTCTTTCCACTGAATTTTGGCTATTCCCACAATTCCTCCTGCGGCTACCATCATATTTCTGACAACATCAATGAACTGGGCATCAAAATTGGGAGATTCATTTCTGCCATATACTGCGGCTTTCAAATGGGTTGAACTTCTGCAGATCATAAAAGTAGAACTGGCTTCGGAGCTGTAAAAATGAGCAATATGCTTGTTTTGGCCATGCTCAGGATCACGGGAAGGCCTGCAGGTCATCATGATATTTTCGGAAATGGTATCCTGACAAAAACAGAGATCTGTAATTTCTACCCAGTCATATCCTTCTGCTTCTGTTTCTCCCGGACCGGGAATATTGATTCTCACAAAATCTCCTTTTTGAGGTTCCCGCTCTACCGCATTGCCTTTATCATCATAAAGCTTAAAAGCAGCAAAAGCTTCTCCGCCATAATTTCCCCATTCATTGACAGAAAAAAACCGTTTTTTCAGAATCTCAAATTTCTGAGAAATAAGATGATGCTCAAATTGCTTTTTACTTTCGGTATCGTGAAATCCACCGGATTTTTGTTCTGGAACACCTTCTATCTGCTTGGGTTTCATAGGCCGTTTTAAGACAAATAAACGAAAATTTCCGGGATCTTTATATGAGCGGAGTCACAAATAACGGATTTAATAATGTTTATTTTTTACTCTTACAAATTAAACATGTAAATATTTTTCTACAGAAAGATAAAAACCATGAATAATACTAGTGTTTTCTACCTTAGAATGATTACAGAGCATATTTTCGAAAAATCAAAGAAAATGAATATCACTTGAAGGATGATTATTTTTAATTAAAATAAATAATATTTAAAAAAATACGCTTATAATGCAATACATAATGTAATTTTTACTTATATTTGTGAATCGAAATAATTTTTTTTCATCATTTGTGTTTTTTTAAGGTCTCCATCACTGGGGGCCTTTTTATTTGATTAATGCTATAATTTAAATTTTAATGATTATATGGAAATATTTAAAGTGAAATATCAGAATTGATAATATAAGGCGAAGGCCCTAATACAAGTCAATAAAGAACCTTTAATTTTGTTATAAGTCTTCTTTTTAATTCTAAATTTATTTAATATTTTTAACAAAATCTGTGGGCCGGAACTGCATAACGGACTGAAAACTTCTGGTGTAAGCCTGGACACTCTTGTACCCCACTTCATATGCCGTTTCCGAAATCGTAAAACTGCCGGAACTCAGAAGTTCGAGACTTTTGATGATACGGAGCATTTGCTGGTATTTAATCAATGTTAATCCTGTTTCCTTTTTGAAGATTCGCTCCAGGGTACGCAAAGATAATAGTGCTGTGTCGCTTAGTTCCTCTATTCTGATCTCTTCACGATAATAGTGATGAAGATGTTCAATGACTTTAGTGAGACGTTTATCTTTGGGAAGGCAGATATGGAGTTTCAGGGAATGCTCTACAAAATGAGGAAGTTCATTAAAAAGAGCCTTTAAAAACAAGGTTTCATCGTGATCTTTTATAAATAATTTTGACCACTTTTCAGCATATTTTATCATTTCCCTCAGCACCGGAGGAACAGAAAACACATTTACTTCATCATAAAAAGGATTGCTGCCTTCCGTATCGGCAAACATGATCATCAGCTTGATCTTTTCAGAATGTGAATTGGTTTTATGAATAGTATTCGACGGAATCCATACGGCATGATTCTGTGGAAGAAGATAGATCTTTTCTTCAATGGTTATGTACTGGAAACCACTTTCTACATAGACCAGCTGACCTTTCTGATGCTGGTGAAGAATATCATCATGGATCCAGTTTTCTTCAAACCATACAAAATAAGGTTTACTCAGTTCATCTATCTCTATACTGTCGTTGGCATTCATGTCGTTTCAGGTTAAAACTTTGGCAAAATTAAACAAAATTACTATATTAATTTTGTGCAAAAGTTTTATCATGATGAAGAATGAAGTAAAAAAGAATGCTTCCTATGTTTTATTAATCATTAATGTTCTGGTAGTTATCCTTATTTCCAGTAATCTGCGCTCTCCTATTGTTGCTGTAGCTCCGGTACTTGGAGAGGTGAGAGATACACTGAAGCTGGATAATTTTCAGGTCAGTTTGCTAACCTCTATTCCACTCTTTATGTTTGCCGTGTGCTCTGTTTTGGTAAGCAGATTTTCCGGTAAGCTGGGAATCAGTAAACTTTTAATGTATTCGTTGATTATTTTGAGTTTTGGATTGTTTCTCCGTATTACAGGTTCTCTTTGGCTGTTATTTCTGGGTTCTATATTCATTGGCCTGGGAATATGTATAGGAAATGTAGTCACTCCCGGATATGTTAAAAACAATTTCCCAAAGCAGATTGGCCTGATGACGGGTATTTTTGCGGTATCAATGAATCTTACCGCTGCTTTAGCTTCAGGTTTCAGTGTGAAGATAGGAGAATGGACGGGGTTTGGATGGCGTGGTTCACTGGGAATCTGGCTGGTGATTGCCGCTTTGGCATTTCTGGTTCTGATTCTGGAATTCATCTTCAACAGAAAGAATACTCATCAGCAAAAGGCTGCACTCAGCACTTCAGATTTTAATATGTTTAAATCCTCTCAGGCCTGGAATATCAGTATTTTCATGGGGCTGCAGTCTTTATTCTACTATTGCCTCGTTGCCTGGCTTCCGTCATTCCTTGCGGATTATCATATGGAAAGTGAGAGCTCAGGATGGGTTTTCTTTGTGATTCAGATTACAATGATCCCGGTGACCTTCTGCTGCCCGATCATTGCAAGCAAAATGAAAGACCAGAGATTAATGATTGTTTTTGTATGTGCTTTAATGTTTATAAGTACAATGATGTTTGCATTCATGAAATCAGAATGGATCTATGTAAATGCCGTTATCATAGGCATTGCCAATGGCTTGTCTTTCAGTTTATCTATTCTGTTCTTTTCTACAAGAACGAAAAGCAGCATCAATGCCGTAAAAATCTCCGGAATGGCACAGTCTGTAGGTTATCTGATTGCAGCATTTGGACCTCCTGTATTTGGTAAACTTCATGATTGGGATACTTCCTGGAACAGTTCATTTTATTTTATGAGTACTGCAGTATTGCTGATGTTTTTCTTTGGAATGAAGGCTGCGAGAAATAAATGTGTGGAGGATTAAAATTTCATATTTTATCCACTAATTCACTAACAAAATCAATTGTACATCACTAGCATTTATAACATTCTTATAAATAATTTTAAACTATAAATAATAATGATAGAACCGAAGTTCTATCATTATTTGCTTTGATACTTTAAGTAATTTTAATACTTGCAAGCCACTTATGTCCCAATTATAAAAGAACAACTTCTTCACCATCTTTTAATATAAAACACCTCTTCTCAAATCCTTTTTCGTTGATTTTATTCTGAATATAATTTCTGTCTTCTTTGCAATGGCTTAACGCTTTCAGTTGGGTTACCCATATTGTAGCTTCAGGAGAATATTTGCAGACTTCAATAATATCTTTAGCGGTCATGATAATAGGGGTCACCCACTGAAAAAGAAGCTGCTCCGCCTGCTACAATAATTTGGTCAGGCTTGTGTTTGTGGATTTCATCTGCTATTTCTTTATTCCAGATACTGTCTCCGACAATATAAACTGTTTTAGCTTCTGTTTTAAAAACAAATCCATTTACTTTTCACATTTTCTCACCAATCTCTCCTGTACCATGCTGTCCTTTTGTCTTAAAGATTTCAATATTATCCCAATGAATAGATGTATTGACAGGCACCGTATTTTGAAACCCCTGCTGGGTAATCTGATCTGCGATAATATCAGGACATAAAACTGGCACGTTTTTACCAATAAGCTCTATAGCCTTTGAGTCCCAATGATCAGGATGGAGATGGGTAATCACAACGGCATCTATTGACCGAAGTTTTTTGATTAATTCTTCCTGACTGAACGGAAAATCTATTAAAGGATTTAGCAATTCATTATCCGTCATAGGAAATGGACCCAGCACGCCTTTTTCTCCGAGCATAGGGTCTACTAATATGGAAATTCCGTTGATATTCAATAGCAGTGTAGCATTACGCCATAATTGTAGTTTCATTTTGTTTACATTTGTACTGCAAAACTATTGCGGGACTGCGGTAAAACAATAGAAGGTTACCAAAAGGTTAATCATATATATATTCAAGTATCTTATGAATTTTGAAAACTGCGGCCTAAGAAAGAGCCTGGATATCCTTTCAGGAAAGTGGAAGCCATTGATTTTACACAATCTTTTTGAAGAAGAAACAGTACGTTTTACAGAACTATGGATAAAAATGCCCAGAGTTTCCAAAAAAGTCCTTTCCGAACAGTTAAAACAACTGGAAGAGGATTATATTATCCAACGGACTGAAGTCTATAATTTTCCTCCGGAAGTTTATTATAAACTGACAGAAAAAGGAAAGAAACCTGGCTCTATACTATCCGAACTGCATTCATGGGGAAACGAACTTAGCTTATGATAGTATTTTTCAGAGTTGTTAAATCCGCTTTTTATTGGAGGAACATTTTCTAAAATTTGATGAAGTTTTATATATTTAGACTAAAATAGAATATTAATCTCTATTGTAATAAAAATTATAACCCAAATTATTCTGTAAATGAAAAAAATTATTATTTTAATTTTCGGTGTCTTTTGCTCTTCAGCTATAGCACAGATTCCACCTCCTCCTATTTCCAGATCTTCAACAACTTCTAATGGACTTGCCATCAATACAAGAAAAAGTACATTAATTGAAAAACGAACAACTCCTTTAGGCAAGTTTAAGAACTTAAATATTCAGAAAATTGTAACGAAAGATGTCTCTGATAATTCATCAGAAAGCCTTCTTGGAATCATGTATGAATATGAAACATTTGATGAAATTTCAAGGAAAACGCTTACAATTGATAAAAACGAGCTGGGTAAATTAATTCAGTCACTTCAGACTTTAGAACAAAAAGAGAATGAAAAAACGAATATTGAAGCCAAGTATAAGTTCGTCACAAGAAATAATATTGAATTCGGAAGTGTTTATCATGAAAGCCTAAACAATCGGGCTAATTATATAAAAATGCCTTCAAACAATTACAGTCAGAATTTAATTGAATATAATAGAGAAGAATTAAAGGAATTGTTGAGAATTTTAAAAACCGCCGAGCTTGAGCTCTAAAAGCTTCTGCTAAAAGTTACATTACCAAACCTTACAGGCTTTTGAAGCCTATAAGGTTTAGTAATGTTAATGATTAATTCAATCCCTGAATTGATCCAAAACCTCCAGAATATTCTGATAAACAAAATCTAATTCTTCAGCAGAAATACAGTAAGGAGGCACCAGATACAATACATTACCCAGTGGACGCATAATAATTCCTCTCTGTAAAAATTCATGATAAAGTTTCTTTCCAATCTCATTAAAATAAGAGGTTCCGTGTCCGGTTTTAAAATCAAAAGCCAAAATAGTTCCTATCTGGCGGGCATTTTCTACCTGAGGATGGAAAGAAAGAACTTTTACAAACTCAGCGTGCTGTTCAGTAATTCGCTGTACAGTCATTTGGGTTTCTTCTTTAAGTAATATTTCCATACTGGCCAGAGCAGCTGTACAGGCTAAGGGGTTAGCGGTAAAAGAATGCCCGTGAAAAAGGGTTTTATGATGGTCATCAGACAGAAAGGCATTATAAATACCATTGGAACAGGTAGTGACTCCCATTGGCATTGTTCCTCCTGTTAATCCTTTTGAAAAACACATAATATCCGGTTTTTCACTAAGATGATTGGCGGCAAATAACTTTCCTGTTCTTCCAAATCCTGTAAAAACTTCATCCTGAATCATGAGAATATCATATTCTCTGCATATTCTCATCAGACTATTCAGATTTTCTGCCTCATACATCAGCATACCGGCTGCTCCCTGAACTAAAGGCTCATAAATAATACAAGCCACTTCATCGGCTAATTCTTTAATCTGAAATCGTAAGCTTTCTATATTCTCCGCATTGGGGATGTCAATAAAGATGACTTCAAACAGCATACTTTCAAAAGGCTGCGTCCAATAACTTTTCCCACTTACAGACATAGCTCCGAAAGTATCTCCATGATACGCGTTTTTAAAAGCCAGAATTTTAGTCTTCTTTTTTTCATGATTGTGAGCATATTGAATACACATTTTCAAAGCCACTTCCACGGCGGTAGAACCATTATCAGAATAAAAAACTTTTTCCTGGTTAGCCGGCAGCAACTTCAGTAAGTTTTCCGAAAGCTGCACCGCAGGCTTATGGGTAAAACCTGCAAAAATAACCTGCTCTACCGTGTTTAACTGTTCGAAAACACGTTGTGCAATATAAGGATGGGAATGCCCATGTAAAGTCACCCACCATGAAGAAACCACATCCATATATTTTTTCCCTTCTTCGTCATAAAGGTAGATTCCTTTTCCTCGTACAATAGGAATGATACTGTCTGCAGTCTTCATTTGGGTGTACGGATGCCAGTTGACGGCTTTATCTCTGTCCTGAAGACTGGTTGATATTATTGTATTCATATGTTGATCTAAAATGTATTATGAGTTTTGGATCTTAATCTGAAATAGTAATAAATTGTTTACTCAAGCAAATGCCTTTTTAGACGAATATTATACTGTCCGATCTTATTATTTCACGAGAAACTGTGTTAAAGAATCAGGAAGTTAATCTACAGATTAACAGAATAACAATCTCAACAGCAAACTCACAATACATTTTAAAATACTCATGATTAAAATCCAAAAACCCATAATTTATTATTTATAATTCCTGATTATCTAGCAGCAAACTTCTTTTTTCATCATTGGCTTAAGACCAAGAGTATTCAGCATCTGCATATCTTCAGAAACTCCCGGGTTAGGAGTCACCAACAACGTTTCTCTTTCACCGGTGAAAATAGAATTGGCCCCTGCCATAAAGCACCATGCCTGTTCCGTTTCATTCATTTCAATTCGTCCGGCACTTAGTCTTACCATAGAAGAAGGCATTACAATTCTTGCTGTAGCAATCATTCTTACCATTTCCCAGGCATCTACTTTTTCATTATCTTCCAATGGGGTACCTTCTACCCTTGCCAATGCATTGATGGGAACAGATTCCGGGTGTCTGGGCATCGTTGCCAGGGTTAAAAGCATTGAAATTCTGTCTCTGTGCGTTTCTCCCAATCCGATAATTCCTCCGGAGCATACTGTGATTCCTGCTTTTCGTACATTGTTGATCGTATTGATTCTGTTATCGAATGTTCTGGTGGAAATGATTTCTTCATAATATTGTTCCGAAGTATCAAGGTTATGGTTGTAGGCATATAATCCAGCCTCCTGAAGCCTTACAGCCTGCTCTTCGGTAAGCATTCCCAGAGTACAGCATACTTCCAAACCTAATTCATTCACTCCTTTTACCATATCAATTACCCTGTCAAAATCACGATTATTACGGACTTCACGCCATGCTGCTGCCATACAGAAACGGGATGAGCCGCTATCCTTAGCTTTTTGAGCGTGTGCAATTACAGTTTCTGTAGGCAGCAAAGCCTGTACTTTAATATTAGTATGATATCTGGCAGCCTGTCCGCAATAAGAACAGTCTTCCGGACATCCTCCGGTTTTGATTGATAATAAGGTGGAAATCTGTACTTCAGAAGGATCATGCCATTCCCTGTGTACAGTGGCTGCTTTATAAATCAATTCCATAAGAGGTAAATGGTAAATTTCCTCAATCTCTTCTTTGGTCCAGTTATTCCTAATTTCTGTTTTTTGATCCATTATCATAATTTTGTTATTGTTAATTGCTTTGCAGCAGCTTTTATATATTTTTTATCAGTGCTTTCAACTTCGGGAATCCTGATTATTTTTGTTTCTTTTCCAATGAAGCCGCAGATCACTCTTTCAGTGTCCTCAGGAAAGCTTCCATTAAGAATCAGATATTCTAATTTTATATTCCTTTGCCTTAAAGCCATGATTGACAGCAAACTGTGATTGATACATCCTAAATAATCCCTCACAACAAGCCCAGCAGGAAGATTTAATTTTTCTATCAAATCAATCATGAAGCTGTTATCAGAAAGTGGAACCATCAAGCCTCCGGCTCCTTCTACAATCAAAGGGCGATCTGTCTCAGGAAGCTGAAAATCATCAAGATTGATCTGTACATTTTCTGCCCGTGCAGATTGATGAGGAGATGCCGCCAATTTCAGACGACAGGTTTCCGGATAGCATTTTGTACTGTCTGTCCAGGCTTCAAGCTTGTGACTGTCTGTATAATGAAGATCTCCTGACTGTACAGGTTTCCAGTAATCTGCTTTAAAGTATTGAACCAAAACAGCCGAACAAACGGTTTTTCCTATTTCAGTTCCTATTCCTGTTATAAATAATTTCATATGGGGTACGTAATGTATGATCCAAGTTTCGGGATTTATGCGATATTCTTAAAAAAGCAAATCCGTTCTTCCTCTTTTTTATTTGTCTTATTACTTTAAATAAATTTGCCAATAATCTTAGTGAGTCTTACAATTTCATCCTCTGTATTGAAGCTATGAAGGCATATTCTAAGTCTTTCAGTCCCTTCTTTTACGGTCGGGCTGTAAATTGGATATGTTAAAAAATTTTCTTCCGATAAAGCATTTTGTACTTCTTTCAGCTTCTGGTTATCCGGGATCATAATTGCCTGAACAGGACTTTTTTTTGAAGACGGAGATCCCAAATTCTGATTCCGAAATGTTTTAATATTTTTCTGAAGCGTTTCTGACGGCTCTTTATCAGATTCTAAAAATTCATATCCGGCTTTAATGCTCATCCATTGAAAATCATGCGCAGAAGTACTGTAAATGAAAGATGATGCAAAATTGACCAGGTATGACTTGATCACTTCATTACAAAGTATAACAGCCCCATGTGATCCCAATGCTTTTCCGTAGGTCACAACAACTGCTGCAATCTGTTCCTGAAGCTGATATTGATCGATCAATCCATATCCGAAAATGCCAAAAGCATGAGCTTCATCTACAATCAGACTTGCTCCATATGTCTTAGCAAGTGAAGCCATTTCTGAAACAGGAGCAAAATCTCCTTCCATCGAATAAAGGCTCTCAATAGCAATGTAACAATGTCCTTTCTGTCTTTTCAATTTGCTTTCCAGGTCTTCGGGATCATTATGTCTGAACTTTAATTTTCTGGCATTTGATAATCTGCACCCATCATGTACAGAACGGTGAATCTGCTCATCCACGATGATCGTATCATGACGGCCGGGCAGAGTAGAAAACAAAGCCAGATTCGCGTTATAACCGGACGGAAAAAGTAAAGCAGCCGGAAACTGATGCTGGTCAGCGATAAACTTTTCCGTAAGCCCCGCTGTAATGCTATTTCCACTAATCAGCCTTGAACCTGTACTTCCTGAAAGCCAGTGAGGATTCTCCGTAACTTTTCGAAGCAATACATTCTGAAGATCTTTATTTCTGGCCAATCCCAGATAATCATTAGAATAAAAATCTATTCCCGCTGGCTGAACCTTTAAACTCCTTAATATGCCCTGTTCTTTCCGTTTATCAAGAGATATTTGGAAATTTTCAATGGTATTAAGCATAATTGAATTGAGTTACCTCCTCTTTAATCGCATTGATCCATTGTTCGTGCAATTCTTTTTCAATGGTCAGAATATGATCTGCATGGCTTTTCCAGTCTGCTGAAAATTCATTAAGCTGATTGATCATTTCTTCCAGATGGCCTTCTTCTTCGAGAATTATAGATTTTACCATGATTTTTGAAGATTCTTTGGTCAAAACATCCTGATACACGGGATATAATTCATCAGCACGCACTTCGATGGCATAGGTTACAAAAAGGTAGGCCGCATATTTTAAATCTTCCTTATTCAGCTGGAAGGCCTTTTGAAGATATCTGCAGGCCTTGACATCTAAAGAATGAAGATATTGACGAGTAGCTGTAGGAGCAAGAAGTTCCTGACTTTCGTATGTTTTGCAAAGTTCTTCATCTATTTTTCCAATCTGTTTTTTTAAATAATAGGCATGACGATGTTCTTCTGCAGCGTGCTTCAACTGAATCTGGGTTACCAGAACCGGATGTTCACATTTTGATATTTTTCTGGCTCCGGCATTTTCCATAAAAGAAAGCGTATTCAGCCATTTTGCATGAGTGCTCCCTTCCTGCACAATCTTTTCTAAGAGGTGTTGAAATTCCATAGACTTTTATTTTGATGTCAAAAGTAGTATATTGCCGGATGGTTACATGGTGCCAGTTTTGATATTATGGATAGTCCGGTTAGAATTCCTTATGAAAGTTTTATAAAAATTGACAGAACATCTGAAACGTCAATTTATCTGCAGATAGCCAATCAGCTGGTTAATGCCATTCAGAGAGGCGTTTTACCCTTTGCAACGAAGCTTCCCGGGACACGTACATTCAGTGATATGCTCGATATTCATAGAAATACAGCAGTGGCAGTATATGATGAATTATCAGCTCAGGGCTGGACGGAGAGTCTGCCGAATAAAGGAACGTTCATCATTGGAAAAGAACAGGAAAAACCTGTTAAAGTTCATGACTTTGAACAAAACAACCTTCAAAACTATCCAAAAAACACTGGTTTTTCATTTAAAACATCAAATATCCTTGATAATCCGTTTGAACATTCAGACTGCGAATTTGTATTTAATGACGGGGTACCGGATATCAGGCTCACTCAGATCGGACAGCACTCCCGGTTTTACAGCTCTATTCTTAAGCGTAAATCTCATCAAAAAATATCCGGCCATTACAACCATGATGGAAGTGAATTTTTCAAAGAACATTTATCCAGATACCTGAATTTATCACGTGGACTACCTATTTCTAAAAATAACCTATTGATCACCAGAAGTACAGAAATGAGTATTTATATTGTTTCCGAAATCCTTCTTTCTCCCGGTGACGTAGTTCTCGTAGGAGCATTAAGTTACTTTTCGGTGAATATGATCTTCATGAAAGCGGGTGTTAATATGGTCTCAATTCCTATAGATGAAGAGGGAATTATTGTAGAAAATGTACGGGAAGCGTGCAAAAAGCAGAAGATAAGGATGCTTTATCTTACTCCCCACCACCACTATCCTACTACTGTTGCCCTAAGTGCCCAAAGAAGACTGGAACTTCTGGAGCTTGCCCATGAATATGGATTTATCATTCTTGAAGACGATTATGATTATGAATTTCATTATGATAAAAGCCCGATTCTCCCTCTAGCGAGTGCAGATACCAATGGAATGGTTATCTATATAGGATCTTTCGGAAAATCATTGGCTCCAGGCTTCAGAACCGGCTTTATTGTAGCACCTGAAAATCTGATGGCAGAAATGAGGAAATATCTTGGAATCATCGACAGACAAGGAGATATTCTGATGGAAAGGGCCCTTGGCGAAATGATTTCTGAAGGAGAAATAAATCGTTATCTGAAAAAATCATTAAAGGTATATCAGGAAAGACGGGATTATCTCAGCAATTTACTACAGGAAAACTTAGGTGATTTCATTTCTTTTCAAAAACCTTCCGGAGGTCTGGCCATCTGGCTGGAATGGAATATTCCTGTCAACCTGATGCAGCTCAGCCGCAATTGTGCCAGTGAGAATCTTTTTATTCCAAAAACGCTGCTTTATCAGAATAAAAACCTGACTGCCATGAGATTAGGATTTGGAGATCTTAATGCCGGTGAAATGGAAAAAAGTGTTGAGATTTTTTCAAAAAATTCAAAATGGTTTGCCTAGCTTATCATTTTGGGGATTTCTTTAGTCTTCATTTTGATGCTTTTTTAGCCTTTTCTACCCTTCTTAATATTACATTTTCGTTAATTCTGAAGTTCGTTACATTTATTTTTGTCTCATTTTGAGACTTGAAAAAAATTAATTGTACCGCATAAATCTTGATAAAAGAGGTCTTCTGTTTGTGACTTATTATCGCCGTACTCACATTGGTTTGAAATATGTGATAAAAATCATGGTTATTTTTTACTCAATAATATTCTATATTTACTCCACTATTTTTAATTGTTCTAAATAAATGAAACGACAATTTGCACTTTCAGTCATTCTACTGACTGCCCTTACTGCACATACTTCTGCTCAAAGCAAGCAGGACAGTATTACCACAAAAGATATTAACGAAGTTATTCTGGTATCTTCACGTTCTCCGAAACAAATCAGCGATATTCCGGGAACGGTCTGGATCATTGGGGAAAAAGAACTCCAGACACAAATCAGAGGCGGTGCCGGGTTGAAAGAGGTATTGGGAAATATGATTCCCGGTTTTGATTTTGGAAATCAGGGAAGGACCAATTATGCTCAGAATATGAGAGGAAGAAATGTTTTGGTAATGCTCAACGGGGTTTCACTGAACAGTACCAGAGCTGCCAGCAGACAGTTTGACGCAATAGATCCTTTTAATATCGAAAGAATTGAGGTTTTATCCGGTGCATCGGCCATCTACGGTGGAGATTCTACGGGAGGGATCATCAACATTATCACCAAAAAACCAACCTCAAATAAACTGGCTTTCGAAACTTCTGCGGGGCTTAAAACAGGTTTTAATAAAGATGATCTGGATAAAAGAATTGCACAGTCAATTGAAGGTGGAAGTGATAAGGTAAAATTCAGACTCGGAGCTGCCTTCACTCAAAATGAAGGTGCTTTTGACGCGGATGGAAATCAAATCATTACGGATGTGAAACAGGCTGACTATCAGTACAACAGATCTATTGATCTTTTAGGAAGCCTGAGTGTCAAATTAAGTCCTGATCAGGATATAAGTGTAGATCTTCAATATTATAACTCAAAGGTCAGAAATAAAAAATGGCTTTCTTTTGGTTCTGGCTTCGCTGGATTTACCACTAAAAATCCGGATCTTATCAATGTACTTGGAGGGGCTGATTCTGATGTAGTACCCCGTACAGAGCGTTTCATGGCTAATTTACAGTATAGTCTGCGTAATATTTTAGGAGGTCACAATTTACTTGTTCAGGCTTACGGAAGACGTGAGGAAGCTGATTTCGGGGCTTCTTTTGCAGAGATTCCAAAGCCTCCGGCAGGTGTTGTTCTTCCGGTATTTCTTTCTTCAGGAAGAGGAAATACTGATGTATACGGAGCCAAAGCTGTTTTGTCAAAAAAATGGAACGCTTTTAATTTTACTTACGGAACAGATTTAGATTTTGAAAATTTCAACGGTGATCAGGCAATTTTCAATCCAAAAATAAGCAGTGAATCCGGTGGACTGATCAATAAAGCAGATGCTTTTGTAGGAAGATATCCGGATACCAGAATATTCACTCTGGCAGGTTTTATTCAGGCTGACTGGAACATTACAAAACAGCTTACTTTATCCGGAGGGGTAAGACAGCAGTTCATCAATGTAAAGCTTGATGATTTTGTTGGATTTAAAGAGCAGGTTTATATGCATTTCGGATATGGAAATTCCGCAGATGTTGTAAAAGGAGGAAAAAACAATTACGACGTTACGCTGCTGAATGGAAGTTTACTTTATAAATTCACTCCTGCATGGCAGACCTGGTTTAGCTTTTCACAAGGGTTTGCGGTTCCGGATGCTGCAAAATCTTATGGTTTTGGAAAATATCAGCTGGACAATAACCGCTGGAATCTTTTAAACAGTATGAATATCGCCGAACAGCCGTTAAGCGGAATCAAGACAGACCAGATAGAGCTCGGGTTCAGACATAACAGAACGTCTGAGGCTGGATTATACGCACAGGGCTCTTTTTTCTATGCGCTATCCAGTAAAACTTTAAAAATAGATAATGCCGCATTTACGGTTTCTCTTCTTGATCAGAAGCTCAGAAATTACGGTTTTGAAGGAGCGGTAGGATACCGTTTTGCTCAGGGACTTGAATTGGGAGGAAATCTTCTGCTTATGCAGTCTGAAACCCAAACAGTAGATAAAGGCTGGCAAAATCAGTCCGTATATACCACCAACCCTTCCAAGTTCATGGTTTTCACAGGTTGGAATGCGAAAAGATTCTCACTGAGATTACAAATGCAAAACTCAATGAACTACACAGATCTGGCAGACATGAAAATCAACGGCTATACCCTGTTTGATTTTGTAGGAGATGTAAAACTCAATAAGGGAACCATCAACTTCGGGGTACAGAATATTTTCAATAAGCAATATACAACCATTTGGGGGCAGCGTTCAGAATTTTTCTATGGTGCTCCTCAGAAAGCATTTGCTTATCAGGGCCGCGGAACAACGTTTTCTGTAGGTTACACGATTAATTATTAATTTCTTATCATATTACTATTTTGATCTATTTTAAGCCACAAATCAAATATTTGACGAAGTCAAAATTTATAAAAACCTTATCAAACAAAAATCTTTTAAGGGATGAAGATCAAGAATTTGACACAGTGGTTTAAAGTATATCAGTTTTTAAATTCATACATCAAAATTTACCATTAGAGAGTAAAAGAACACTAATTCACCTTATCTATGAATACAGCTATTACCGAGCAGATTGTGTCGGAAAAGGATACTCTTTTCCCAAATCTGGAAAATTTATTCTGTGATATAAACATTCACGAATATCAGAGTGCGATGCATAGAACACAGCAGAGTGTCATTGCATTTTTAGAGGATACCCGCCGGCCTTTCAGTGGTGTTTCGCCCAAAGAGCTGAGGAAGCAGTTTGAATATATAGACCTTAATTCTCCTCCTATAAGCTACGAAGAGCTGTTTGATGAGGTAAACGATCTCTATACACAACACGCAGTTGCCTTCCATCATCCTAAATATGTAGCCCACCTCAATTGTCCGGTAGTGATACCTGCTGTTGCAGCAGAAGCAATGATCAGCTCCATCAATTCTTCCCTGGATACCTGGGATCAGAGTGCCGGAGGAACTCTGATGGAACAGAAACTTATTGAATGGACCTGCAGTGAGATAGGTTTTGATCAATATTCAGACGGAATCTTTACCAGCGGAGGCTCTCAAAGCAATCTGATGGGAATGCTTTTGGCAAGAGATCATTTTTCTGTTAAATATTTAAATCATAACATTAAGAAAGACGGACTTCCTATAGAAGCACACCGATTCAGGATTTTTGTTTCTGAAGCCGCTCATTTCAGTATTCAGAAAAGCGCGTCCATGTTAGGTCTTGGCGAACAGGCTGTTATTAAAATAAAAACAGATCGTTCTTTCAGGATGAACAGTGTATTGCTGGAAGATGCAATAAGAAAGGAAATTGAAAACGGAAACATTCCTATCGCCGTTGTAGCCACTGCCGGAACTACGGATTTTGGAAATGTAGATCCTCTGATCAGTATCGCAGGGATCGCCAAAAAACATAATCTCTGGTTTCATGTAGATGCAGCCTACGGATGTGCATTGCTTTTGACAGAAAAGCACCGTCATCTGATCAATGGAATTGAAGAAGCAGATTCTGTAACAGTAGATTATCATAAAGCTTTTTTCCAGCCGGTAAGCAGCAGCGGATTTTTGGTAAAGGATAAAAACTATTTCAGACTTATCACCCATTATGCTGACTATCTGAATCCTAAGGATCATGATGAAGATGAAATTCCCAACCAGGTTAATAAATCGATCCAGACCACAAGACGATTTGACGCACTGAAACTTTGGTTCACCCTGAGAATTATTGGTAAAAAAGGACTGGGAACTTATATAGACAGGATTATCAAGACTGCCTGTGAAGCAGTTGAAGCTCTGGAAAATGACCCTCATTTTGAACTTCTAAACTCTTCTGATATTTCAGCATTAGTTTTCCGTTATTCTGCAGACCCCTTTAAAACTTTTGACCTGAACAGGATCAATACATACATCAAATCACAACTCTATAAACACGGAAATGCACTTACGGCAGGAACTAAAGTAAACGGACAGTTTTATCTGAAGTTTACCATCCTTAATCCTCTTACCACCATTGAAGACATTAAATCTATACTTAACATCATTAAAAAATACGGAAATGAATACATTGAAGTCAACTAATATATCAGAATACGCAGAAAAGATAAACTACACGTCGCTTATCAACTGCTACATGAAAGAATTTACAAACTGGAGCCGTTACCTTGGTATTCCTAAATATGATGAAGCAATCTCTGCCTATCTTAAAGAAACGCCAACGAATCTTCACATCAGAATCGACTTTTCTTCTATAGGATGTGACGTTTATATTCCTGTTGCCTATTTTTCTGAGAGCGGAAGACACCTTTTTGATTTTCCGGTATTGATGAGAGATCTGAATACGGACGAAGTTTCAGAATTGAATGTTTACGGCTTTATGACTCTTACGGCAGAATATTCAAAAGAGCTTCATCCGGGCATCGATGCTTCCAATGTTCTGGAAAGATTAAATAACAGTATTGACAATCTGACGGAATATCTCTATCATTCGATACATACGAAAAAGCCGATCAATGATTTGGAAATGTCTTTCATTGAAGCTGAGCAGTCTCTTATTTTAGGACATATTCTTCATCCGGTTCCAAAATCGAAACAGGGGTTTAACGGTGAAGACCTATTGAAGTATTCTCCTGAGACTTCCGGAAGATTTCAATTATTTTATTTCCTTGTGAATCCGGAAAATATGATTGAAAAAAATGCCGACGGAGAGCTTGTAAGCAAAGAACTTGGTGAAAAAATCTATCCGGTTCTAAATCCTGAGCACAAGAAACTTTGGGATCAGCATCCTGAATATCATATTCTACCTATGCACCCTTGGGAAGCTGATTATCTGCTAGGTCAGGAAAATGTACAGATTATGGAGGAACAGGGCGTCCTTTTTGCACTGGGACATTACGGAGAATACTTCACTCCTACTTCCTCGGTAAGAACGGTATACAGTGAAGACAACAAATGGATGTTTAAGTTTTCTCTGCATGTAAAAATCACCAACTCTGAGAGGATCAATCTGTACCCGGAACTTCATCGCGGTTATGATATCAGCAGGCTTCTGAAGACAGATTGGGGTACCAATCTACAGAGAGATTTTCCGGAAATAGACTTTATGGTTGATCCCGCTTTTATGGCTGTTACCTTTAATGGAAAGGTCATCAACGGATTCAATATCAGCATCAGAAGAAATCCTTTTCAGGGAGAGAACAAAAATAAAAATGTAACTCTTTTAGCTGCTTTATGCCAGGACGGAATTCTTGGAAAACCTTCAAGACTACAAAACATTATTACAACTACCGCTGAAAAACTGGGCCAATCTGTAGAAAAGATTGCTGTAGAATGGTTTAAACAATATCTTCACCTTTGTGTAAGACCTATTGTAAGAATCCTGAATACTTACGGACTTGCCTGTGAATTCCACCAGCAAAATGTAATGATAGAGCTTGATAAAAACGGATTTCCTGCGAAAATTTACTTCAGAGACAATCAGGGATTCTTCTTCAGAGAAGGAAGAAAAGAACTGGTTTCCGACGCTCTTCCGGGAATAGCAGATGAAAGTCAATCGATTATCGATGAAGAATCTCTTGCACCAAAGTACACTTATTATCTGGTCACCAACAATATCTTAGGAGTGGTTAACGCTTTAGGATGCAACAGGTTAGCGGATGAGAAAAAATTGATCAACCTGGTATACAAAGCCTTCAAAGAGCTTGAAAATGAAGACGAAACAGGGCTGGTAAGCTATATTACCAACAAAAGAAACTGGTATACTAAAGGAAATCTGATCACCAGCTTACAGAATATCAATGAGGCAGATGAGTCTCTGGAATATCCGGCTGTTTTTCTTGATACGCCTAACCCTCTTACCAAATATTTCTACAGTCATCAGTTGATTAAGCCTTCTACAACTGAAACCGTGTATTCCCGTCATTTTGAGGATGAAAATCTAACCATCAGCATCAGGCCTTTCGATATTGAAAATGATTTTGAAATGATCCATGAATGGTTCAATATGGAACACGCAAAACCTTACTGGAAAATGGATGGTCCGAAAAGAGATCTCGAACTTTGGTTCAGAACAATTCTTCCAAGTGATGAGCAACACAGCTTTATCGGAGAAATAAACGGTATACCACAGTTCAGCTTTGAGCCTTACTGGCCAATGAGAGACATTGTAGGGGCTTATTATGATTCCCTTCCTACAGATTACGGAACCCACTTCTTTGTTGCAGAAACCCATAAGGATAAAAAATATTCTTTTGAATCCTTCCAGGTGGCGTTAGATTATATTTTCTCTCTTCCGGAAGTTGGAAAATGCATTGGTGAAGCTTCTGTAGAGGCTGTTCCTACTGACAGGCTGATCACCAAGCTAGGGTATACAAGAGAAGGAATCATTACCATGCCTCATAAAACAGCTTATCTTACTTTCTGCACCCGTGAAAATTACTGGGAAAAATGCCCGGAAAGTAAATTGGAGGCAAATAATGCATAATTGATTGAAAAGGCTTTCAAAAAAATAATGATCAGGCTTCGACTCTGTTCAGCCTGACTGTAATCAAAAAAATTACATGAAAAGAGTCGAAGTTTTTACTAAGAATTTATAAAATAGAATACATTGGAAAATAATAAAACATATGATATTATCGGGATCGGGATTGGTCCTTTCAACCTTGGATTGGCAGCTCTTCTTGATCCTGTAGAAAGTATTTCTGCCCTGTTTCTGGATCAGGCGGATGGTTTTGACTGGCATCCAGGGCTGATGCTTGATAATGCAACATTACAGGTTCCTTTTATGGCAGATCTGGTAACAATGGCTGACCCGAAAAGCAAATACAGCTTTCTCAACTTTTTGAAAGAAACAGATCGTCTGTACAAATTTTATATAAGGGAAGATTTTTTTATTTTAAGAAAAGAATATAATTTATACTGTCAGTGGGCTGCTAATCAGCTGCAGAGCTGTTTGTTTGGAAAAAAAGTAGAAAGTATTGCCTATAACGAAGCTGAACAGGTATTTATCATTGATGTACTGGATCTTAAGAATAATGATGTTAAAAAATATCAGACTAAAAAGATTGTATTGGGAACGGGTACACAGCCAAGCCTGCCGGCATTTATGCAGGATAAAGACTTCCCAAATGTTATTCATACTTCAGAATACCTGAATAATAAGGAGAATATACTTAATGCAAATTCCGTTTCCATTATAGGTTCCGGGCAGAGTGCTGCAGAAATTTTCCAGGATCTTCTTCCGGAAACGGAAAATGGTTTTTTCATGAGCTGGTTTACAAGACCGGACCGATTTTTCCCAATGGAATATTCCAAATTAACTCTGGAATTAACTTCACCTGAATATGTAGATCATTTTTATAATATGCCTGCTTCACAACGTAAGGCAGTTCTTGCCAAGCAGCCACCACTATATAAAGGGATCAACTTTGAGCTTATCAATGATATTTTCGACACATTGTACGGAATGAGTGTAGGAAACACACCTTTAAACGTAGCACTAAAACCTAGCTGCCAACTGGATAACATCCTTCCTGAAGGAAATTCTTACGCATTGAATTTTACACATATACAGGATAATACCACATTTACACATATTTCAGATTATATAATCCTCGCAACAGGTTACAAATACAAAGAGCCGAAGTTCTTAAAAGGAATAGAAAACCTTATCCAGAGAACTGAAGAAGGGCTATTTGAAGTAAGCCGTTATTACACGGTAGATCAGGCAGAAAATATTTTTGTGCAGAATGTAGAACTTCACACCCATGGTTTTGTAACACCGGATCTTGGGATGGGAGCCTACAGAAATGCACTGATCATTAATGCTATTACCGGAAGAGAAATTTATAAAATGGAAAAAAGAATTGCTTTTCAGGAGTTTAATACCCAAAAAACATGGACCGCAAAACATTCATCTTAGAAGGTGATATGAAAAAGGTCATGTGGGAAACCTCATGGCCTGCCGTTGCGGCTATCGTTCTCTATGGAATCAACAATTTTCTGGATGCCATTTTTGTAGGATATCTTATCAATACTCAGGCACTAGCTGCTGTAGGAATGGCCTATCCCCTTTCTCAGATTGTTTTGGGCTTTGGAAGGCTCGCCGGGACCGGAGCAGGAGCGGCAGTCAGCATCTGGATAGGAGAAAATAATAAAGATAAGCTTTATCGGTTATTTGGAAGCTTTAATGTCCTGTGTATCTGCTTTTCAATTTTATGTACCGTCCCTGCTTATATCTATGCCCATGAATTAATGGCAATGATGGGCGCAAAAGGAAATCTCCAGAATATTGCTGTAGAATATTTCCGGGTTACCCTTATCGGAACCGTTTTCTGGATTTACGGTTTAGCATTGAATATGCTGGTAAGAGCGGAAGGAAAAATGAAAACTGCAGCGTCAATGATCACCGTGGGACTTATTATTGATATTATCCTAAAACCTGTCTTTATCTCTGTATTCGGATGGGGAGTGGCCGGAGCTGCATGGGCTACCAACTGCGGCATGCTGATTTATTCTCTATTAGGATTTTATTATTATGCTAAAGGAAAAAGCTCTTTTTCTACCAACTGGAAATCCCTCTCTTATGATAAAAATATTGGAAAAAGAATTGTAAAACTGGGCCTTCCGGAGATGATATTATCAGTAATGGGAGTCATTCAGAGCATTATTATTTTTAATGCTATTGCTGCCTATGGAACAGAAAGGGATATTTCCTTTTTTACGGTTCTGAACAGGCTTTTCCTCTTTCTGATGACCCCTTTATTTGGATTGATGAGAGGTTTGCAGCCTGTGGTAGGAATGAATTTTGGGGCCGGACAATATAACAGGGCCAAAAAATTCCTCAGAACCTATATCCTGGCAGGAGTAGGTATTCTTTCCCCCTTCTTTCTGGTTGCTCTAGTTTTCCCGGAACAGTTGATTGGCCTGATGCTTCCCGGTTATTCTGCCGAATACCATCAAATTATTGATTTCAGATTGTTCTTTTCAGTATTGCCTTTACTTCCTGTTACCGTGCTGGCTCTCTCCTATTATCCGGCCGTCAACCAGAGTAAGAAAGCCAGCTTTCTGGTTTTCTTCCGTCAGATTATTCTTTATATTCCTTTGATGCTGATTTTACCGCATTACTTTGGAATTAAAAGTATTTATTGGGGAAGCGCGATGATAGAATTAACAGTAGGAATTGTTACTTTATTTTTACTTAAGAATTATAAAACCAAGTTAAATAAAGCTATAATTGAAACTTCATAAAAACGTGTAATACAGCAATATAATCAAAGTCACATAAAAGTCTTATTTTACTAAAAACTCTGGAATTAATTTTTCCGGAGTTTTGTTTTTCTTAGGTTTTCGCTAAAGCTTATCATTCTGAAAATATACAGAAGATTTCTATTCAATAAAAACGGACTAAAGTCCGTTTTACTAAAAAATTAGAATTCCATAGGCTTTAGCCGAAACTTACAAATACAGTGTTTCGTAACATCAGATTACATAAATCTCCTGATTTTACATCAGAAACAAAACCCTCATCTGTACTGTATGAGGGTTTTATAATTTATTGTTTAAAAAATCGGTCAAATAACGCCAGTTGTTCTGATAATGACCTGCTCCAGTATTCGGTAACGTGTCCTCCCAGAGATTCCGTGTACAGATGCTGAATTTTCTGTTCCGTCAGCTTCTTATGAAAATTCCTGTTCATGGCAATCATTTGGGTGTCGTCTGTACCACAGTCAAAAATATACTGCTGTCCTGCCGCGGCCATAAGTTTTATTTTATTATCAGTAAGAAAATTGGGATTGATAGACTCTAATGGTCCAGCTACTTTATTAACCATGTATTTCTGATACCCTTCTCCAAATACATTGAAATCCAATGCACCACAAGAACTTCCCACAATTCCAAATGTTTTATTGTAAGTTACCCCGATGTTTGTAGCACCATAGCCGCCCATACTCCAGCCCAAAATACCTCTGTATTTTTTTTCAGCTTTCACAGGATAGTTCTTATCAATGAATTCTACCAGTTCTTTTCCTATAAAAGTCTGATATTGTGAATCCTTGATAATTGGACTATCCAGATACCATGAGCTGTAATTTCCGTCCGGCAAAACATAAATGGTTTTGTTCTGCTGAGCTTTCTGAACAAGATCCGGAATATCCTGTTTGATAATTCTATCCGGATTTCCACTGAAACCATGAAGAATGTACACCGATGGATACGTTGTATTGGCTTGAAGATTAGGAGTGATAATAATGGTTTTGATCTTTTTATTCATTTTCGGACTGAAAATTTCCTGATGAATAATTTTTTGTGCTGAAAACTGTGCAAAAGCAGTCAGAACAAATAGAATGTTGATTAACTTTTTCATGCTTGAAATATTTAATTAATGATGAGCATAGCATCAGAGTACATCTTCTATAAATTTAAGCTGTTTTTGTTTTAAATAAAAGAGTTTTATAAATTTTAACCTAAAGATTCACGAATATATAATGGTTAAGAATACAATCAGATATGACTGATTAAAAAGGACCTCTATACATCATCTCTGTAGTTAAAAATTTATACTTTGATCTTATGACGTGACAAAGGTCCGTTGAAAAAAACAGAAACGCCTCAACATATGTTGAAGCGTTTGTTAATTTATTTCCTTTTTTATGCGGCTAAGCTGTGTAGGAGTAATCCCCAGATAGGAAGCAATATGATGCTGTTTTAATCTTTTATAAAGGGATTCGTTTTCAAGGAGCTGTAAATACCGTTTCTTTGCTGTTTCATATTTCAAAGAAACTTCCAGCGGTTCTTTTTTTACCACCCAGTTTTTTTCTAAATAATGAATTTGAAAAAGAGCCAGATCATGGTGTTTTGTAAGCAGATCTCTATAGGCTTTTACGGGATATTGTATTACTGAACAGTCTTCAAGAGCAATAATATTAAAATCACTGGGCTCATTTTTAATAATGGCAGCCGTAGAAGCTACAAAACTGTTTTCTTCAAAGAAAATTTTATAAATAGTATCTCCATCGTGATCTGTTGTATAATATCCTATCAGCCCTGATTTTATAAAATAATAATACCTTGCCATATTCCCGGCTTCCAGAAGAAGCTCATTTTTCACATATCTTTCTTCTGTACAAATATCCATCAGGTCTTTAACCGTTTCATCGGATAGCGGATAATACTGATTAAGCTGCTTCAAAAATTCAGAGTTGTTCATGATGGGAAATTGAATGTCATTTTTAATCCAACATTTTCTTCATCATAAGATCCGTCTGTTCCTCCTCACCTAGCCTGAAAATATGTTTATCAAATTCAATAAAGCCATTTTTCCTGTAAAAATTTAAAGCCCTTAGATTCTCTTCCCAAACTCCCAGCCATACATAAGATTTTTTAAAACTTTGAGCGGTTTCCAGTGCCTGATTGTACAAAAGCTGGCCTACCTTTTTACCATGATGACTTTTCTTTACATAAATCCTTTCAATTTCAAGACTCGTCTCGTCCTGCAATTCCGTCTGGGCATTCCCTATATTCATTTTCAGATATCCTACAGGATTGTCCTCTTCCCAGGCAATATAAAAATGAGAGTCCGGATTGTTTAGCTCTGATTTTACCTTTTCCGCATTAAAGCTTTCTTCCAGGTATTTTTTCATGGCTTCTGCAGAATTGTCTTTTGCAAACGTTTCAGAAAAAGTCTGTATCCCCAGATCACGGATAATTTCTACATCTTCAGATAAAGCTTTATTGATAATAATGGATGTCATGACTGTCAGATTTTATGAAAATAATATTTTTTTAAATGCTTCAGAAGCCAGATGTACCTGTACACTCCAATCGTCCGCCGCGTCACTTCCTGCATCATCAGAGATATACTTTAAACATAGAAACGGAATATTTTCCTTCCTGGCAATCAGTGCCAGCGGATATGCTTCCATATCTACGATATTATAATCTGTTTCGGTATGATTCATTTCAAAACTGTCGCCGCTTCCACAGGTCCCTTCTTTCAAAGTATCCATTTTAAGACCATATTCAAGTACAGGAGGAACTCCGGATAAAGGGGTTTCATATAATTTAAATCCAAGGCCCCTTACATTCATATCTCTCTGGATAAATTTTGTGCAGCATACCACTTCTCCTTTATGAAATCCTTTACTCCCTGCAGAGCCTAAATTGACAATCAGTTTCGGTCTCCTTGCGTGAATTTCTTTGGTCAGTTCAATAGCTGCATTCACCTTTCCGATCCCTGTGATCAATTTGTTTTTCCCTTCAAACACTGTTCCTGCTTCTGAATCCAATGCAAAAACAAAAAGAGTGTCTGCAATAGGATAATGGAGCTCATTATTAATTTTTATCATTGAAAAAATGGATTTGTATCTACTTAGCGGTTTCTACAAAGATAAGAGAGATATTATAAACAATCAATCCCAAATAAAAAAATAAAACCCCAAAACGGTTTCATTTGTTCTGGGGTTAAAGATTAAATACTGCATCCGTCAGCATCGCAGGAAGCACCGCTTCCACCGGAAAGATCCTTGAAAGGACTTACGGTTTCATTATACGTCTGCTGAAGCGCATTTTCAAACACTTCTACCGGCTGGGCTCCGGAAACTGCATATTTACCGTTGAGCACAAAAAATGGTACGCCGGAAACGCCATTATTTCTTGCTTCCATAATATCCTGATTCACTTCGTAGTCCAATTGATCGGAAGTAACAGCCTGCATAGCTTCTTCTTTATCAATTCCTACATTTTCAGCAAGAGAAACCAATACTTCAGCATCACCTACATTTTTACCGTCAATAAAATGAGCAATAAATAAAGCTTCTTCCATCTCATTCGATTTGTGATGCTTTTTTGCTAGATGAAGCAGTCTGTGAGCACTAAAGGTATTTGTAATCAAAGCTTTTTCAAAATTAAAGTCAATTCCGGCTCCTTTTCCCATTTGGGCAACCTGGCTGATCATTTGTGAAGCCTGAGCTTCAGGAAAACCTTTCTTTTCTTTAAAATATTCCATTGTATTCTGAGTTTTACCAGGATCTAAAGTTGGGTCCAGCTGAAAGCTCTTCCACTCTACTTCTACCTGATCTTTAAATGGCAGTTTGTCTAAAGCCTGTTCAAAATTATTTTTTCCGATATAGCAAAACGGACACATTACGTCCGACCAGATTTCTATTTTCATTGTATTTTATATTAAATTCTAGGCTACAAATTTACGACATTTTTTTAATGTAATAAAATTTATTACAGTTTAAATTTAACAAGGAGCTAACTGCTGATTGCGCTTTTCAAATATGCTTCTTAAAATCATCATTAAAAAAGCAAGAAGCCCGAAAACTAAACCAATCCATGGAGTGTATTCTGCTCCTTTTGTAACAATGATCCAACCGCCAATTGTGGTCCCTAAGGTAACTCCGAGATTTCCAAATGATGTAGCCAGACTGTTGGCAAACTCCAGTGCACCAGGAGCTGAAGAAATCATATACGTAGATGCATTCAGGAAACTTGGTGAGTAAAGAAAACCCCAAATACCTATCACTAGAATGGTAGCCCAAAGGTTTCCGTCAGAAATATAAAAGAGTATCGGTATCAAAATCGTTCCCGAAAGGAAAAAAGCAGTCGTCCCTGCTACATTTTTATTGAGCATCTTGCCAGCAGTCCAGTTCGCCACAATTCCTATAATTCCGAACAGGAAAAGCATATAACTGATCATTGAAGTATCCATTCCTTTTGCTTTACTCAGATAATCAGCGAAATAACTGTAGGTAGAAAACCAGGCTGTAATCATAAAAAAATTAGTCAGCGTACTGAAAATAAATACAGGCTTTTTCAGAATATTGATCTGGCTTCCATAGGATTTTTTTTCTTTTACCGGAATAGAAGGCAGCATCAGCTGAATAATAATTAAGGCTATTAAACTTACCGCTGTCTGCACCATAAAAGAATATTCCCAGGAATAAAGCCCTGATATCCATGTCGCAAAAGGAACCGTAGTTACCATAGCAATTGTTACCCCATTGAAAACGATACTCATCAGTTCATTTTTCTTATTTTCATCTGCCTGAGCTACTGCCACAGACAAAGCGGTGGCAATGTAAACAGGCTGTAAAAATGCAGGAAGAATCCTTACCAGCATCAACAGCCAGAAAGGCGGTGAAAAGGAGGAAACAATCCCTGTAATCAGAAACATAAATAAGGATGCTGTCATTATTTTCTTCCGGTCAATTCCCGAAGTCAATAAGGTCATAAAAGGACCTGTAAGAGCAATCACCAATGCAAAGGCACTTAAAAGATAACCTGCTTTGTCAATACTGATCTTATAATACTCTGCAACCTGTGGCAGAATTCCGATAATCCCGAATTCTGTGGTAATAACAGCAATGAATCCAAGGCATCCAATATAGGCGAATGTTTTCATTATTGATGTTTTTTGACATTTTCAAAATTCTGATGGACAAACAGAGACATCTCATCTATTGCGGTCTGCACTTCATCCAGTACATCTCCCATATGCATAAACCCGTGAATCATATCTTTATAAAAACTTGTTTTGAGAGGTATTCCGGCATTTTTCATATTCCCAGAAAGCTGTTTCCCGTCGTCAAGCAACGGATCATGTTCAGCCAGGATGACCAAAGTGGGTGGTGTTTCTTTAAAATCTTTTATCAAAACAGGGATAGCAAGAGGATTATCAATCTCTTCTTCGGGAAGATATGAATTCCATGCTTCCACACCGCCCTGCCTGTTGAGAACCGGGCCGTTTTCATAGGTTTCCCAGGTTCCTGTATTGAGCTTATTATCCGCCGCAGGGTAAATTAATACCTGAAATTTAAAATCTTTCCCCATTTGGGTAGAGACCGCTGTTGCAAGAGCTCCGCCTGCACTGTCACCTATAATGCCTATTTTATTTTGATCAATTCCCAGAACTTCTGCGTTATCTACGATCCATTTTACAGTATCCAAACAATCATTCAAACCTGCCGGAAACGGATGTTCAGGAGCTAAACGGTAGTCTGCAAAAACAATTACAGATCCTGTTTTATTGGCTAATTTACGAACTACCGCATCATGGGTTTCATAACCTCCCGCAATAAACCATCCGCCATGGATATAAATAATAACAGATGATTTCTCAGCATTCATTCCTTTAGGGCGGTAAATACGAACAGGAATCCGGTGATTTTCTTTTGGAATACTGACTTCTTCAATCATAGCTACCGGCTCTTTTTTTCCACTGAGCTGGAAAGACATTGTTTCAAGATATTTCCGCATTCCATCTAATGGATTCTGAGCATTGAACGGCTGTATTTTATCTAAATGATCTAATATCTGGGTAACCTTGGATGTTAACTGCATTTTTGTTTTAAAATTTATGTTAGTATTATTTTTTGCAGTGAACGTGAGCGCTATTGTTCTTTACTGCTGACTATTTTCTTTTTCTGTTAGCAAAATTAAACTTCAAGCCTTACATTTGCACGGTATACAGCGAATTGTATGGTACTAACAAATTTGTAAGTAATGGGAAAGATAAAAGAAAATTCAACCAACAGCATCAACAGACAGTATATCCATGAGTGTGATTTGACCTATGCCGTCTGTAAGATCGGAGGCAGATGGAAACTTCTGATTCTTGATAAGTTAAAGATCGAAAAGCTACGGTTTAGTGAGCTTAGGAAATCTATTTTAGGAATAACGGAAAGGATGCTCACTTTACAGCTGAGAGAGCTTGAAAAGGAAGGGTTGGTAAAAAGAACGGTTTATGCTCAGGTTCCGCCAAGAGTAGATTATGAACTTACAGATATTGCAAGAGAACTGATCCCAATATGGAATTCCCTGAGTGAATGGGGTGGAAAACACAGAGAATTGATCCAGGAACAGGAAGAATCTGAATAAAATCTCCCCCTGATCAAAGATATTCACCAAATAAATATCTTAAAATTTGTTAGTTTAAAATATCAAAAACATAAAGACCTAAGTTTTCTCATATCAATCTCTGATAAAATTGAATGCATTACATTTATGTCTTTATGCGCTTTTCCAGTAAGAATTAAGTATTTAAAGTATGCTTGTTTACTTTATTACAGAAAAGGATATGAGCGATGAGCGCCAGCACTCCAAATACTGTCCCTACAAAGCAAACACCTCCCCATTGTGCTTTTTGCCATGCAACAGAAGCTAACCATGTTCCCAGAGAGCCTCCAATAAAATAGGAAACCATATATACCGTATTCAGTCTGTTGACGGCATTGGATTTTATAAGGAAATAGTTCGTTTGGTTCATAATGTGGCTTGACTGTACGCCAAGGTCTACCAAAATAACTCCTATAATAAGCCCCCAATAGGTTTCTCCTGCAAAATAAGTGAATCCCCAGCTTCCTATAACAATCAGTAATGAATATAGTATAATTCGGTTGATATCCAGATATTTCTGCAGCTTCCCTACTTTAGCTGCTGCTAAAGCCCCAACTGCCCCTGCCAGTCCAAAGCTTCCTACCACAGAAGATCCGGCATTAAAAGGTGGTTTTTCCATGTGGAATACCAATGTTGTAAACAGTGCGCACATAGAACCGAAAGCCATTGCTCCACGGAATGACGCAAGCTGAAGAATAGGCTGTGTTTTGGCAAGGTGGGCTACAGAACGCATCAGTTCTTTGTAGGTTCCTTTGAAATTGGGATGCAGTTCCGGAAGCATTTTATAGACAGCCAGCCAAACTAAAATCATGAGCCCCGCTGCAATACCAAACATCGCTCTCCAACCCCAGACTTCTCCTACAATACCTCCTATGAAACGGGAAAGAAGAATCCCCAGCAAAAGTCCTGACATGACAAGCCCGATATTAGCAGATTTTTCTTTGTCTGATGAAAGCTCAGCTGCTATGGGAACGAATAACTGCGGAATAACAGATGTTGCTCCAATCAGTAAACTGGCTGCGTACAGCATCCACAACTGAGTGGCAAAAGTCATCCATAGCAAAGATCCGAAAACAAGGAACAGATCAGTCAAAATCAATCTTTTACGAAAGAATTTATCCCC